>CAZGKJ010000013.1:1611-25863 GCA_964525955.1 uncultured Candidatus Bathyarchaeia archaeon
GCTTCGCCCACATCGATCGGGATCACATAAGGATCGAGGACTGAATGCACTCGATGCTCCTTGAAACCATGAAACAGACTTTAATTGAAGTTGAAGTAAGAGATTATTATGTATAAGAGGATCGGGATTTTGGGTGGGCTAACCCCGGAGTCGACGGTCGTCTATTATCTACATATTGTAAGGAGGTATCAGGAGCTCTATGGGGATCACGGCTATCCCGAGATCATCATATACAGCGTCAGCTTTCAGAGGTTCATAGACTGGATGGAGAGGGAGGATTGGAGGAGCATCGGGAGGGAGCTCCTTAAGGGGTTGAGGAGCCTCGCCGCCGCTGGGGCGGACTTCGCCGTCATAGCCACCAATACGATGCATATACTCTTCGATGAACTCTCAGCTGAGTCCCCTATACCACTCATCAGCATCCTCGACGCCACGGCTGAGGCGATCCTGGAGGAGGGCATTAAGACCGTAGGCCTATTGGGGACAAGGTTCACCATGGAGCGCCCCTTCTACAGGGAGGGGTTGGCCAGGCATGGGATCGAGGCTCTGGTGCCACCTGAGGAGGATAGGATCTACGTGAACCGAGTTATCTTCGAGGAGCTGGCTCGGGGGATGCTCAGAGACGAGTCTCGGAGGGAGTTCCTAAGGATAATAGATGACTTGGTGGAGAGGGGTGCTGAGGGCGTCGTCCTCGGCTGCACTGAGATACCTCTCCTCGTGACGGCTGAGCATACATCGGTGAGACTCTTCGACACCGCCAGGATACATGCGGAGAAGGCGCTCCGCTATGCGATAGGTGGTTAGAGGAGGAATTCTGGGGGTAGCATCATCCTCTTTATCTGGGTTCTTGTCAGGGCCTTTATTCGTTGGAGCTCGGTTTCTTCGTCGTAGGAGACGAGGGTGATGGCTGTCCCCCTTCTTCCGGCTCTGGCGGTTCTCCCTATGCGGTGGAAATACATCAGGGGGTCTCTGGGGATGTCGTAGTTGATGATGTGGGGGACACCCTCTATGTCGAGTCCCCTCGCAGCCACCTCAGTCGCCACGAGGAGGCTGAGGCGGCGCTCCCTGAAGGCTTTGAGAACCTCTTCACGTCGAGCCTGAGTGAAGCCGCCGTGTAGGGCCTCGGCATCGTAGCCGTCTCTTTTAAGCCTCCTCGTCAGGGCCTCAACCCCCCTACGGGTTCTGCAGAAGATGATGGCCCTCCGAATTGAGAGGTGATCCAGAAGCCTCTCAAGGGTTTCAAGCTTCTCATAGGGTGAGACCCTCAGATATCTCTGATCGATCTCCTCCAGGGCGATCTCATCTCGGCTGACTATGACCATCTCAGCCCTCGGCATATAGCGCCTTGAAAGCCTCCTGGTTCTGGCGTCGATGGTGGCTGACCAGAGGCTCATCTGTCTACGCCTCGGCAACCTTCGCAGTATATATTCGATGTCGTCTATGAAGCCCATATCCAGCATCCTGTCAGCCTCATCGAGGACAACTATGCGGACAGCCCTGAGGTTGAGGGTTCCCCTCCTCAGATGGTCTATCACCCTTCCAGGCGTCCCAACGACGATTTGGACACCCCTCCGGAGCTCCTCGATCTGCCTCCTAATCGATACGCCTCCATAGATGGCTGAGGCCCTTAGAGGCGTGTATCTGGCGAGGGCGTTTATGTCGCCTGCCACCTGTAGGGCCAGCTCCCTTGTCGGCGTCAGGATCAGGGCCTGAACCATCCTTAAACTCCAGTTTAGACGTTCGATGAGGGGGACTGAGAAGGCGGCGGTCTTCCCCGTCCCAGTCTTCGCCTGCCCGATGACATCCCTCCCCTCTAACAGTGGGGGGATAGCCCTCTCCTGTATTGGGAACATATCGGTGAAGCCGAGGTCGGAGATTCCCCGCTTCACCTCATCGCTTATGGGTAGCTCATCAAACCTCAATCTAATACACGCATCTCAAGGTGGTTGGAGAAGAGGTGTTGGGGTGGTTAATAAAGGCTTTGATATTCACTTGAACTCCGATATGGGTATTATAGAGGGGAGACGGATCTTCCTGATCAACCCCTGATCCGCCGTGTATAGAGTCGTGTCTAGATGGCGAGCTAACGCCACATAGCTGGCGTCATAGATGGTTGCATCAAATCTCATGGCTATCTCTATGGTCTCCCTCTTCAACTCCCCTGTTAGGGGATAGGTTTTGAAGCCATATTTATTGAGGGAGACCCCTATCTGCCTCAGCTCCCCCTCATCATATACTCGACTCCACTTTAGGGCGTTGAGGATCTCGTAGGGGGCTAATTCCGGTAGGGATATGGTTATCTCACCCGATATGTGTCGATCCCTTAGAATTAGGGCCTTGTCGCTGTCCTGCTCCTCTATGAACCATTTAACTATCACCGAGGCGTCCGCAACGACCTCCAACGTCTAATCACCTCAACGCTATTCCAGCCCTCGGGAGCCTTACGTCTCAGCCTCTCATTTATCAGAACCGCCTCGGCGAGATTTCTCTCCTCCTCTTCCTCTATACGCCTCTTAATGGCCTCTCGCACAACCTCGCTCCAATTTATATGGCTGAGACGTCTCATACGCTCCTTAAGCTCCCTCCCAACCCTGATTGTAATGACTGGCATTACAGATATTACACCATATTCGGCATATAAAAGTGGCGGCCCTATCCACCCTTTGGAAGCCGAGATGTCTCTCAACATCCTCCAACGTCTGCTCCAGCAGGTTTAAGCCCTCATCGACTGCTCCACGGCTTGTTTGCGGCAGCTCTATACTATGAAGGGAGCTGAAGACCATTAGGCTCGACGAGTTTTTGAGAGCTTAAATGCCCTCACAGATATAAGTGCTATTGCGAGGGTGTTGATGGCGGTGGAGGCGGCGGCGAGCTTAGCTATGGTTGTGAAACCCCTATTCGGGGAGGTGTATCCGGCGAGGAAGGCTTGTCCACCTCTCATTAGGCCGTAGGTTATGCCCGTGATGTATATGTGGTCTCCATCTATCACGACGGCTCTAGCTATGTCGCTCCCCATCCCTCCCCATGTTCTATTCCATAGGAGCTCCCCCCTCCTCGTGCATTTTATTATGAGGGCGTCATTCCACTCGTAGGGTTCCCGTCTATAGGTGTGGCCCGCTATGTATAGGTAGGGGCCTGCGGCGGCCACGGCCCATCCATAGTCCTCGCCCACCCCACCCCATATCGAGATGTGGAGGAGATTCCCCTCCCTATCGTAGCAGAGGAGGGCGACGTCGGCGTCTCCCTGAACATTCTGGGTGAAGCCAACCTGGTAGATGCGTCCTCGACTCACGGTGAGGGCCCATCCATAGTTCTGGACGCCTGCCCCCCAGCTCTTCACCCATATGAGGTCGCCTTCGAAGCTGAATTTGATGAGGAGCATCTCGGTTCTATAGGGGCTTGGAGTCGTCGTGCCGCTTAGATATACGCCGTCGTCGAGGGCTATGGCCCAGCAGTAGTCTCCACCGGTTTCACCCCAGGTCCTATTCCACAGCAAGTCTCCATCTGATGCATATTTCAGTAGGAAGATCCTGCTGTATCCCCTCACCACGCCGCCGATGTATCCGGCGACATAGATGTCTCCCCTCCGATCGACGGCGACGGCCCTCCCTATCGCCCCATCCGGTGGACCCCACAGCCTCGACCAGAGGAGGCGGCCCTCCCCATCATACTTCAATAGAACCGCCTTGGATTCATCACCCATGTAGGATAGTCCGGCGACGTAGATGTGGCGTCCATCCGTCGCTATGGCTCGACCCATGTCATAGCTCTCACCACCCCAGGTTCGATTCCAGATGAGGCTTCCATCCCGTGTATACTTCAATAGGAAGATGTCTCTCTTACCTGCGCCTACGCTCTCCGTCGACCCCGTGATGTATAGGTATCCATGGCAGAGGATCATAGCCCTGGCATACTCCCTCGCCTCCCCACCCCAGTGGGAGGCCCAGTTGAGGGTTACATCCATGGGTGATCCCCTCGGCATATAGGCGATGAGGAGGCTGAGGGAGAGGAGCTCCAGGAGGAGTAGGGGGATTATTATACGGCTTCTCAATCCATCTATACTCTCCCCCTCCCCCTTTAACATCCTTTCCGCTCCTTCGATGCCGTTAATAACTTCGAGGCGATAAGGCCTCTGAGGTGACAGCTATGGATGTAGGGCTCTTGAAGAGGCTCTCAGAGGCCTATGGACCTCCAGGATATGAGGGGGAGGTCAGGGAGCTGCTGAGAGGAGAGCTGGAGGGCTACGCCGATAGGGTTGAGGTGGATAGGCTTGGCAACATCTTCTTCCACCACGTCGGCGAGGGGCCTCTGGTGATGCTGGCAGCCCACATGGATGAGGTCGGAGTCCTCATCACCCACATAGAGGAGGAGGGCTTCCTACGATTCCACCCCTTAGGCGGAATAGCTGAGCGGATACTTCCAGGGCAGAGATTTAGGCTGAGAGGTCGGCGGGGAGAGCTTAGGGGAATCATCGGAACGAAGCCTCCACATATAATGAAGGAGGAGGAACGTAGGAAGGTCGTCCCACTCGAGGAGCTCTTCATCGACATAGGCGCCGGAAGCAGGGGGGAAGCCGAGAATAGGGGATGCCATGTAGGGATGACAGGGGTCTTCGACACCTCCTTCACCGAGCTGGGAGACGGCTACCTAATGGGTAAGGCCTTCGACGACAGGGCTGGCTGCACGGTTCTCGTCGAGGCCTTCAAGAGGCTCTGCGAGACAGATGTGAACCTCACCGCCGTTGGAACGGTTCAGGAGGAGGTCGGCCTAAGGGGTGCGAGAACGGCAGCCTGGCAGATTGAGCCGGAATACGCCCTGGCGCTGGAGGGAACCTTCGCAGCCGACGTCCCAGGTTCCAAGCCTCATCAGATGTCGGCGAGGCTTAGACATGGCCCGGTGATCACCATCGTAGACAGGGCGACGATAACCCATCCAAAGGTTCTTAGAACTCTCATCGAGGCGGCTGAGGCTGAGGGGATACCCTACCAGTTTAAGGAGATGCCTATGGGCGGAACAGATGCAGGAGCCATACACCTCTCAAAGAGGGGTGTCCCCAGCGGAACGGTTGCTGTTCCATGCAGATACATCCACGGCCCAGCGGCCATAGCCCATATAGAGGACTTCGAGAACACCATAAGACTCGTGGAGGCCTTCGTGAAGACCATCTCAAAGAATTAAACACCCTATTTCTTTAAACCGCTTAAAGAAAAGAAAGGAGGGTTCTCAGCCAGATCAGCCGGCGATCCTCCGACTGATCTGGATTAGGGACACCATGGCTGCGAGAGCTGCGATTAGGGAGACTCCTATGGCTCCGTAGATGAGCGGCGTCAATCCGCTGGCAGCCGTCTTAGCCTCCTCAGCCGCAGAGGCAGCCGCAGCTACATCGCTCTTCAGCGCTGCGATGTCGCTCTTCACTCCGGCGATGTCCTCGGAGAGGCCGGCCACATCCTCGGAGAGGGCTTCGACGGACTCCTCGACGGAGGCGATCCTCTCCTCTAGGAGAACCTCAACAGCTGGGAGGACGGTGAAGGTGCCGTTGGCAAGCTGTGTACCCTCGGAGTCGTACCAGATCCAGGTCCATGTGCCCGTAGGAGCGTCAGGTGGTAGGGTCATCGGGTTTCCAGCTGCTACCTGGCTGTAGTAGGGGACGGTGTAGTATGCATCGATCTTCAGCCAGTCCCCCTCCTCGCTGCTGATCGGGTTCACTTGGCTGTCCTATTTAAAGCTATGTAAACAAGAAGGGATTCTCTGTATACAATCTCTTTTTTTGAGGTATATCTGGGAGGCGTTGTAATGTCTCGTTATTTTGGGTTATCGATTTTGCGTGGGATTTGAGGGGCATGTTCACTCGACGTCTCTGAGGTGTTTTTCTTTATTTTAAGTTGAATGGGTGAAGGATTGGGGTTAAGGCTATTGAACTTTAAGTGATCTTGGCAAGAGGGGATTGACGACCCTTAACAGCTATCCGAAGAGGCGTTCCTTCAGTGACTTCATCGGCTCCAGCTTCGGCTTTATCTTTTCGAGGGACATGCCGTAGATCAATGCCGTTATGGAGTATTCCTTGAAGGCCTCCCCCTCGAGGGCTGATGTTATGGCGTCTCTGGCCTTGTATCTCCATCTAAGGTACTTTGATATGTCGTCTGCGATGGTCTTGGGGAACTCTGGTCCTTGGAAGATGCAGAAGACTGATGATTTGTCTATGGGCTCGGTCTCGAGGGATAGGTTTCGCCTCATGAGATACTCCTTCCATGATTTGAGTAGGTGGACATCCTCGGTTCTCATGGATGTGAAGACTGCGCAGTCACGTTTGATGATGCGGGTTACATCTCTGATGTCGATGGGCGGAACGGCGAATTCGCTGTATTCAACCGCATCGACGAGGCCTGCAATGGTGCCAGCTATCACCCTGTTAGCCATCATCATCGCAACGCCTATGGAGGGGCTGTATACGCCTGCCCGTTCGTTGTCATATAGGATCGGGGGTAATCCAAACTCGATGAGATGAGCCAAACCCTTCCTCGCATTCTCCAGCAGGAGCTCCCCCTCCCCACGTCTCGGGAGCGTCGCCATGGGTATGATGGGTATCCCCAGCCTGCTGGCCACGTCTCTCGTGACCTCGGCGAGGGTGAGTGATCCGAAGCCTCCTCCTAGGCAGCCTATGGAGAAGCCTATGGCGAATCTATGCTTATTGTAGATGGCCTCGATCTCGTCGAGTATCTTCGTGCTCTCCTCCCTATACATCTCGAGGCCCTTCTCGGCATCCTTACCTGCTCCGAAGCCTGGGCCTACAACCCTCATCACGAAGCGCTTGGGCATACGCTTCATGTGAGCCTTCTTGAAGCGCTCCCTAACCCTCCTGAAATCCCTCTCACTGGAGTTTATGCAGAAGCAGAATGAGGCGGACTTCCTGATGGTGTCATACTCTATATAGGCTCTTGAGAGGATGTTCACTCCACCGCTGCCTACGCCGAGGAGAAAGACCCCCAACTCCACTCCCATAGTGATCGGGTTCTAAACCCTAAAAAGAGTTCTGACATCCCCCGGGATTCGAGATTAGATTATTGGGTCTTAAGGCTCCATCCAGGCCTCCGCCGGAAGCGCATCTTAGCCAAGCCCTCGAGGATGGAGCGATCCTCCTCCTCGAAGCCGAGGGAGTGGAGGATCCCTGAGATGTAGCAGGCGAGGAGCTCCGTCCCCTCCCTGGAGAGGGTGAAGGAGACGAGGGAGACGAGGAGCTCCAGGTCGTCACCCCTGAGGGAGACCTCGTCGAGGTTCCAGTGATGCCTTAAAACCTCCTCCAAGAACCCTATAGGGTTCTCGCCGCCAAGCCTCGTCCTCAGATACCGGCCATACCATCTACCCGCTTTAAACCATAGATCCCTAAGCTCCTCACCTCCCTCCCTATAGGCTCTTGACAATAGGGGTTGGAGAGCCGTCCTGGGAGCCTGGAGGACTCCGGCTCCCCTCTGAATCTCCATCATCCGATAGAGGTTGAGGGCCTCCCCGAGGGTGACACCCATCTCCTCAGCCCTTAGGGCCTCCCTCAGTATGGAGGCGACGTAGGATGAGAGGGAGACCCTACGCCTCACAGCCACCTCCTTAAGCCTATCAGCCAGCTCCGCTGGGACCACAAGGAGCTTTGTATCCTTCACCCCCTTAATCATCGCTCACCCTCCCAAATCGATAGTGGATGGCTCCCCTGGAGACCTCCCTGGAGTCGGCGTCATAGCCTAAGGCCTTGAAGACGCCCTCGATGAAGAGGCTTAGGGCCTCCGTGTAGCCCTCGGTGAATCGGTCGCCGACTATGGAGAGGGAGACCTCGTCGCCTTCATCCCTAAGCGAATAATAGGAGTTGCCGAAGGTTAGGAGCTCCAGGGCCTCCTCCACCGCCTTTAAGGGCTCCTCCTTATCGGAGAAGTATTCACCATACCATCGACCGATCTCAAGCCATATCTTCGAGGCCCTCCTCCTCGCCTTATTATAGGCGAGGTCAACCATCTCGTAGAGGAGGCGTTCGGGGGCGAAGACGAGGCCGAGGCCCCTCGCCCTCTCCAGCATCCAACGCTTATCCACCACCTCCCTGAGGGAGATACCCATCTCCTCAGCCCTCAGAGCCTGCTCGAGGATGAGGTTCACAGTCTGGAAGACCGTCGCCCCCCTCCGCTTAGCCATCTCCACTATCTTGTTGGCCAGCTCCTCGTCGGCGGCGAGCATCTTCCTCCTCCGAGGCAAATCCACCGACCCATGAATAGAGGGGGATGAACACTAAAGTAGATTCCGCCTCAAAGGGCCTCGGGATGGGTCAAACCCTAAATCGACGTGGAGGAGAGTTTAGAGGAGATGAAGGCGATAAGGGGTCTCAAGATCATAACCATAGCGGATAACATGGCCTATGAGACGAATCTATGGGGGCACTGGGGCCTATCCTTCCTCATAGAATATGAGGACTGTGAGGGGGAGAGGCATCGCATCCTCTTCGACACCGGTGGAGATAGGGAGGCCTTCCTCCACAACCTTAGGGAGATGAAGATTTCTCTCGCCCAGGTGGAGGCCCTCGTCATCAGCCACGGCCACCTCGACCACACAGCAGCCCTCGTCGAAGCCGTCAGGGAGATTGGGGGAGTGAAGGTCTATGGGCATCCCCACACCTTCCAGCCCAGATTCTTCGAGGATCAAACCGGAAGACGAATGGAGGTGGGCGTCCCAGAGGGTGAGGGCATCGCAGAGATAGAGGAGGCTGGAGGAGAGGTCAGGCTGACGAGGAAGCCCACCGAGGTGGCGCCTGGAGTGTGGACCACGGGGGAGATACCCAGAGAGAGCTTCGAGAACGTCCCCCCACCATCGAGGGGGGGCAGACGGATAATCATAGTCGACGGAGAGGAGCAGGCTGACCTGATATGGGATGACCTCTCCCTCTGGATGAATGTCGAGGGTCGAGGCCCCCTCGTCGTCACGGGATGCTGCCACTCGGGGATAGTGAACACCCTAAACCATATCTCAAGGCTCGGAGGCTTCAGGGAGTTCTACGGCGTCATAGGGGGGTTACACCTCATAGGGAGGGATGACGCCTATATCAGGAGGACTCTGGAGGCTTTGAAGCCCTACAACCTAAGATTGGTGTCGCCCTGCCACTGCACAGGTTTCAAGGCGATGACCCACTTCCTCAAAGCCTATCCGGAGGGCTTCATCCTCAACTACTCTGGGAGAATAATAGAGACGCATAGAGAGGTGGAGAATCGACTATTTTAGGCATCATCATTTTTTATGATTAAGGCTCTATCCTTGGAATCTCCAATCCGTCGAAATGTTTGTCGTAGGATACTATCGCCTCCACCCCAGCCGTCAGCGCCGATGAGTATTGGAGGGCGTCATCCATATCCAATCCCCATCTCTCAGCCATCTCTACGGCCTTAACCTCATCCCATAGGGTTGTCTGATAGATGTGGAGACCTTTATAGCCGAGGAGGCTTCTGAGGAAGACCCTAAGCTCCCCCAGCCTCCTCAGCCTATCCATTATGACTATGATCGAGTGGATGGTGAAATCGGTGACGATCCCCCTTCTCCGCCCATCCCTCAGCTCCCTGAGAAAGCTCTTACATCGATCCCTTCTCGCTCTACCAAGCAGAACTTCTAGGAAGATGTTGGTATCAACGAGATACATCTCCCAACACCTTTGTGAGCCATAGCTTCATGGCTTGATGCTGAAGCTCCAAGGCGTCGATGTCGATGTCTGAGAGAAGTCCATCTATGGCCTCAACGGGGTCGCCCCCGAAGGAAACCATAGCTCCCTTCACCTTTGAAACCCAATCCATTATAGCCTCCTCAGCCGCCCTTTTTAGGGCGCCTCTACAATAGCCGAATCTCTGCATGGCGAGTCTCCTGAACTCCCTCTCCAGCCTTTCATCGATCTGTATGCGGAGGGTCATCGAGGGATAAATGTCTTTTAATCCATTTATCCTTTTGTCTCTACCAGGGCTCCCCCTTCAACCCGATTAGATAGGCCACATAGTTTGTTAGGGGGTGTAGGAGGAGGGTTAGGAGCAGTATAGCAACGACCCGACCTGGGGTAGGCCTCTGAAGGGGATACGAGAGGGCTATGGCTGTGAGGATGAAGCTGAGCTGGTCGAGGAGGGGGAGCATCGACCCAGGTTTTAGGCCTAACCGCCGCTTTAGAAAGGAGTTGAGTAGGTCACCGAGGATGGCTCCCACCGATTGTAGGAGGCCGATGGGGGGTGGGAGCCTGGGGAGGTCTATGGGGAGATTCTGGGGTGTATATGCCTGAGCCAATCCCGTTAGGGTTCCAAGGATTAGAGCTGAGAACACTCCTCTGAATGTTTTGTGGCCTCCAAGTATGGGTCTCCCATCAATCCATAGGCGCCCCCCATCGAGGGGTCTTCCACCGCCGAAGAGGACGGGGGCGGCGTTGGCTACATAGGCTGGGAGGTAGAGATACAGAGTCTCAACGATCAACTCGATGAGGCTCATCTATCAGCCTCCATGAGGCCGCCCTGGCCTATCCGATATAGGCAGCTCCTCTCAGGTTTAGGCTTCTCCCTCACAGCCCTCCGGATGGCATCCCTCACCCTCTCGAGGCGGAGGATTGTGGAGCACCAGTATCGTAGAAGCCTATCGGCGACGGGCTCCACCCCACCTGGAGGCTCGAGGATGCTGTGAACCTGTCCAAGAAGTAGGATCGGGGAGCCTCCACGCCTCGCAGCCTCGGCGAGGAAGCCCAATTGATGGTTTAGCTCCTTACTGGCCCTGAAAGCCCCCTCAGCCGCCTTGAGGCGGTAGAGGCCCGTGATGGAGTCGAAGACTATGGGCTCACCGTGGGCGAGGTCTGGGAGCCTCTCTGCGATGAGGGTCTGCTCCCAGAGGCTTTGAGGCCTCCAGATGTATAGGCGTCTAAGCGTATCCTCATCTCCAGTCAGGTCGAGTAGTAGGTCTATGGGGAGTTTCCCATCGGCGTCGATGTAGTAGGCCTTACCCCCCGGATTCGATGCGAGATACTGTGCTATGGCTGAGGCCGCTATGATTGTCTTCCCAGTCCCAGCCTCTCCGTAGATGAGGGTGAGGGCTCCAGCTGGGAATCCTCCATCCAGCACCTGGTCGAGGGGGCCGAAGCCGGTTGATAGACGCCTCATTCTAGGTATCCCAGCTCCCTTAGATACTTCCTAACGGCGCTCCTCACGAATTCGGGTATGCTCGTATATCCATGCTTACCACTTCTGATGACCTCCCTGATCTTCTCTGCCAGAGGCTCAGGGAGGTTCACGGTATGATACCTATACCGCTTCTTGGACATTTCTAATTAGAAAAACCTAAATTTAGTTAAATAAGTTTAGGGCAGCCTCCCAAGCTGACTAAGGACATACTCCCTGATCTCCCCAGGCTTAGGCAGTGAGGCGACGATCTCCCCGCCCTTGACCAGGGGCTTAAGCATCTCCTCCATCTCCACATCACAGCGGCTACACCTCGGCCTCGGGGAGCCCCATGGCTCAACTCTATATGTGAGGCATTCCGGACATCTCCAAACCTGCTTCCTGCCTCCGAGCTTCCCCCTCTTCGCCGCTGGGCGGCCCTCAACCTCCACGATGTCCATGGCATAGTCTATCGTCGGGGCGCCGCTGATGTAGGTTCCAACCCCGAAGGCGTCGGCGCCAGCCTCTCCGAGGCGGCGAACCGACTCCTCGGTTAGGCCTCCTGAGATGAAGATTTTGACGTCTTTGAAGCCCCTGATGTCGAGCTCCCATCGGACTTCCCTTATGATCTCGGCGAAGTCTCCACGCCTCGACCCTGGGGTGTCGAGCCTCACGGCGTATAGGCGTCCCCCGAGGGCCTCAGCGGCCTTTACGGCCTCAATCTTCTCGTCGAAGTATGTGTCGACCAGGGCGACCCTTGGAACATCTGGTGGCATAACCTCGTCGAAGGCTTTCCAGGCCTCGACCTGGTCTCCGAAGAGGATGATGAGGGCGTGGGGCATCGTCCCAACGGGTTTTCGGCCGATGACCTCAGCCCCCTTAAGGCTTGAGACTGCGTCGAGTCCTCCGATGTAGGCCGCTCGGTCGAGGGCTGGAGCGAGGGCTGGATGCATCCGGCGTATACCGAAGGCGACGACGAGCTTATCGCCGGCGGCCCTCCTCACCCTCGCAGCCCTCGTGGCGACGCCGGACTCCTGGCAGAGGAAGCCTAGCAGCGGAGTCTCGAGGTGGCAGAACTCGTAGTAGGGGCCTTCTATGACCATTATCGGCATCCTGAAGCCCCTCTCATCCTCTGGGGTGAAGATTGTTCCCTCGGGCAGCGAATAGACGTCGACGGGGATATCCTCGAAGAGGTGGGCGACCTCCTCGACGCCGCATAGCACCGCCCAGGGTGAGTTGTCTGGGAGTTTGCTCACCGTCACCTCGGCTACGACCCTCACCTTGTCGAGGCCCTTAGCCTTGAGTATCTGCCTTGTTCTGACGAAGTATATGTCTGTTGTCTTCCCCTCCTTGATCTCCTCCAATGAGGCGATGAAGAAGCGGGTCATGGCCCCTCACCCAGGCGATTTAGGAGCTCCTGGGAGCTGACAACCTCAGCTCCATAGATCTCACGCATATACTTCAACGCCCCTCTATGAGCCTCATCACTGAGAGCCTCAACACAGTCCTCGACTACGATGACTTTATAGCCTCTGAAGAAGGCGTCGGCAGCGGTATGCTGGACGCAGATGTTTGTCACGAGGCCTGTGAGTATGACGGTGTCGATGTCCAGCTCTCTTAGCAGGGCGTCGAGGCCTGTGGCGTAGAAGGCGCTGTATCGACGCTTCTTCAGGTGATAATCCCCAGGCTGCTTTAACCCCTCGACGATCTCGGCTCCAGGGGTTCCGTCGACGGCATGCCTTGGCCAGAGCTGGAACTCCCTATCGTCTTCGATGTGGGCGTCGGTGACATGGATGATGGGGATGCCCCTCCCCCGAGCCTCGTCGAGGAGTCTCTTAACCCTTGGTATGATGCTCCTCGCCCTCTCGCTTCCGAGGACGCCTGTTGTGAAGTCCTTTATGATGTCTATGACGATTATTGCTGGCCTCAATCTAGAAGCCTCCTCTCCTGAGAGATATAGATGCTCAATATAACTCTTTAAGCTTCAGCGCCTCTCAGCGGATTAACCACCTTGAGAAAGGTGAATCTCCTGAAATCTCGCTCATTCTCGGTGTAGATGGTCTTTACACCATTCTCCTTAGCTGTGACTGCTAGAAGGCAGTCGAAGATCGTTCCACCCCTCAATCCCAGCTCTCCAGCGAGTTTGAAGACCTCTCTAAGGGTTGTGGATGTGGACATGATCTTCTCTATATTGGGGGTGCTCCAGAGGTCTAGGCATATGGCCGCCGCCTCCTCTGGGGATAGCGGCCTCTCCACCCTCCTGGGATTTGTTGAGATGGAGTAGAATTCGTATAGAGAATCTGTGGGGATATGACCGCCTTGATGTCCCCTCTGAGGGCCTTAATCAGGATTTTTGAGGCCTTCTCCCTATGGGGGCTTGATCGATTGAAGGCGTGGATCAGGATGTTTGTGTCAATTAATATCCTCATAGAGAGCCTCCCGTCGAAGCTCCCCCATTACACGTCCAAGATCGGGTGGAGATTGAAGTCTCTTCAAAAGTCTCTTAGAGGCCTCAACACGTTGAACGATGACTAGGCGGGCCTCATCCTCGTTGAGTATCTCTATCCATATACGGTCTCCATCTCTCAGCCTCAGCTTCTCCCTCACTTCCCTTGGAACATATATCTTGTCTCTGTGATAGGTGGTCTCGGCTTCGACTCTCATCACCCAATCACTTGGGTGATGAGAGGTGAGAAAACCTTTATTAGGTTTTGGCCTTTGACGTGATGTGCGCCCACGGTGTCTGGGATGAAGAGAAGTGTCATCGACGCCTCGGGGCTGATCCTTGGTAGGATGGCGAGTATAGTAGCCAAGAGGCTTTTGGAGGGGGAGCGGATCGAGATCGTGAACGCTGAGAAGGCTGTGGTCTCGGGTAAGAGGCTGAGGGTCATCGAGAAGTATAAGGAGTTTCTGGAGGTGGGTGGGCAGGGGAGGGGCCCTATACATTGGAGGAGGCCTGACAGGATTGTGCGTAAGACCATTAGGGGCATGCTCCCCTACAGGGAGTGGAGGGGTAAGAGGGCCCTGAGGAGGCTGAGGGTTCATATAGGCGTCCCAGAGGAGCTCCAGGATGTGGAGATGAAGACGATCCCAGAGGCCCATGTCAACCGCCTCAGGGGGCCCTACATCACCGTGGGTGAGATCGCTGAGAGTATAGGGTGGAGGCGATAGAGGGTGCCGAAGCAGATATTGGTGACCGGTAAGCGAAAGACGGCTGTTGCGAGGGTGCTGATCACTGAGGGTAAGGGCCGTGTGCGCATAAACAACATCCCCATCCACCTCTACCAGCCTCAGATAGCGAGGGAGAAGATCATGGAGCCCCTCCTCCTCGCTGGAGACGACTTCGTTAAACGGGTTGACATAAGGGTGAAAGTGGAGGGGGGAGGCTTCCTAAGCCAGGCTGAGGCGGCGAGGATGGGCATCGCAAGAGGCCTGGTGAGGTGGTTTAAGAGTAAGAAGCTCCTCGACATCTTCAGGGAATACGATCGATCGATGCTGGTCGGAGACGGCAGGCGGAAGGAGCCTAAGAAGTTTGGGGGGCCAGGGGCTAGGAGGAGGAGGCAGAAGTCATATAGGTGACTGGGTTGACGAGGCTCATCTCACCCATAGTTAAGAGGGGGCATAGAACCAGGGCTGGGAGGGGATTCTCCCTCGGTGAGCTTAGGGAGGCTGGCATAACACCAGATGAGGCTCGACGCCTTGGAGTCCCCGTCGATCCGAGGAGGAGGTCGACGCATCCGGAGAATGTTGAGATGCTGAGGGAGTGGATCGCTAAGGCGAGGGAGGAGGATATAAGGATTCCTAAGCCTAAGCAGGAGACAAAACCACCGAGGGGTAGAGTCTATAGGGGTTTGACGAGCGCAGGTAAGAAGATGAGGGGTCTTAGAAAGAGCAGGGGGCTTAGGGGTCTACCTTAACTTCTCCAAAGCCCTCTCCAATCTGTCGAAGACCTCATTTATTATGGCCTCACTGGTTGCGATGCACATCCTTAGATGCCCCTCACCCCTCGAGCCGAAGTGGGTTCCAGCCGTGAACCTCAGCCTCGCCTCCCTCAACAGATACTCCTCAAGCTCCTCACTGCTCATCCCATAGTTGAACCTGGGGAACATCAGGTAGGTTCCCTCCAGCTTAGGAACCTCGACGCCTGGAATCTCTGCGAAGCGCTTCTCACAGATGGCTCTGATTCGATGCAAATGCTCCATGATGGCTTCACGCCACCATTTCAGGGTGTCATCCAGCATCACCTTGGCGGCTGCCCTCGACAGAGTTGAGGTTCCCCTGAGGAGTCCCTGGGCGATGCCTCGGAGCTCCTCCATCATCTCCTTATTCGTTGCGCAGAGGTATCCCATCTGTAGGCCTGCGACGCCATAGGTCTTTGAGAAGCCCCAGACAGTCATGGTTCTCTCCTCGAATTCGGGGCTGAGCGACGCCAGGGTTATGTGCCGTCTATCATCGAAGATTATATCCTCCCATAATTCGTCGACGAGGATCGTCAGGCCGTGATCCACGGCCACCTTCCCTATGCCTCGGAGCTCCTCCTCCGTCATCACCCTCCCACAGGGGTTGTGGGGGTTGCAGACGAAGATGAGCTTCGTCCGAGGCGTTATCAACTCCTTTAGGCGTTCGATGTCGAAGCGGTATCCCTCCTCCATCTCCAGGGGCCAGTAGAGGGGTTTTGTTCCCGTCATCTCCACAGCCCTGTAGAAGGGGTAATACATGGGATCGGTGACGACGACCTCATCTCCTGGCTTACAGGCGTATTGGACGGCGAGCCAGAAGGTGGGGAGAACCCCCTGCGTCACGAGTATGTCATCGGCCGTGGCTTCGATGCCGTTTCTACGCCTGATCTTCTCAGCCATCGCCTCCCTCGCCTCGACGTCATCATCGTAGAAGAGCCTCTCCTCCTCCACGGCCTTGATGAGGGCCTCCTTGATCTCAGGTGCCACATGGAAGTCGGGATCAGCGATCCAAAGCGGTATGACGCCCTCAGGGTCTCTCTTCCACTTTATCCTCGGCTTTGAGGCCATCTCCTCAACTGTGGCGAAGTTCATAAGAGCCTCTATGACAGAGGCTTTAGGCTGACTCCCCTCAGCCATGGCGACTAATGGTTGGCTGAAGGGCTATAAAACCATGTCTAAACCGGAATTATCCCATGAAACATGAAAAGATGAGTGAGAAGCCGTTTTATGACCCTATTATCCTCGCCCCCTCAACGTCTATCCCCACCATGACGGGGCTCCGACCTGAAGCCTCCCCCAGAACCCTCATCAATCTCTCAGCCTCCTCGGAGTCCACGACGGAGAAGAGGGTTTCACCCAGCATCGCCATGGTGCAGGGCAATCCAGCCTCATCAACCCGTTCAAGTAGTCTCCTCAGCCTCGGCGTTATGAGGCTGAGATGCTCCGCAAATCGCCTTGAGAGCTCCATGAAGCTCCTGGGACTCCAATCCCTATGGAGCTCCTCAACGAGTCGGCCGCCGAGCTCGTTGATCCTCGCCCTCAGAGCTGGGTTTGAGAGGATGCTTGGCGTCGGTATGGAGCCGAAATGGAGATAGACGACCGATAGGCCTTGGGGATCAAATCTGATTGGTCTACCAAATCCAGGTGCTCCAGGCTCGATGGTGACCCCTATCCCTCCTGTGAGGCATGCGAGAACGGAGCCTAAACCAGTTCGGCATTCGATCTCAGCCCTATGTGCCACCTGAGCCGCCTCCAGGGTGGTGAGGCCGAGGTCTAATGCCTCGTTGAGGGCGAGAGCCAGGCTGAGGGCTCCGGCGCCGCTGGAGCTGAATCCTGCTCCGATGGGGATCTCAACCCTATGCTCCACCACAACCCTATGGGGCTCTGGGGCGAGGGGGAGGAGATGCCTGATAACCCACTCCGAGACGGGGGCCTCAACCTCCCGGCCATTAATCCTCACAACATACGACGATTTATCAGCCGTCTCCGCAGCGACGGTGGTGTATACTCCCCGCTCTATGGAGACACCGGCGCCCCTCGCCCCCCTCCTCAAGGGGTCTTCAGCCTCATCGCATATCTGGAAGATTCCTGTTAGATGACCTGGGGAGAAGGCCTCAACGATCTTCATCTCATGGGTGGGGATGACTCCTCAGATAAATCTTCAACCCTGTTGATCTGACAGCCACTGTCAGATTAATTCTCATCGTGTGGCCTCCAGTTATACGCTCATCTGGGTCTATCCATCCCTCGTCGACGAGATGCCCCAACCCCGCCAGGGTTAGCCATCAACCTCATGGAGTTGAAGATCTCATCGTCACTCACGGCGACGGCTGTCCCATGGCTCTCCCTGAGAACCCTTCAGGATGAGGAAGTCTCCGAGGGCCTTTGGAACCCGTAGCCAGATGCAGCAGTCTCAGCCTCAGGCCAGGGCTCAGCCTCCTCTCGGCCTAGCTCCTATACCTAATCGTGGGGACCCTACTCCTAAAAGCATCCCTATCCAGCAGCCTTGAAGCACTCTCCAGGTCGTATCGGGCTAAGGGGGTTGCCACATCTGAGGCGACGTCCTGAACCCTATCGGCCTCATAGATGGCTCTACACTTAGAACGCTTCAAATGAATTAAAGAGTTCAAATCTTCTATTAAAATTTAAATATATTAATGGGAGGAGATTTTGATATTGAGGATGTGTTATAGATGATAAGATATGAAACGGAGTCATTCAAAAAATATATAGAAAAAGCAAAACCTATAATTTTAGAACTTCTAGAGGAACACGATTTTTTATCTCAAAGATCTTTACAATTTTTAATGGAACAGAATAATTTTTGGCATGTTGTAACTTGGAATGCTATAAGGGAGCTTAAAATTGAAAACAAATTAAGAACAGCTAAGTATCCACCAAGAGGAAATTTCCCAATGTGGATATATAGATTCGATCTGAGACTTTCTGATATTAAAGATAAAATTATAGAAAAAGCATTAACTAGAGCTGGATATATAACATTATCACACCATAAACACACTAGATATTTTCGTGGTAGGGTTTATCCTAGGAAAAATGATCTTGATTTTATTGCATATAGGGAGGGAGTATTTTATGGGATAGAAGTTAAAAATACTCTGCCTTATCCTAATTGGGAAGAGGATATTATAAGTAAAAAACTTGTTGCAGATTATCATGGAATTCAATTTGTGATGATAAGTAGGGAATTAGGGCCATATGCTTATGATTTATTTCAATGTGGAGGTTTGCACATTGAATTCAAAAGACTCATTTGGTCCCCAAATTTTTCCTCTTTAGCAAAAAGAATCGAAGAAAAGCTCTATTTTCCAATAAATTGCATCTCCGAGCCCAATGAGGATTTGATCAGGAAATTAGATGAGATACATTTCTTGCATAATAAGCATTTTTACGGAAAAGGACGAATTTAATTTCGAAATTAATCCTTTTTTTGGTGTTTTTTATAATTTTGCTTTTTAAAAATAGAACACTCCTAAGTATAGAATGGTCAACAGCTTAAGAGTGAGTTTAATTTTTATTATTCAGTTTATATTAGGATAAGGTGGAGTGCATAAAGTCTTTTAACGTCGCCCAACCCCTCTTTAATCATGCCTCAATTGGAGAAGGTTGGGGAGGTCACCCACTACTACACCCGTATAGGGGTGGCTGTGGTCAGGGTTACGGCTCCCCTAAGGGTTGGGGATCGCATCGCCATCAAGGGACATACAACCAGCTTCGAGCAGGTCGTTGAGTCGATGCAGATCGAGCATGAGGCCATAGAGGAGGCCAAGCCCGGAGACCTCATAGGGCTTAAGGTCGTTGACAGGGTGAGGGAGGGGGACATAGTCTATAAAGTCGTGGAGTAGGGAAACTCCCCTTGAGGATGCCGAAAGGGTAAAGCTTTTATCCTCTATATGCTTCTCCCCTAACCCAGCCAGGGGGGTTGTAGGAGTGCATCGTTTTGTCGGCCCCCAGGCGAGGGGGAGAGGCGAAGTGGGGTATTGCTTTATCTAATCCCAGGAGACCCCACCTGAGATACGGCGCCAGAGGCGCCCAGAGCTTCTGTAAAAACCCTTTCGAGGAAAATGGGAGACGCTGGAGGTGTTTTAGATGGCTGAGATGAGTGGAGCTGAGGCCTTCGTCAAGGCATTGAAGCGAGAGGGAGTTGAAACCCTCTTCGGAGTCCCAGGTGGAGCCATCATACCAATCTGCGATGCGCTGTATGATGCCGATATACGCTTCGTATTGGCGAGGCATGAGCAGGGGGCGGCTCACATGGCTGACGGCTATGCGAGGGCAAGCGGAGGAGTCGGCGTCTGCCTCGCCACCTCTGGGCCTGGAGCCACGAATCTCGTCACGGGCATCGCAACGGCCAACATAGACTCCTCACCAGTCGTCGCCTTCACGGGTCAGGTTCCAACATCGATGATCGGAGCCGACGCATTCCAGGAGGTCGATATCATAGGGGTGACGGCCTCGATAATGAAGTATAACATACAGGTCAGGAGGGCTGGGGAGATTCCCCACGCCGTTAAGGCTGCCTTCTACATCGCCTCCACAGGTAGGAGAGGTGTGGTGCTCGTCGACCTCCCGAAGGATGCCCAGACAGGCGTCGAGGAGATGGAGTTTCCGGAGCATATAGAGTTTAAGGGATACTCACCCAACGTTGAGCCTAACCCAAGGGAGCTGGATAGGGCTGCGACGCTTCTCGCTAAGGCTGAGAAGCCGATAATCCTCGCCGGTGGGGGAGTCGTCGCCTCCGACGCCTGTGGGGAGCTCCTCAAGCTGGCGGAGCTTCTCATGGCTCCGGTGGCCACTACGCTTATGGGTAAGGGGGCCATACCCAGCGGCCATCCACTCCACATCGGCATGTGCGGGATGCATGGAACCTGGGAGGCGAACCACCTCGTCTCGGAGGCAGACATCCTCCTGGCAGTAGGCTCAAGATTCTCCGATCGAACAACCGGAAGGGTTGAGGAGTTCACGGAGGCGAGGATAATCCACATCGACATAGACCCAAGCGAATTCGACAAGAATGTGGAGGCCTCACTGCGAGTCAGGGGAGATGCCAAACTCGCCTTAAGAGGCATCATAGAGAGGCTGAGACAAATCTCCAGGAGAGGCCGAGAGGGATGGATGAGGAGGCTGGAGGAGCTCAGGGAGCAGCGGCGGAGGATAGAGGAGGAAGAGAGAAGCGAGGGCGTTAAACCCCCAGACCTGATGAAGACCCTGAGGAGGCTGCTACCCAAGGAGTCTATAGTGACGACGGAGGTGGGTCAATGCCAGATGTGGGCAGCCCTCCACTTCGACGTCTACGCACCAAGAACCTTCCTAAGCTCAGGAGGCCTTGGAACGATGGGCTGGGGATTCCCAGCGGCCATAGGGGCGAAGGCGGCGAAGCCCCAGGTTCCGGTGGTCGACATAGCCGGTGATGGAAGCTTCGGGATGACGGAGAACAACCTGGCTACGGCGGTTGAGGAGGGGCTTCCGGTCATCGTCATAATCCTCAACAACAGGGTGTTGGGCATGGTGGCTCAGTGGCAGAGGCTTTTTTATGGTAGACGATACTTCGGCGTCCATCTGGGGAGTAGCCCAGACTTCGTTAGGCTCGCCGAGGCCTATGGGGCTGTAGGCGTCAGGCCAGGCTCCCTAGAGGAGTTTGAGGAGGCTGTGAGGATGGGCATCGAGAGCGAGGTGGCCACCGTCATCGACGTCCCAATAGACCCCGAGGAGAATGTCTTCCCCATGGTGCCTCCAGGGAGGGGGCTGAGGGAGATACTGGTGGAGGATTGAGCCATGGCGCCGTTGAGCACCATAGCCTTCATCGTCGAGAACCGCCCTGGAGTCCTCTTCAAGGTCTCGAATATGTTCAGGAGGCGTGGATACAACATCGAGAGCATCTCCGTAGGCCCCCTCATGGATCGAAGCCTTGCGAGGATGACCGTAACGGTGGAGGCTGATAGGAGGGCGCTGAGGAATCTCATAGAGCAGCTGAGGGGGATGGTGGAGGTGGTGAGGGTTAAACCCCTCGATCCGAGGAGGACAGTTGTCAGGGAGATGGCGCTGGTGAAGCTCAACACCTCAGACCCCATGGCGAGGGAGGAGGCCTTGAGATTGGTGAACAGCCATCATGGACTCATCCTAGACATCGATGAGGACTACATAGTGGCTGAGATAACGGGAAGCCCAGGGGAGATAGACAGCTTCCTCCAGGAGGCTGAGCCCATAGGAATAGTGGAGCTCTCCAGAACCGGAGCCACAGCCCTGGAGAAGGGGGAGTTGAAGCTATGAGGGTCTACCACGACGATGATATAGATCTCAAGATGCTGAGGGGGAGAACCATCGCAGTCATAGGCTACGGAAGCCAGGGCAGGGCTCAAGCCCTGAACATGAGGGACAGCGGCCTACAGGTCATCATAGGCGTGAGGAGGGGTGGAAAATCCTGGAGCAGGGCCAGGGAGGATGGCTTCGAGGTCTATCCAATATCGGAGGCCGCTGAGAGGGGCGACATCATAGTGATGCTGATACCGGATATGGCTCAGCCGGAAGTCTATAGGCATCAGATAGAGCCAAAACTCATGGAGGGGAAGACACTTCAATTCGCCCACGGATTCAACATCCACTTCCAGAGGATCAAGCCTCCGGAGAACATCGACGTCACCATGGTCGCCCCGAAGGCTCCAGGGCCGGAGATGAGACGCCAATACGAATCCGGCTTCGGCGTCCCAGCCCTTGTGGCCGTCTATCAGGACTACACCGGTGAGGCTTGGGCTAAGGCCCTCGCCATGGCTAAGGCCATCGGCTCTGGGAGGGTCGGCATCCTGGAGACCACCTTCAAGGAGGAGACTGAGAGCGACCTCTTCGGGGAGCAGGCAGTCCTATGCGGAGGCGTCGACCAGCTCATCAGACGGGGCTTCAAGGTTCTCGTCGAGGCAGGCTATCCACCGGAGCTCGCCTACTTCGAGGTTCTAAACGAGCTGAAGCTCATCGTCGACCTCATCTATAAATACGGCATCAGCGGGATGTATCGAGCCGTCTCCGAGACCGCAAGATATGGAGGGCTATCCATAGGCCCATCGATCATCGACGACCACGTTGAGGAGAATATGCGGAGAGCATTGAGGGCCATCCAGGATGGGAGCTTCGCCAGGCGGTGGATCAACGAATATGAGAGGGGATGCCGAGAGCTGAGACGACTGCTGGAGGAGTGCGAGAACCTCGAGATCGAGAGGGTTGGCAGGGAGATCAGGCGTATGGCCCATTATGGGGGTTAGACAACCCTTATCTATCCTTAGGAGAATTGAGGGCGATATGTGTCAGCTCGCAGCCTACGTCGGCGACGGCTCCATCGCCCCCCTGCTGCTCAGGGCCATAGAGCTCCAGGAGGCCTACTTCGGAGGCCACGCCTCAGGCCTCGGAGTCGTCGACGATGGAGTCATCCGAATAGAGAAGGATATCGGCCCCGTCGAACGGGTGAGGAGGACGACTAACATCGAATCCCTCGAGGGTTCAGCGGGCATAGCCCACAGCCGCTTCGGCTCCGGCTTCTACGACCCAAGATACAACACAAAGCGGATGGCCCACCCCTTCCCAGATTGCACTGGGGAGCTTGCCCTTATGCATAACGGCATCCTCAACAACTATAAGGAGCTCTGGAGCGAGCTCCGAGATAGGCATACCTTCACCTCCTATGAGGCTGAGGTTGACGACATCACGGACAGCGAGGTGGCCGTCCACCTACTGGAGGAGGCCCTCGCTGAAGGCCTCTCGATGGTGGAGGCCCTGAGGAGGGTTGCGTCGAGGCTGAAGGGCTCATTCCTCCTCGCCTGCATCTGGGTTAGGGAGCCGGACGCCGTCTGGATCGCGAATTGGCATCAGCCCTGTGTCATCGCCGTCGGCTATGATGAGTCGATGTTCTGCAGCAATCCGATAGGATTCGAGCATGTCAGAGACCGCTTCCACCACTTCTTCGAGCCTCCTAAGAACTCCATCATAAAGCTGGAGAGGGGGAGGGTAACCATAATGCCCCTCGACCCAGAGAGGAGGGCGCCGGAGCTCCATCTCGATAGGGAGCTGTTGAAGGAGCTCATCCTGGAGGTTCTGAGACGTGAAGGCGAGACGGATGTCCGAGACCTATGGTATAAGCTATTCCCAGAGGGGTGGGCTAAGGCCCTCGGAATATCTAAGAAGGAGGCTGAGAGGCTCATAATGAGGGAGGGCATAACCATAGGGAATCCATACTTCGAGGTTCTAGAGGAACTCGTAGAGGAAGGAAGAATTAAACGCCGTATAGACTATAGATTGGAAGCTGGAGTAAAGGACATCCCTCGATTTTCATTTTCACTTATCGAATGAAAATGCTTTTATAACCTAAATCGTGTTATTCCTTATGTGACATTTATAGAGAGAGTGATGGTGTTCATAGATGGCTCTAATTTATTTCGGACATTTAAAAATAATATGCCAAATGTGAAATATAGTATTGAAAAGCTGATAAGGTATCTAGTGGGGAATAGAAGACTAATAAGAGCCTATTATTTTGGATCAGAGCGAGTACCGCCGAGAAAAGAACAGAGAAGATTCTATGATGCACTTAGGTATAGTGGGATAGATGTTACTGTTCGTCCTCTTAAAATTAGAAGTAAAGTTATTCGATGTCCATATGAAGATAGAGAATGCCATCAGATCTTTGAAATTGAGAAGGGGGTTGATGTCGCACTTGTTACAAAGATGTTGACATTTGCCTTCAGGGATATATATGACACGGCGATCTTAGTTAGTGGAGATGCAGATTATATAGAGGCAGTTCAAACAATAAGGGATTTAGGGAAGAGGGTGGAGATAGTTTCATTCAGAGGTTCTATCTCTCCTGGATTGAGAAAGTTGGCTGACAGATTTATAGCTTTAGAGGAAATTGTTGATGAAATTAAAATTTAATCTTCAAAATTAGCTTTTTCACCGGCGTTACGCCGGTCATGTTATTTCCTTTATAGGAGAGGAGGCTAGGAAGCTAAAAACTTTTTGGATTAAGACGGCATCTAAATGCTTAAATATTTTAGGTTATCCTAAATTCTGAGCCGGTTTGAGCAGGAGCGTGGAGGAATACCTCAAGGCCATATACTCCATCAACGAGGAGGGGAGGCCTGCGAAGA
>CAZGKJ010000014.1:0-24970 GCA_964525955.1 uncultured Candidatus Bathyarchaeia archaeon
GGAGGGAGATCAATAGGGTTATAGCTGAGCTTAAGGGGGGTGGAATCCTAAGCCCCAGCCTCAGGGATCCAAGGAGGCTGAAATATGAGGTGAATCCTGCGTTGATGAGGTGCTGGCCATCATCCACCGAGGTGTCTAAGCCTCGCCTCAAGGATGCTTAGACTCCTCCTAATCTCCTCGATCTCCATCCTAATCCTCCACAGCTCGGCCTGGGGCGATGGAGCTCCAGGGGTGATGGAGGACCTTGGTGTGAAATTGGGGCACGCTGGGGCATCTGGGTCGACCTCTATGCCGAAGAGGAGGCATCGGCCATCCCTGAAGTTCGCACACTCCTTATGGGTTGGATATGCCATCTCCCATCCCCCCTCACAGCGACACTAATATACCTTCCCTAATGGGCTGAGAGGGCTGTGACCGTGAACATCACAGCCAGGTAGGGGCTGGTGAATTTAAAGAGCCTATAAGCATTCTCAGGGCTCGGCCTGAGGAGGAGGTTTAAACTCAGCAGAATTATCATGAGGTTTAGGCTGTGGACTATGATGTAGAAGCCTATATGGAAGCGTCCGACGACTCCGAGGATCGTGGATAAAACCGGTAGGAGGATCGTGGTGGAGGCTATACATCTCGTCGCAGACCTGAAGCCCAGCCTGGAGGGGAGCATGGGGACACCGGCCCGTCGATAGTCATCGGAGTATCTAATCGCAAGGCTCCAGATATGGGAGGGAGTCCAGAGGACTATGAGGGCGGCGAGGAGAAGGGGAACCGGATGGAAGGGTTGACCCGTGACGGCTGACCAGCAGACCATCGATGGAGCTCCACCAGCAGGCGAACCCAAGACGATGTTCCAAACAGTTCTACGCTTCGTGAGGAGATTATAGACGACGGCGCTGTCAAAGAGGCCGAAGAGAGCCCAGAGAAAGGCGTGAAAGCTGAGGATGAGGAGGGGAATGAGACCGAGGATGGAGAGAGCCATACCATAATACAGGGCCTTAACAGGTGGATCAATCCTCCCAGAGGGGATTGGACGACGACTCGTCCTCTCCATAACGGCGTCTATGTCTCGATCTATGTAGCAGGTTATGGCGTTAGCCCCCGAGACCACGAGGATCAAAGCCAAAGTGGAGAGGATTAGGGAGAATCTAGGACCTAAACCAAGGGGATTGAAGACTCCAAGGCCCATTCTAAGGGCCGTGAGGC
The DNA here is from genome assembly GCA_964525955.1 of uncultured Candidatus Bathyarchaeia archaeon. Taxonomy (GTDB): domain Archaea; phylum Thermoproteota; class Bathyarchaeia; order TCS64; family B23; genus B23. Next base: position 1,198 of record CAZGKJ010000014.1, read on the forward strand.
CGCTGACCAGACCCGAGAAGACGAGGAGAGCCATAACCCTCGGCTTACAAACCTCCACATAGGCCCTTAGGGATTCCATCCCAGAAGCAGAGTCATAGAGAGATATGAAGATGATTATAACCCCTCAATCTACTCTCCTCTGAGCCTCCAATAGTCGACAGAAGGCGCATATCTCCCCACTTGTGGGTTCACCGCATATCCGGCACTCCCTTAAGGGCTGTGTCTCAGGCTGTTGAGCCGATAGGGTTTCAGCCAGGCGCATTATACTCATCATCATCCTCCTCCTAAAGCCCCTCTGCCTCTTAGAGATGTAATCGATGACTTCGAGCCACATCCTCTTAGATCGATCCACTCCGCATCCATAGGTTGAGTATGGGCATAGATCCTCCTTGAGGTGGGGGAGGCCCACCTCCTCGGCGAATCGACGGTTTTCCTCCCCTCCGACAAAGAATAGGGGCCTAATCCGACCAAGTTGTTTCCCCCTCGTCGGAAGCTTCGGAACGAACTTAGAGCTCCATTCGAGGTTTCCGCCGAGGAGGTTCTTGAAGAAGAAGACGATGAAGTCGTCGGCGTGGTGGCCCGTCGCCAGCTTCGTCGCCCCCAATTCACGGGGCAGCCTATTCATCAGGTAGCGCTTCACGAGTCCACATGAGCTGCAGACGGGTCTGGGCAGCTTAGCGATCCGCTCCATGTCTACGCCGTAATCTGAGGCGTGGAAGACCTTGAGGCTGAGGCCGAGGAACTCCACCTGCTGCTTGACAACCTCCTCAACTCGCTGTGAGAAGGGGAAGCCGAGGTTTATGTGGAAGGGTTGAAGACGGCATTCAACCCCCCTCTCCTCCACATATTTAGCCAGCGCATAGAGGGCTGAGACGCTGTCCTTACCACCGCTCAGGGCGACGAAGATGCGGTCTCCAGGCTCAACTAAGTGGTAGCGCTCTATGGTATGGTGAACCGTCTTAAGATATCTCTCCCTGAAGCCGGTCATCTATAAAGGGTTGGAGATGGCTTTGAGATAAGGCTTCATCCCTAAGCCCATTCATAGCCAAAATTTCTTGGCTAATTTAGTTTCAGCGTCTTTTCTAAAAGTCATCTTATATTTCCATGTTGCCTAATACATCTTCATCTTTTTTTCTTTAATCAGAATTATGAGAAGGGCGTTAAAAAATTGGATCCCTGCGCTACATATGAAGATGGAGAGGGGGGAATAAATGCTCCAGATTAGACCATATATCGGTGGACCTACCATTAAGCCGAGATCTTCAAATGAGCCATATATTCCCATGGATAAGCCAGATAGCCTGCGTGGTGTGAACTCTGATAGCATAGCTAAGAGCAGGGGGCTTTGTATAGAGAACATTGAGACAGCTATCGACACTAAGAGGAGCTGAGAGGGGGTTTTAACAAGGGAGTAGCAGAGGAACATTATTGATGATAAGAATAGAGTGGTGGAGATTATATGCTTCCTACCAACTCTATCGGAAAGCCTTCCAAATAGTGGCGTGGCAAAAAGCATAGTTGCATAGTATGAGGATAGCAATATCCCTACATCCATCGTGGACATGCCAACCCTCTCTGATGCATAGATGGGAAGAAAAGATCTTATCGAAGAATTCACTATGAATGTAAGGAAAGCCAGGAGGAAAAGAACTCGAATTTGTGGTATAGCTATTAGAGTTCTAAATCCTTCGATTAAACTCTGTGAGCTCCCCTTTTCAATATGGGGTCTCCTCCCCTCCCCTCGAAAGTCGATCAATATATAGAGGGCTACAAAAATTGAGAGGAGAGATGAAAAATAGAAGGAACATTCATAAGAAGAGATCTGTGCGATATAGCTCCCCACCATGGGACCTATTATACGTCCTAAGATCACGGAGACGGACCAGAGACTCATCGAGAAACCTATAGATTTGCTCTTAGATTCATCTGATATGATCGACCTCGTGGTTGGACCCATACTGACGGCGAAGGCACCAAATAGGAATTGTAGAATAGGGAAGTATGGAATAAGAGTCTTAAATGTGAAGAGGGAGAAGATTATACTCGTGCAGAACATCGAGAACGACATTAAAATTCGTCTATTTATCCTATCCGAAAGAAAACCCCATATCCATTCGAAGAGAACCATTCCCATGGCATTATACATAGATAACATTCCCCACTCCACAACACCTATTCCAATTGATCTTATATAGAGAGGCATAACTGGACCACCAGTTGAGGCAGCCCATGAAATACTCCAAATAATCAGGATGAAATAGATAAAGGCCAAACTTCTAACGTTTGAATTCGAGGATGCCATACCTCTCCACATAAGCTAACATTCCTATACAAACCCTTCCTCAGATAAAACGTGGCGTGATGATGGATCAGTGAATTTACACCTCTGACAGCATGCATCTCCACGTAATCCCCTCTATGCACCGGAGAAAGAGGTCATCGACGCCTCGTGAGCAAGGATGTGGAATCCAGGTTTGGATGGCGGATTTGGAGAGGCCGTATATTTGAAGGCTTGAAAAATGGAGGCCTCCCGATAGACCCCCCTCCCTCATAGGGTTGAGGGCATCTTCGACGCTTAGACCTCATCCCTGAGCATCCCCTCAAATATTAGAAGGAAGAATAAAAACAATGCAATCCCAGTTGTAATATTGGAGAGGGTTAGTCCAATCAATCTACCTATACCGAATGTCATGAAATCTATCGCTCCATGTATTACGGTTGGTAATAGGATGTCTCCACTCTTCTCCCTTATAACACCTAAAACAACCCCTATGAAACATGTGGATAAGGTGATCATAAATATCAAAGGTGTAAGTGCAACTCTACCCGTAAATGGATTTATGGATGCAAGTATGTGTGGTAATCCAAAGAAGAGGACTCCCGTTATCAACGTCCCCTCCATCCACTCAAATCTAACCCATAGAAAACTCCCAAATCTTCTATTAAACACCTCATTAAGTCGAGATTGAATATATCCACGGAAAAATAGCTCCTCCGCAAAACCAACAAATATGAAAAACCATAAAAAATCAGTTATGATCACATTGAGTTTTATCGGCCTTAAATGATTGAGGAAAAATGAAACAGTTATTGTGGATATTGAGGTTAATATAAAGATGATGAGTGTATATGCGCTCCACTTTAAATCGAATTTTAGATTTTTAGTAATCAATCCATATTCCCTCGGCCTTTTATGAATAATTACACCAGCTATTCCAAGGATAATCATAAATGTTTTGGATATCCACCCATAGTTTGAGGATTTGATTAATTGAAGATACCATGCAGCTAAAAAGAAGAGCATCTCAACGATGGATGCTTCAAGGATCGCCTTTAACGACTCCCTCACATCCAACCACTGATGTGAATCTATGATTTTTGGTTAAATTGTTTAGTGGACCGGGGGGGATTTGAACCCCCGACCTCCGCCATGCCAGGGCGGCGATCATACCAGACTGATCCACCGGCCCGCCAAAATCTGGTTTAATTGTCGGAGGCTAAAAATCTTCCCTTCGCATTAGCGGAGGTTGAGGATCGTCGGAGGCAAAAGTCGGAGCCCGCTTCCACTAATCTAATAATTTTTCAACTGGAGGAGAAATAATTTATAAATATCAATTTATATTTTTATTGAATATGAAATTCAATGTTAAATCTAGATTAGAATATATTTTCTTGAGATTGCGAGATAGAATTGGTATACCATTTAAACCAGTAGAAGAAATTAAAAAAATTGATATAAAGCAGGGACAAGTTATCTTAGATTATGGTTGTGGTATTGGTTCTTACACCATTCCTGTTGCTAAATTAGTTGGTGAACTAGGAAAAGTTTATGCTTTAGACAAGCAACCATTAGCTTTAAAAAATGTTGAGGAAAGGGCTGAAAAAGAGGGAGTTCATAATATACATACAATTCTATCAGATGGATATACGGGATTACCTGATGAAAGTGTTGATGTAATCTTATTATATGGAGTGCTTCCTGAAATAGAGGATAAAGATTTTGTCCTAAGAGAATTATATAGAGTTTTGAAACCTGATGGATATCTTTCCATACGTTATTGCTTTCGTATGAAAAAGGATAGAATTCTAGAAATTATGGATACAACAAAATTTTCTTTAGTAGAACAAAAAGATCATATACTTAATTTTAAGAAGAAATAAGGGTTAGAAAGTATTTTTATCAGGGGGTCAAAGTGTAAGGGTGGAAAACAACAATAAGTAGTAGAACCCTTCCAATCGATGGGAGATGAGGCTTGTTGAGCGGTTTAGGGCCTGGGGGCATCCGAATATTAGGGCGAGGCATAGGACGACGTTGATGGTTACCCGTGACCCAGAGCTGACGACGAGGGGGGATTGCATAGTGGCTGTGGGGGCTGAGAAGGGGTTAGCTGACCTAAATCCGGAGCTGAGGGAGGCGGCGAGGAGAAAGGATGCGAGGATCACCCTCATCCTCGAGGCTGAGGGGCTGAGCTTCACGGTTTCTGGGTGGGGCGATCCGAGATTGACGCTCGACCACCCAAGGGACATCGTTGTGAGGAGGAGTCGATATATCTGCCCCAGAACCCTCATGATAGGAGCCGATAAGGCGGCATGTGATATACCTGAGGAGCTTAGAAGGACACTTCAGAGGAGAATCCCAATCTGGATCATGATAATCGTGGAGAATTCGTGACACAAATAGATTACCTTAAACCTTAACTTCTTTGATTGTGTCCTATTTGTGTCCTCAATCTCCGCAGCCTTTAAATAAGTCGATCCCAAACTCCCATCGGGATGGATGAGGAGAGGGGGCTTATAAGAGCTCCTGGGAGGATCACGAGGGAGCAGTATAGGTTCCTGGAGGAACTCGTGGAACAAGGCCAATACGAGTCGATGAGTGAGGCCATGAGGGCTGCCCTCGAACACTTCCGGAGGGCCTATGCATCTCCCAGAGGCCTATATCTCATCGGTGAGGCTCTCGTCGGGGAGGGCGATGAGGTGGCCCACGTCGACCTCATCATCGGCGACAAGTCCAGCCCCGTCGGGGAGGCCTTCGCCAGGGCGCTCAGCAATCCAACGGTGGGTCACACACCCCTACTGGCGGTCATCAGGCCTAATCTGCCTCCGAAGCCCTTCACGCTGATCGTTCCGAAGGTGACGATAAGGAATATGGAGGATGCAGGTAAGATCTTCGGCCCAGCCCAGATGGCTGTGGCTAAGGCTGTGGCAGACGCCGTGGAGGAGGGCATCATACCCCGTGAGGTTGTGGATGATTGGGTGATCGTCGCCAGCGTCTTCATCCATCCGAAGGCGAGGGATATGCGGCGCATATACCACTACAATTATAGCGCCACGAAGCTGGCCTTGAGGAGGGCGATGATGAGTTATCCGCCGCTGGAGAAGGTCATGTATGAGAAGGATAGGGCTAAGCATCCCCTCGTCGGCTTCAGGGCTCCGAGGCTTTGGAGGCCTCCATATCTGCAGATAGCCCTCGACATACCGGATATAGAGGCTGTGAAGAGGGTTCTGAGGGCTATGCCCCGAAGCGACAGCATAATCTTTGAGGCTGGGACTCCGCTGATCAAGCGTTATGGGGTGAGGGTGATTAGGGAGATTAGGGAGGTTGTGGGCGACTCCTTCATAGTCGCCGACTTGAAGACTTTGGACGTTGGGAAGGTTGAGGTTGACCTCGCCTTCAACGAGACGGCTGATGGGGTCTGCGCCTCAGGCCTCGCATCTAAGGAGACCCTCGACGGCTTCATCTATGAGGCCCGAAGGCTTGGCATCTACTCCTACATCGACATGATGGAGGTTGAGAATCCCGTTGAGAAGTTGAGGAGCCTTGAGAAGCTGCCGGATGTCGTCATACTCCATAGGGCCATCAACGTGGAGAGGAGGGGTGGGGAGCCGAGGTGGAGCTATATAAAGGAGATTAGGGAGGCCTTCGAGGGGGAGAGACTTCTCATCGCCGTCGCCGGAGGCGTAACGCCTCAGACGGCTCCCAGGGCCCTGGAGATGGGGGCTGACATCCTCATCGTCGGCCGATACATAACGCAGTCCAGGGATGTGGAGAGGGCCGTCAGAGAGTTCATGCCATATCTAAGAGGCGACATAGATCTCTTCAGGGTTCATGTGGAGTGAGATGACCTGGATGAAGCTTAGGGCGCTGCCCTTCCTCGCCCTCTTAGTCATCCCCATATCCATCGGCGGTGGAGGGGAGCATCGCTACCTCTACGCCGTCGTCTATAGAATCGAGAATAGGGGCTCCCATCCCGTGAGGCTGAGCGAGGATGATAGGAGCATAGCCCTCTTCTGGAGCTCCAGGTATCAGAGGGTTGAACTCCTAAACTCCACGCCTGATATAGAGAGGAGATACAGCGACGACGATGGAAACCCCCTCGCCCTCCTGAAGCTGCCTGAGGAGATAGGGCCAGGGGAGAATCTCACCCTAACCATCTATTACATCATAAGGCTGAGGGAGCGTCCAAGGCCGAGGCTAAACCCGGAGAAGGCTGGAGAGCTTGGGGATATACCTAAGAAACTCGTCGAGGAGTTCTGCGTCTCAACCGACACCTTCAGGATAAACGGCGAGATCAGGAGGCTGGCTGAGGAGATCACCAAGAATGAATCGACGGTTCTTGGAATGGTGACGGCCCTGGTGGGATGGATGAGGGGGCATATCTGCTATGGATCGGGGGAGCTCCCGAAGTATCCACAGGAGACCCTCAGAGATGGATATGGGGACTGCGATGATCAGGCCATATTGCTCGTCACCCTATGTAGGGCTGTTGGAATTCCAGCCTTACTCCAGCTTGGATGCGTCTACCTGAGGGATTATGAGGGGCGTAGACTGGCCTGGGAGAGCCATCTCGATGTGAGTCAGAGGAACATCGGTTGGCATGGATGGGCCCTCGTCTATATACCTCCATGGGGATGGCTTCCCGTCGACCTAACCCTGAGAGCCGTCGGCGAACCCATCAACTGTATCGCTAAGGCCCCAGAGTATGAGGGATACATAGCCGTCTGCTACAACATCTCCAGGGGAGACTACGTCGGGGATAGCAGGAGGGAGCGTGAGAGGGTTATCGAGGAGGAGCTATACCTCACCCTCTACGAGGAGCTCATCCCCCAGAGGGCTGGGAGAGCCATGGGGATTGGGGAAGCCATCATAGTGGCCGCCACCATCACCATCGTCATAATCCTCATCCTCAGATGGAGAAGAGCATTTTAGGGAATGGGGAGAAGGGATAACCGATGACCCCGATAAGGATACCTGAGCCGATCCTGGAGAGGAGGAGCATAAGGGCCTATGCGGAGGGGGAGCTCTCAAGGGAGGATATCGAGAAGCTCATAGAGGCAGCCATCCTCGCCCCAAGCGCCGGAAACCTACAGCCCTGGGAGTTCATAGCCGTCACAGACCCCGAAACAAAGATGAAGCTCGCAGAGGCCGCCCTGGGTCAGTATTTCATCGCCCAGGCAGCCGTCGTCATCGTCGTCTGCGCCGTCCCCTCCAGATCGGCGGCGAGATACGGCAGAAGGGGATCAGAGCTCTACTGTCTACAGGACACAGCCGCAGCCGTTGAGAATATCCTGCTGACAGCCGTGGCCAACGGCTTGGGAGCCTGCTGGGTTGGAGCCTTCGATGAGGAGGGGGTGGCTGAAGTCATAGGGGCGCCGGAGGATGTGAGGCCTGTAGCCCTCATACCTATAGGGCCTCCGGCTGAGAGGCCTCCCAGGAGGCTGAGGAGGAGCCTATCGGAGGTTCTACACTGGGAACGATGGTAGACTCTCTCCTCAGGGGATTGGCCTTGAGATATGTAGTTGAGGTGAAGTTCCACGGAGACTTCGTGGAGGTTTCGGGAGACCGGATCATAGTTGGATTGAGGTCTAAGCCCATCGGAGGAAGAGCTAACAGGGAGTTGGTGAGGAAGCTGGCTAAACACTTCGGAGTCTCAACCAGCCAGGTTAGGATCATCTCAGGCCTGAAGTCGAGGGAGAAGATCGTCGAGATAGAGCTGTAGGATCATCGCCTCTTAGGAGAACCGCCCGTTCCCATTTAGTAATACAGCATGGCGCTATATTCGGCGATATATCCAATTTTTATGTTATATTGGAGGTTTATATATCGCCATTTTATTTAAAGCCCAAATGAACAGCTTCAACCTCCAGCGATTCATGTTCTATAAGGGTCGGAACATCTACGGGTTATACGTCAGAGGTATATCAAGACCGGGAGTTTTGAGGGATATGCTCTCAGTCTTCGCGGAGAGGGGGATAAACGTCCTCTACTTCTCGACAACCGTCGCCGAGAGGGGTGAGATGGGGGCGGCTATCTGCTTCTTCGACCTCACGGATGTCTCCATACCCCTGGATAGGCTGCTATATGAGATTAGGAGGGTGAAGGGGGTTAAGATGGCGGTGATAATACCCCCGAAGTTTGAGGGTTTCATCGCCGACACGATTTCATTTCCCCTAATGCTCGGCGATGTCAGGGGATTGCTGATCGATGAATCGGCTCTGAAGGGTTTGCTGAGGGATGTAAGGATGAGGATGGGGAGCGGGGCGGAGGCGATGCTATACCACTTCGGCTTCGAGGCCGGACTCGAATGGGCGGAATACATCATCAGGGAGGCCGAGGGAATAGGGGTCAGGGAAAAGCTGGAGAAGATAAGCATAGCAGCCGATGTATTCAGAGCCTTAGGCTACGGCGTCATCGAGGAGATCAAAGCCTTCAGCGAGGAGCCACCCTACATGGAGGTGAAGGTCTCCGGAAACATCGAATGCGCCCTCGGCGCAGAGATGGGGGAGAAGAGACCCTACAGCCACTTCATAAGGGGAACCCTCGCAGGCTTCGCCAGCAAACTCCTCGGGAGGAAGATGTTCGCCGAGGAGACCAGATGCATAGTGAGGGGAGACCCCCACTGCGAATTCATCATCAAGGAGAGGAGAACGTAATAGCGGATCGAATTCCACCAAAATGAAGAATGCCCCAGCAGGGTCTAAGCCTTGAATACATGTCCGGCCCATCGGGGCGATGTCTTTGGCGCCCACCGGTCTTCAGCCGTTTCGACCGATGGGCTCATCGCCTCGATGCATGTATTCTCGGCGTGCCCCCCTGCCGGGGCAATTCACTATAGGGTTCTCAGAGATATATTATGATTGTGTTACATATGTGGGGCATTACTGAGATTTGAATGGGTTGGGGTGGTGCTGATTTGCGTCTCTTCTGTTAAAATGTCTCAAAATTTTTAGATAATAACTAGATTTTGAGAGGGTTATGCGGCGGCTCCTCCAGGCAGAGCAGTAGGGGCAGGGTGAGCATCAATAGGATGGCGTGGAGAATCAGCGGCGCCTTGAAGCCATAATTGGAGTATAGCAGCGATGCGATGTAGGGGGCGGGTATTCCAGCCATCCTGAAGTAGGATGTGAGGCTCCCAAGGGCTGAGGAGAGGGTGTCTGAACTAGTCTTCTCGGATACATAGGCGATCCATGCGGGCGTCCACATGGAGGGGTCGAAGCCTGATATGATCTCGAAGAGGAGGAAGCCCCAGAACCCCCTGGAGTATATGAAGCCCAAAGCCGTTGTGAGGGCGGCCGCCCAGGAGGAGAGGAGGAGCGGCTTACGCCCTAGACGATCTGAGAGATGCCCCATAGGAATCGATGAGAGGGCCCAGGCGATGTTGAAGGCCGTTGATAACATGCCTAGCTGAAGGGTTGTGAAGCCATAGTGATCGACGAGGAGGCCGTAGAGGAGTGAATAACCGGCTGTGTAGCCTAACCCCTGTAGGGTGACGATGAGGTATAGCGGCGTCAACTCCCCGAGGGGTTTAAGGCGGCCGCCTAGGCGGCTGATCCAACGTCCATCCCGCCGCTCAGCTCTCAGGGTCTCCTCCACGAAGAGGGAGATGAGGAGGATGCTGAGGAGGTCGCAGAGGATGCAGAGATAGAAGATGATGTGATAGCCGATTCTGAGGGCTATGTAGCCTCCGGCTGAGGCCGCCACCGTTGAGGTGGCGAGGGAGATGGATAGGAGGATGCTGATGGCCATCGCCCTTCGCCCCCTCTCCACGGACTCGGAGATCAAGGCGCTCCTAGCGGGATTCCCCTGCATATAGTAGGCTGAGAATCCTAGGAGGAAGGCGAAGAGGTAGAGGAATAGGGGATTATGGGAGGAGAGAAGGGCTAACATGGAGAGAACTCGGCAGAGATATGAGGCCTCAACGATGGATTTACGCCCAAACTCGTCTGAGAGGAGTCCCCATAGGAGGGAGCCAGCCGCGGAGCTGAGATTTATCACGGTCTGAGCCAAACCCAACTCGATGATGGAGACCCCCATCGACAATAGATAGGGCTGCCAGACGACGTAGAACATGCCGAAGCCAAGCTGGGAGAGAATCGTCTGGAGGGCGAGGACTCGGAGATTCCCCTCCAGCGACAGCCCCTTAAGGGCCTCCATCACAGCTATACCTCTACCCCGCTCTCATATTAAAGATGGATAGGGGAGACAGCCGAGGGGGGAGGGCCATCATAATATATGGCCCAATAGGAAGCGGGAAGACCACAACCTGCCTCAGATTGATCGAGGAGCTCAAGGGGAGAGGCCTCAAGGTGCTGGGCCTCATCTCCCCACGGGTCTATGAGGGGGATCGACTCATCGGCTATGATCTGCTGAGCCTCTCAACGGGGGAGCGACGCCCCCTATGTAGAGTCCCTGAGAGGGCTGAGGGAAAATGGCTCCGCTATGGGAGGCTCCACTACACCTTCTCCTCCGAGGCCTTTAGATGGGGTAATCGCATCCTGCAGGAGGCGGCTGGGGAAATTGGGGAGGGGGTCATCATCTTCATCGATGAGTTTGGGAGATTGGAGGCCCTGGAGCTGGGACTATACGAGGGCGCTATGGCGGTGGCGGAGGAGCTCAGGCGAGGTGGAGCGGCCATATACACCTGTAGAGACAACCTCATCGAGAGGGTTGAGGAGCTCCTAAGGGGGAGAGCCAAGAGGGTTTCGAGGCATAGACCCTACGATATTCAGGGGATTCTCAGGTGCCTCGATTTAGGGTCTTTGAGGAATACTCGTCTGGAAGCCTTTTGAGGATCAGATATGCGAGGTATCCGCCGATGAGGGCTGATAGAAGCATATTTGGGATAAACCAAAGGGAGGTGAGAAAGGGATAGGAGAAGATGAGGAATGGAAGTGCATGACCTAAGCCTCCTAAAAGGCTGGATGATAGGATGGGGATAAGCCTAAGACCACGTGAACTGATGAGTGAGACCTCAACACCGAGACCTAAAAGGATATCCTTCAACAGTATGATTGGAATCGGCTTAGTTGGATGAAGGAAAACACCCGTGATCGCAAGTAGAAAACCCTCAATCACAGCCCCACCCCTACCGACGTAGGCCCTCGCCAACACCGTCGAGATGAGAAGGAGCATGAAACCTAAGTAGAATCTAAAGGGATTGAATGGAATGAGACTTAAGACGGCGTTGAGGCTGTGAGTCAATGGCCCCAGAACATATCCAAGGGCCGTTGGGAGGGCCGTCAATACAGCGAGGAGGGCTATCGCCCTTGAGTCACGCCTCATATAGATGCCTCTGGAGTGGAATACATCCGCTTTACATTTTATAAATTTATTGGAGTTATGCAAACGTATTCGATTTCAGGAGGAATGCGATATCGTTTTACGCCTATATGCGTAGATTATGATGATGGTTAGACGTAGGATTGGATTGCTGACGGAGAGTCAGCTCGAGGTTTTGAGGCTTAGACTTCAGGGCCTGTCGCAGGAGGAGGTGGCGAGGAGGCTTGGGACGACGAGGCAGAACATCTCCATCATAGAGCGAAGGGCGAGGAGAAACCTCAGGTTGGCTGAGGAGACCCTCAGAGCCTATAAGGAGTTGATAGCCGCCTCCTCGGTTGAGGTTCCCCCCGAAACCCATCTCGTGGATGTTCCCAGGTTGGTTATCGATGCGGCGGATGAGGCGGGGGTGAAGCTCAGGGCGAACTTCACCAGGATATACGACGAGATCAGGTTTAAGGCCAGAGACTGCGTCAGGGGTGTGAAGACCCTAAAGCCGTTGAGAATCCTCATCCTCAGGGACGGAGACATAGAGGTGATCCCAGGGTCTGGAAAGGATAAATAGCGAGAAAACCATCTATCACTGAAGATGGAGGCGAAGGAGGTTTTTAAGGAGCTCTCCGAGAGGGAGAGCTTCATCGTCATCGGCAGGGGTATAAGGCGCTTCGACGCCCTCGACAAGGCGCTTGGAAGGGCGAAGTTCACTGCAGACTACATTGAGAGGGATGCCCTCGTGGTCAAAGTCGTCAGGAGCAGCCTCCCCCACGCCCTCATCAAAGGCATCAACATCGATGAGGCCCTGAAGATTCCAGGTGTCGTCGCAGTCCTCACGGCGGGAGACATACCAGGCGAGAACCAGATCGGGTATGCGCTACCAGATCAGCCGCTTCTCAACGATGTTAAGGTTCACTACGTCGGCGACCCAATAGCATTGGTCTGCGCCGTGGATGAGGAGGCGGCATTCAAGGGCGTCGAGGCCGTGGAGGTGGAGTATGAGGAGCTCCAGGCGGTTTACACGATAGATGAGGCCCTAAGGGAGGATGCGCCGAGGATCCACGGAGGCGAGGATAACATCGCCGTCACCACGAGAGTGAGGAAGGGAGACATAGAGGAGGGATTCTCAAAGGCTGAGGCCGTAGTCGAGGAGACCTATGAGACGCCGTATCAGGAGCATATGTACATCGAGCCGGAGGTGGCCTACGCCATACCTGAGGGACATGATAAGGTGACGGTCATCGGAGCAATGCAGAGCCCCTTCCTCGTGAGGGAGAAGGTTGCTGGAATCCTCGGCTGGAACCTAAACCAGGTGAGGGTCATCCAGGCCCTGACAGGAGGCGCCTTCGGGGGAAAAGATGACATGGGGCCGCTGGTCTGCGCCAAGGCAGCCCTCGCAGCCGTGAAGCTGGGGAGACCGGCAGCCCTAATCTTCGACCGGGACGAGTCGGTCGCCTACTCCGTCAAGCGTTATCCAGCCAGGATCAGGTATAAGTCTGGAGCAGACGCCGAGGGGAGGATGACCGCAGCCGAGGTCGACATCACCATCGACTGCGGAGCCTACGCCAATAGGGCGCCCTTCTGGCTCTGGAGGATGACTGCTCACGCAGCAGGCCCCTACGAGGTTGAGGCTGTCCACGTCGACGGGAGGGCTGTCTACACGAATAAGGTCTATGGGGGGAGCTTCAGGGGATTCGGCGACGTCGCCATACACTTCGCCATCGAGTCCCAGATGGATATGTTGGCTGAGAAGCTGGGCCTCGACCCCCTCGAGTTTAGGCTGAAGAATGCCCTGAGACCCGGCTCCAAGACGACGACGGCTCAGCTTTTAGACCACTCCGTCGGCATGGAGGAGTGCCTCAAGGGGGTGGCGGAGGCCTCAGACTGGTGGAACCGACGGAGAGAGGCGAAGGCTGGGGGGAGGCTTAGAGGCGTAGGCGTCGCCTGCGCCCACCATGGCATAAGCACGAGTAGAGGCGCCCCAGACTGGTCGGCTGCCTCCCTCATCCTAAACGAGGATGGAACATTCACCTATAGAACCGGCATCTGCGAGCTTGGTCAGGGATCACAGTTCGGCCATGCTAAGATCGTCGCAGAGATACTCGGCGCCCCCCTCGAATCGATAAGGGTTGAGGGGCCCGACACAGATTCGACGCCGAATGCGAGGCCAACCCATGGGAGCAGGGGCCTCATGCTCGGAGGCTCAGCGGCGGCCGACGCAGCTTTGAGGCTGAGAGAACGCATGGTTAAGGTGGCTGCGGAGATGCTGGGCTGCGACGAGGAGAACGTGGAGCTTAGAGATGGGAGGGCCTATGACAGGCGTAGGCCGGAGAACAGCGTCAGCTTCAGGGAGCTGGCGAGGGAGATGTATATTCGGGGGGTATCACCTGCAGCCTATGGATTCTATGCGCCACCCCGCAGATACTTCGATCCGGAGACAGGGCTCGGAGTCGCCTATCCGGTCTACACCTTTGCAGCCACCGTCGTGGAGGTTGAGGTTGACCCTGAGACTGGTGAGGTTAAGGTTCTCGAGGTCTGGCCGTCGATGGATGTCGGCAGAGCCATAGACCCCCTGCTGATTGAGGGGCAGATCCACGGCGCCATAGCTCAGGGCCTCGGCTTCGCCCTTATGGAGCACCTCATCGTCGATGAGGGGAGAGTTCTGAATCCAAACTTCAGGGACTATGTCATCCCCTCATCCCTCGATATGCCTAAGGTGTCGGATGTCATAATCGTCGAGAAACCATATAGACACTCAGCCTTCGGAGCTAAGGGCGTTGGGGAGCCAGCCATAATCTCCATAGTCTCAGCCGTAGCCAACGCAGTCTACCACGCCACGGGCATAAGGTTTAGGACTCTCCCAATAACGGCTGAGAGACTCTACAAGGCGTTGAGGGGTGAGAAGAGATGAGGCCGCTTCCACGATTCAGGGTTCATAGACCCAAGAGCCTGGAGGAGGCGTTGGAGCTCCTGGCGACTCTGGAGAAGGCAAAGCCGATAGCCGGTGGAACAGACCTGATACCCTTGATGAGGGAGGTTGAGGTTGAGGTGGAGCATCTCATAGACCTCGGCGGCATAGGGGAGCTGAGATTCATCGAGGAGGGGGATGGCTACATCAGGATCGGGGCGACGACAACCCTCAGCGACCTCGTGGACTCGACGCTTATCGCCTCGAAGGCTCCGGCCCTATGGGAGGCAGCCTCCTCCATGGGAAGCGTCCAGATAAGGAATAGGGGAACCATAGGCGGAAACCTATGCAACGCCTCACCAGCAGCCGATCTTGCGCCGCCCCTCATCGCCCTCGGGGCGGAGGCGGAGATCAGGTCTGTGGACGAGGCGAGATGGATTCCCGTTGAGGAGGTCTTCGCAGGGCCTAAGGTGAACAGCCTCGCAGGGGATGAACTCCTCACCTCTGTGAGGTTTAAGATTCCCCCGAGGGGTGCTGGATCGGCCTTTGAGAAGATTGGACGTCGGAGGGGGGTGACCCTCGCCCTTGTTAACGCTGCAGCCTACATCGAGTTGGAGGGTGAGACCTGTAGATCGGCGAGGATAGCCCTGGGGGCGGTCGCTGAGAGACCTCTGAGGCTTAGGGAGGCTGAGGGGAGGCTGATGGGTGAGAGGGTGAGCGAGGAGCTCATCGAGGAGGTTTCTGAGCTCTGCAGTAAGCTGGTTAGACCCATCGATGATGTTAGAGCCTCAGCTTGGTATAGGAAGGAGATGTCGAGGGTTCTCAGCCGTAAGGCCCTGCTTAGAGCCTGGAGGAGGTGTGAGGTATGACGCTGCGGTTTAAGCTGAATGGAGAATGGATCGAATGCGAGGCTGAGCATAACGAGACACTCCTCGACCTACTGAGGGAGCGGCTGGGTGTCAAGAGCGTTAAGAGGGGATGCAACGTCGGCGAATGTGGAGCCTGCACCGTCCTATTGGATGGGGAGCCCGTGAACTCCTGCCTGGTGCTCGCACCCCTCGTGGAGGGGAGGAGCGTAGAAACCCTTGAGGGCTTGAGGGATAAGCCGGTGATGAGGGAGCTGATAGAGGCATTCGTTGAGGATGGAGCAATACAATGCGGATTCTGCACCCCTGGTATGCTCATCTCAGCCTATGCGCTGCTGAGCAGAAACCCCAAGCCCTCCGAGGAGGAGGTGAGGAGAGCCATCGCCGGAAACCTATGTCGATGCACGGGATATGTGAACATAGTTAAGGCCATACTCGACGCCTCGGAGAGGTTGAGGGGTGAAGATTAGCAGCCTCTTCGAGGAGCTCAGCAGAATCCTGCAGACGGGGAGGAAAGCCGCCCTCTGCACCCTCATCTCGAAGAGGGGATATGGCCCAAGAGAGGTTGGAGCCAAGATGCTGGTAGACGAGGAGGGGAGAACCCTTGGAACCATAGGGGGGAGCGAGATGGAGAGGACCATCATCGACGAAGCCCTAAAGGCCTTGAGGGAGGGGAGGCCCAGAAGCGTATCCTTCGCCCTCGGCATAGAACCCAAGGAGGGGATGATACCACTAAAATCCGAATGCGGGGGAACAGTGGAGGTCTTCATCGACGTCATACAGCCCGATCCAAGGCTCATCATCATAGGGTCAGGGCATATAGCTAAACCCCTCGCAGACCTCGCCCACATGGTGGGCTTTGAAGTCGTCATCGTCGACGACGCCCCAACGGCCACAAGGGAGAGATTCCCCTACGCAGAGATACATTCAGGGCCCTTCGAGGAGGAGCTTGATCGATTGGAGGTTAGGGCGACGGATTACGTAGCCATAGTCCATGGTGAAACCCCCTATGAACTAACGGCCCTGAGGAAGATGCTGAGGAAAAATCCAGCCTACATGGGTCTGCTTGGGAGCAGGCATAAGGTTGAGAGGCATAAGGCGAAGCTGAGGGAGGAGGGCTTCACGGATGATGAGCTGAAGCATATCAGGGGGCCGATAGGCATAGAGATCGGTGCTGAGACCCCTGAGGAGATCGCCGTAAGCATCATGGCGGAGCTCATAAAGGTGAGAAGAGGACATTAAACATAATTTTTAAATAGAGCTTCTCATTTCTCACTGAGAGATGCCTAAAAACGATTTCCCACATAGGGATTATGAGGTGACCTTATTATTTAGAAACTTTCAATCTCTATGTAGGAGTAGTGGAAGACCGGATAAAGGAAGGATTGAAATAACATATATTCCTGATCAGGAGTTAATTGATCCTATTGAAGTAGAAAAATATCTCAAGAAATTTAGAACGGAAAAATTTGGATGGAATCTGTTCCAAACAAGATATTAGATTATTTGGTTGATAAATATAAACCCAGAATGATGAAGGTTGTTGCTTATTTTGATGAACCTTCTGTTGGAGATTTAGTTATGGTAAAAGTAGTATTCGATTCCGAAAAGAGGAGCTTAGCCCTCTCAACATCCTCGGGAGTATCCAAGTCGAAGACGCACCAGTGATCACCCTTCACGTATCGGTGATAGGCATCATATCGGTCGACGACAACCTTAATGGGGGTGTCAGGCGGCAGGGCCAATATCTCCTGGAAGAGTGCTCTACGAAAGAGAACGGGATGACCCCTTCGACCCTGATAGCGGGGGCTGACCAATAGGGCTTCGGAATCCTTCTCCATGACGCCCGCCATCTCGTCGAGGAGCTCAGGCTTCAAACCCAATTGGTCTCCGAGGATGAGGAAGGCCGCATCCCCAGAGGCCCTGCGCAGCCCAGCTTGGAAGGAAGTGGTCATGCCAAGCTCATAATCCGGATTATAGACCTCCTCGACGTCATAGTCCCTTAGGATTGGCCTTAGCTCCTGGGGTTTATGGCCCAACACGACGAGGGTCTCATCCACCCTTGAGGCCTCAACGGCCTCCAAGACCCATGAGAGGAGGGGGCGACCTCCGAACTCTATTAGGAGCTTGTTCCTCCCCATGCGCTCAGATTTCCCCGCCGCCAGGATGACGGCGGAGAACCTCATCCCGCCATCTCCTCAGCCGCCCGCTTAACAGCCTTAACTATGTTGATGTAGCCCGTGCATCGACATAGATTGCCCTTCAGATACTCCCTAATCTCCTCCTCGGAGGGGTTTGGATTCTCATCGAGCAGGGCCTTAGCTGTGAGTATCATCCCTGGAGTGCAGAAGCCGCATTGGACGGCTCCCTCCTCCAGGAAGGCCCTCTGAAGAGGGTGGAGCTCCCCGTCCTCAGCTAAGCCCTCTATAGTTGTTACCTCCCTCCCATCGACCTCCACGGCTAAGGTGAGGCAGGAGAGTATGGGTTCACCGTCGAGGAGGACTGTGCAGGCTCCACATTCGCCGATGCCGCATCCATATTTCGCTCCAGTTAGGTGGAATCGCTCCCTAAGCAGATTGAGGAGGAGGGTGTTCGGCTCTACCTCCGCCTCAACCTCCCTCCCATTAAGCTTAAATCTAATCCTCACCTCGATTCACCTCCACCCCTTCAATCCTCTTCTTAGCGATCGTCAATGCGTCGATGGTGAGCGCCCTTGAGACAGCCCTCCTATACTCTGGTGGAGCCCTCCTCCAGCGGGCCCGAGGTCTCACATGCCCTGAGACGATGTTCGCCGCCTCCTCCAACACCTCATCTGTAAGTTTCTTTCCCCTCAGGAAATCCTCGGCCTTATGCACCCTTATAGGGGTTGGTGCACACCCCCCAAGTGCGATTCTGCATTCGTCTACTACCTCGCCCTCCAGCTTTAAAACCACCGCCAAGTTTACGGTGGCGATGTCGAAGTTCGTCCAACCTATCTTCATGAATGATGTCCCAGAATTCTCTGGGAGGTATGGGGATATCACCTCAACCAGCATCTCATCCTGCTTGAGAACCGTCCTCCCTGGGCCGATGAAGAACTCCTCTAAGGGGACTATTCTCTCCCCTTCTGAGCCTACGATTTTAGCCTCTGCGTTCAGGGCGAGCAGTGGGGTTGCGGCGTCGGCGCTTGGGCTTGCATTACATAGGTTTCCCCCTATTGTGGCCATATTCCTGATCTGAATCGAGCCCATTGTTATAACTGCCTCATGTAGAACTGGCAGCTTCTCCTCGATCAACTTGGATCTTTCGAGTGTTCTAAGCTTCGTCGCCGCACCTATATGTATTCCATCCTCTTCCTCCCTTATCCCCGTTAAATCCTTAATCCTCTTTATGTCGATGATATGCTTTGGTTCGATCAATCTCTGCTTCATCTTTACGAGGAGGTCGGTTCCCCCTGCAAGTATGCTTGCCTCCTCTCCATAACGTGACAGTAGCTCAACAGCCTCCTCCACGCTTTTCGGAGCGTGATACTCGAATTTGAATGGTATTATATGGGTGTTTAACTTGTTGATGTACATTCTATCCTCCCTCCCTCTCCCTCAATGCCTTAAGTATTTTGATCGGCGTGATCGGCAGCTCATAGAAGCGGATGCCGATGGCGTTGTAGATGGCGTTCGCCACCGCCCCCGCCACGGGGTTCAAGGCTCCCTCCCCTATCCCCTTGGCTCCGAGGGGGCCAGTTGGCTCATAGGTGTCAGCGAAGAACACCGTGAATCTGTCAGGTGGAACTAGGTCGGCGGGTGTTGGCAGCTTATAGTTGTTTATGAAGCCCCTATTCATCAGGTCGCCGTTCTCCGGGTCGTAGGGGGTGTCCTCCAGGATGGCCATGCTCCAGCCCATGGCGAAGCCGCCGTGTATCTGGCCCTCAGCCAGCTTGGGGTTTATGACGCTCCCCACATCGGCTCCGGCCACAACCCTTATCGGCCTCACCTTACCCGTCTCCGTGTCCACCTCAACCTCCACGAAGTAGGCTGTGAAATGGGGTGGGCAACTCCCCTGTCTAACGCTGGCGACGGCTGCGATGGTGCCCCAATTCTTATGCCTAGCCATGGAGGCCAACTCGCCGATGGTGATCTCCTTGCCCTCAACGCCCTCGACGTAGATGACTCCCTGACCCCTCTCCTCATCGGGTCTAATCTTCAGCGCATGGGGGTAGGCGTCGAGAACCCTCGCAGCCAACTCCAACAGCTTCCTCTTCACCTCCCTCGCCACCTGTAAGGCTGCTGCACCCCCAGCGTAGACACCTCTCGATGCATGTGTGCATACATCGTATAGGGTTGTCTGGGTGTCAGACCTAACGATGTTTATACATTCGAGTGGAACCCCAATCTCCTCCGCTATTATCTTAGCATGAGCCGTGAGGGTTCCGCCTCCACAATCCATCAGGGCTGTGATATAGTCGAATGACCCATCCTCATTTACCTTCAGCATAGCCCCAGTATAGTCTATGGCGGTCCCTGGAACAGGGCCTCCAGCGCTGGAGGTGTGGAAGCCCCTCCCGAAGCCTATACCCCTCCGATAGCGCCCCCTCTGCTCACCAGGCTTTGGCCGTTTATCCCATCCGATAAGCTTAGCTCCACGTCTGACGATCTCCTCCACCCCAGAGCTCTTGATTATGGATTTAACCGTGGGCCCCTGACCCCAGAATAGGTCTCCGAGGCCGACGTGGTTTAGGAGTTTGAACTCAACTGGGTCGATGCCGAGCTCCTCAGCCAACTCATCCATCAGGGACTCAACGGCCCAGGTTATCTGTGGATTTCCAAATCCCCTCATGGCGCAGCTTGGAACCTTATTCGTATAGACCGCCTTCCCAACATATCTAAGGTTGGGTAACTTGTAGAGGGAGACCCACCAGCCTACGAGGCATCCGAGCAGGGGATAGGCCTGAATCTGGTGGGCGCCGATATCCAGGATCGCCTCCAGACTACCTGCTGTCAACCTGCCATCCCTTTTTGCTCCAAGCTTGAGATCGAAGATCATCTGATAGGAGCAGTGCTCGTGGAGATCCTCCTCTCGTGTATATGCCAGTCTGACCGGCTTATGGGCTTTGAGGGCGAGAGCGACAGCGATGGGGACTACGACGTTTGTCTGGATGCTTGAGCCGAAGGCTCCTCCAAGCGCAGTCTTGACGACGTTGATCTTCCCAGCCGGTATGCCGAAGATCTCATGGATCAACAGCCTCGTATTATGTATCGATTGAGTCGTCGTCCAGATGGTGACCCCTCCATCGGGTTCAGGTCTGACGACAGCCGTCTTAGGCTCCAATTGGCAGTGGTATCGCCGATTAGTTCTGTATTCCCGCTCAAGAACCACGTCGGCCTCCCTGAAGCCCCGCTCAACGTCTCCCTGCTCGATCTCGAGGGTGCAGGCGATGTTATTCTCAACCTCCAGCTCCCTCCCCATATACTGGATTCGTTCATGAAGCAGCGGCTTCCCAGGCCTCATGGACTCCAAGGGGTCGAAGGAGGGCTCCAAGACCTCGAATTCGACGTCTATGGCCTCCAAGGCTCTCTGAGCCAGCTCCTCAGACTCGGCTGCCACCGCTGCGATCGGGTCTCCGACGTATAGGGGCTTATCGGTGAGAACCCTCCAATCCTTATAGGTGGCCTCTGGGGTGCTGACAAGCCTTGGACAATAGACCACATCGGGGACATCCCTAAAGGTTACGACTACGGCTCCAAGTCTCTCAGCCTCGGAGACATCGATGCACTTCACCCGTGCATGGGGGTATGGACTCTTCAGAACCCTGGCATACAGCATGTCTGGGAGATAGATGTCGGAGGAGTAGACCTCCCTACCCGTCACCTTCGCTATGCCATCCATTCTCGGAATGCTTTCACCTATGAAACGGAAACGCTGAGCCATCAAACACTATTTTGGATTTCAGAGAGATAATTGTTCCTACCCCCTCTCCAATAGGTGGGGCGCCCTAAACTCTATGAAAGGCCTTAAATCACTCACGGCGGCCCTCATGGCATCCAAGGCGGCTTTCACAATCCTCGGTTGTGGAGGCTGAGACATTGGAATGCGCCCGGAGATATACGCCCCCATTCATGAGGGCGATGGAGAAACAATGAATCGATCCGGCGTCGCCTGCGTCCATGGAGAGGGGTGGGCGGTGAAGGTTCCTGAGGATGTGAAACGGATTCTATCAGCCCCTTGAAGCCGTCTTAGAAGCTCCTCAGCCAGCTCCACCTCCAGCTCGGTTGGAGCTCCAAGAACGGTTCCACACTCTAATTGCCGTCTTATGGCCTCCCAGGATCCGGGATTTTGACGTCTATACTCCTCCAGGAGCTCCCTTAGGGGTCTGTCCATCTCATTTCACTCTCCTATTATCATGGCTTCAACTCTCCGCTTGCGGGGGCGTCTCTCCGCCTCAACCCAATAGATCCTCTGCCAAGTCCCTAATCCAAGGCGTCCATCATGTATGGGGATTACCTTACTCGGCTCGAAGAGCATCGATCTGAGGTGGGAGAAGGCGTTGAAGGGATGCCGATAGCTCCCATCGGAGGGGGTGAGCCGCCTTAGGAAATCCCTCAGGTCTTCGATGAGGGAGGGATCATATTCGTTTAGGATTATGACGCCCGTGGCGTGCCCCGCATAGATGAGCATCAGGCCATCCCTTATACCGGAGCGGGATGCAACCTCGCTGAGCCAGGGTGTTAGGTCTAGGACGTCGAACTCCCCACAAGTCTGGAACTCATATTCCTCGGAGTAAATCCTCATATCATCCCTGGTATGCGGGATAAGGTTAAAAAGAGCGACGCCTCTACCCTCTGAAGGCCCTATGGAGGATGAATTAGAGAAGCTGAAGCGGAGGAAGCTCCTGGAGCTCCAACGTAAAATCATGATGGCGACACCTAAAGGGGAGAAGGAGAGCGATCCGAGGGAGGCCTTGAGGAGGCTCTTCGTGGGGAGAGCTTGGGAGGTTTATAGGGCCGCTTGGAGGCAATATCCAGAGGTCATGCCCAGGATCGAGGCTGCGCTCCTTTCAGCTATCAGGGATGGGAGGCTGAGGGATAAGATCGATGGTGAAAGCCTCTACTACTTCTTCCAGAGAATAGGTCTTCCCGTGAGGCTAAGGACAACCATCAGGATTAAGGAGCATGGGGAGCTGAAGACCCTTCAGCAGAAGTTGAGGGAGATATAGCTATCTCCAGACCTTAACCCCTATCTCGTTGAGATATTGTGCAATCAGCTCTGCGATGTCATACTTCTCGAAGGGTATCTTCAACTCCTTCACGAAGACAAGTATCTCCCTATAAGTTATCTCACGCCCATTCTTCAGATATCTATCCAGAATCGTCTGGGCGAGACGCTCAGCCACACAGTATTTTGGACTGAGACTCCTGAAGTGAAGCCTTAATGCCTTGGAGATTTCCTCCGTTGAGGCCCCGGCTATGGCCCAGACAATCGGCCTCGGGCCACCCCTCGACCGTCTAACCTTAGAGACCTTCAGGGCTGGATATATCACTCCAAGAGACCTAAGCTTCTTCAAGGCCCTATAGACTGTGGCTTCAGGTATGTGGAGCTCCTTCTGAAGACCCTTCAGCAGAAGTTGAGGGAGATATAGCTATCTCCAGACCTTAACCCCTATCTCGTTGAGATATTGTGCAATCAGCTCTGCGATGTCATACTTCTCGAAGGGTATCTTCAACTCCTTCACGAAGACAAGTATCTCCCTATAAGTTATCTCACGCCCATTCTTCAGATATCTATCCAGAATCGTCTGGGCGAGACGCTCAGCCACACAGTATTTTGGACTGAGACTCCTGAAGTGAAGCCTTAATGCCTTGGAGATTTCCTCCGTTGAGGCCCCGGCTATGGCCCAGACAATCGGCCTCGGGCCACCCCTCGACCGTCTAACCTTAGAGACCTTCAGGGCTGGATATATCACTCCAAGAGACCTAAGCTTCTTCAAGGCCCTATAGACTGTGGCTTCAGGTATGTGGAGCTCCTTCTGAAGTATCCAGGCAGTCGCAGCTCCGTTGAGGCAGAAGTAGAGGAATATGAGGGCCACAGACTGCGACGAGAAGATATTCTCACTGAATGATAATATCTCCTTGATATGATTGATCTTTTGTCTTAGGTTGGTTCTCTCATTTGGAGATAATAACTTCCTGTAAAACCCTATGATTCGGTCTAAGTTATTCTCATTTTGTGAGAGTATCTGACAGACTTCACCTTTAGTTGTTTCCTCAAGTATCAAGTTTAATACACCACTTGTTGCAATTATAATTAATCCCGATAAGCTTATAAGCTTCTTTGTTTACATGTTTACAAGTAAACATTTGAGGGGTTTACCGATGCCGCAAAAGACCGTCTCCATACGGGGGCTGGATACGGAGCTTTACCATCAGATATTCTCCATGGCTAAGCGTAGCGGTAAGAGGGTTGCAGACCTTATGA
>CAZGKJ010000015.1:0-14813 GCA_964525955.1 uncultured Candidatus Bathyarchaeia archaeon
CGCAGCCGTCGGGGGCGAGGCTTCCATAGAGGATGGCGATGCCCCCCTCCCTATGAACCGGATCACTCCTCGACCTGATCACCTCCCGATTCCAGACCTGGGCTTTGGCCGTGATCTCCGAAACCCTCATACCTGAGACCGTTAGGCAGCCTCCGTCGACGAGTTCTCCAAGCTCCCTCATCACAGCTGGTATGCCGCCAGCGAGGTGGAGGTCCCTAATCTTATAAGGGCCAGCGGGAGCCATGTTGCAGAGATGCGGCGTCCTACGGCTAATCTCATCGAAGATGTCGAGCCTCAACTCTATCCCAAGCTCATGAGCTATGGCTGGTAGATGTAGCACCGTATTCGTCGAGCCTCCTAGGGCCATATCGACGGCTATGGCATTTCTGAAGGCCTCCTCAGTCATGATGTCGCTGGGCCTCGCATCCTCCCTCAGGAGCTCCATGATGCGCCTACCAGTCTCAACGGCCAATCTGAAGCGCTCAGCGCTCATAGATGGCGCCGTCGCCATGTAGGGGAGGGCCATGCCGATGGCCTCTATGAGACACTGCATCGAGTTTGCCGTGAACATGCCTCCGCAGGCCCCCGGGCCACCACAGCAGATGTCCTCCAGATACCTGAACTCCTCAGGGGTGATCTCGCCGCCTCTGACGAGGCTCTCAGCCTCCATCAGGTCCTGAACCGTGATGGAGCGTCCCCTAAACCTCCCCCACCTGGGATAGCCTGGCTCCATGGGGCCTCCTAGGCAGAATATTGTTGGTATGTTGAGCCTCGCAGCGGCCATCATCATTCCTGGGTCTATCTTGTCGCAGGTTGTGATGCAGACCATGGCGTCGAAGCCGTGGGCCTCTATCATCACCTCTATGGAGTCGGCGATGATCTCCCTGCTGGGCAGGGACATACGCATACCCTCATGGCCCATGGCTATGCCGTCGCAGACTGCTATGGTGTTGAACTCAAGTGGAGTCCCACCGGCCTCGAGGACGCCTCTCTTCACCATCTCCGCCAGCAGCTTCAGGTGGAAATGCCCTGGGACGATCTCATTCCAGGAGTTGACGATGGCGATGAGGGGCCTCCGGAGCTCCTCATCGGTGAGGCCTACACCCTTGAGCAGCGATCTATGGATGCCCCGCTCAAGGCCGTCGAGAACCCTGCTGCTCCTCCATCTGACCCCGCTCATGTTTTCTTAGAGGTGAGGATAAGGGTTTAAAACGATTTCCAGCCTTCGGGTAATTGGTTGAGAGGTTTGGGGATGGCCTCCCCCATCTCTTCGTCTCAAAATTCTGAGACGAAGAGGGGGTTTGAGGAGAAGAGGCGCATCATGAAGGCCTTCGACAGCATGGGTGGATGCCTCTACGAGGCCCTCTATAGAGGGGAGCAGGAGGAGAAGTATGAGGTCTTCCTACCACACCTAAATCATCTCGAGGGCTTAGCCCTGGACAACGGCTGTGGAACAGGCCTCCTCCTCGAAAGGCTTGAGATGGAGGCTGTAGGCCTCGACTTCTCAGCCTCCCTCATATCGACAGCCCGCAGGAAGAGGTTGAGGGGGAGGCATCTCGTTCTCGGGGACGCCGAGAACCTCCCCTTCAGAGATGGCGTCTATCAATATATCTTCGCCGTAACCCTCATCAACAACACTCCAAACCCCCTTAGAGCCGTGAGGGAGATGGTGAGGGTCTCAAGGAGCGGGGGGAGACTCATCATAACAGCCTTAAAGAAGTCCTTCAGCAAGAGGAGGTTTCTAAGCCTCCTTAGATGCTCAGGTCTGAGAGGCATAACCACACCTAAGGATGAGGGATTGAGGGATTGGGTCGCCATAGCGGTCTCTAACTGAGAAAGCTTTAAAGGGGTAGTGAGGGGGACATATACGGGGCCTCCCGTGCCGGGCTTAGAGCCGAGTAAGAAGCCCCTCAACGTCCTGATTAAGAGCGTGGGGAGCAACGTCGTCGTCTGCCTAAAGAGTAGAGACACCTATTGGGGCAGGATGATTAGGGCTGATGGCTACATGAACGTCCTGCTGGAGGGGGCTAAGGAGTATAACAGTGAGGGGGTAGTCACCAACTATGGAAACGTCTTCATAAGGGGAAACAACATCCTCTACATCTGCATAGAGCCGGTGAATCCGCCGAAGCCAAAGGCTGAGTAGTCAGCCAGCCCTATGGGCAGGAGGATACTTTGGATAGGCAACCCTACTTGGCTTTAGGCCCAGCTTCACAGCCAGCTCAGCCATCTTCAGCGAAGCCTCAGCCCCATCGATGACTGGAACACCCAGCTCCTCACGGAGTCGTCGACCCAGACCCCACAGGGCGAGGCAGCCGAGATAGAATGAGTCCCCCTCACCCCCCTCGATTCGCTCACGGATCATACGCTTCAAAACCTCCACGGTCTTCTCCAAATCTCTACGCATCTCCAAGACGGGCATATCGGGGACTATGCAGCAGGGCTTCTCACCGCACATAGAGGCCAGAAGCCTCATCGCCTCCCCAGGGCCTATGACGGGGATATCCACCAGCTCCCTGGCGGCCTCCAGGGCTGGGTCGCCCCCACACCAGATTATGACTGCGTCACATCCATCCTCCTCAGCCTCCTTAACCAGCCTCAAGACCTCTGGACCCGCCTCCACCTCGTCGACCCTCGACTCGATCGCCGGAGGCCCCACCCTGATCGGAGTCATCTCCACCTCAGTTCCAGGGTCAGCTATGTTCCTGAGATACCTCAACCTCTCCTCTATGGCCTCAGGCGTCAATCCGGTTATGGGGACGACAACCCTAATACGCATATTGATGGATGACGTCAAACCCCTTTTATAGATTGGCGATGCCTCTGAGAGCGATGAGGCTCATAGTCGCCGTGACGGGGGCGAGCGGCGTCATCTACGCCAATAGGCTCCTCGAAGAGCTGAGGAATAGAGATGTGGAGATCCACCTCATAATCAGTGAGGCGGGTAGGCTTGTGGCCGAGGAGGAGCTCGGAGGAGTAGAGGCCTTAGAGGTCTTAGCGGATAGGGTCTATGACCCCAACGACCTCAGGGCGCCTCCGACAAGCGGCTCCTTCAAGGTTGATGGCATGGTCATCGTCCCAGCCTCCATGAAGACCGTTGCAGCCGTCGCCAACGGCTATGCTGATAATCTCATCACGAGGGCCGCCGATGTGCAGATTAAGGAGGGGAGGAGGCTCATCATAGTTCCGAGGGAGACCCCCCTAAGCCCCATACACCTCAGAAACCTGCTCAGGCTCAGCCTAATGGGGGTTAGAGTCCTACCGGCTTCACCAGCCTTCTACCATAAACCTGAGAGTGTGAGGGAGCTTGTAGATTTCATAGTGGGGAAAATCCTTGAGCAGCTTGGATTCAGCCACGATCTCTATAGGCCCTGGAACCCTTAGGTTTCGAGGTTCAGTTCCCTCTCCAGTTGCTCAAGGTATCTGAGCATAAACCTATGCCTCTCCTCAGCCATCCTCTTAGCCTCCTCGGTATATAGCAGCTCCCTAAGCCTCAGCAGCTTCTCATGGAAGTGCTGCACAAAGCCCTCCAGGGGTCTCTGATGCTCCCCGCTGTAGGTTGCAGCCCTATAGATGCCTATGGCCCCCATGGCGTCCAGCTTATCCGCATCTGATAGAACCTTAGCCTCAAGGGTTCTCGGCTCCCTCCCCCCACTGAAGCTGTGGGTCTCAATCGCCTCGACGATCGCCTCAATTCGGTTAGGGTCGACGCCGAGCATCTCCAATATCTCACGGGCCTTCCTCCCACCAGCCTCTGCGTGATTGTCTTCGCCTCTACCTATATCGTGGAGGAGGGCTGCTGGGAGCAGTATATCGAGGTCTGCGCCAATCCTCCTACCTATGTGGAGGGCCATCCTACACACCCTCTCCGTATGCTCATAGCCGTGGGTTCCAGCCTCGGGTAGGATTCTCCTCACCTCCTCCCTGAGGCGCTTCATGAGCTCCTCGAGATTCATCTCCCCACCAGCCTGATCTCGGATTCCCTGCCGACGTTGATGTGGATAACCCCCTGGAAGGATGTGATGAAGCAGTTTCTCAGCTCAACGAGGGAGCCTTCGGTTACGCCCTCAAGCTGATTTATGGATTCATTCCAGACGTTGAGGAGCGCCCTACCGGTTTCATCTTCAACCTCCCCCTCGACGAGGAGGTGCTCCAAACCCCTCGCAGTCTTCACTCTCCTCGGCTCCTTAAGGGTGAGAATCCTCACCTTCAGGTCTACGCCCTCCATCCCAGGTCTAAGCTCCCCGATCCTCAAGCTTTCAAACCACCATTAGGGGTGGAGGTAAAAAGGGTGTCGACTCCTAAGGCTTAAACCCCTCCGACGGCTATCTCCATACGTCGATGGAGACACCCTATAGGTTGAGATGCAGCCGATGCGGAGCGGAGTCTGAGCCGACGCCCTGGAATAGATGTCAAAGATGCGGAGGCCTCCTCGAATACGCCTTCGACCCAGATTATCTGAAGGCTGTGAGGCTTAAGGGGGGCATCACCTTCTGGAGGTATAGGCCTCTACTTCCAAGGGTTGAGAAGGCCATAAGCCTCGGGGAGGGTGGGACGCCTCTCCATAGGGCTGGGAGACTCGGAGAGGCCCTTGGATTGAGGGGTCTGATGCTTAAGGATGAGACCAGAAACCCGACTAACTCCTTTAAGGATAGACCTGGAGCCCTCATCATCTCAGACGCCTATTGCCGAGGCTTCGACGCAATCATCTGCGCCACCAACGGAAACCAGGGGGCCTCCCTCGCAGCCTACTCGGCGAAGGTGGACATAGAATGCCACCTACTAATCCCCAAAGAAGTGGATATGGGTAAGCTGGCTCAGATGATCGCATATGATGCCTACATAGAGGAGCAGTGCAGCAGCATAGAGGAGGCGATAGAGTTGTCGGTGGAGATGGCTGAGAGGCATGGATGGTATCAGGCGACTGCTGAGCTGAATCCGCTGACCATAGAGGCCCTGAAGACCATCTCCTATGAGCTCCAGGAGCAGGGTGCTGAGGCTGATGTCGTCGTAGCCGCCATGGGCAGCGGGGCCACCATCCACTCCCTCTGGAAGGGCTATAGGGAGATGGCGGAGATGGACTGGATCGAGGAGGCTCCAAGGCTTATAGGGGTTCAGGCCCTGGGTTGTCAACCCATCACCGAGGCCTTCAAGAAGGGGCTTGAGAGACCTATGGAGCTGGAGGAGGCCTCAACGGGAGCCACCCCGATAAGGGTTGCCTCCCCCATCTATGGGGAGCTGGCCCTAAAGGCCATCAGGGAGTCTGGGGGGTTAGCAGTCTCCATCAGCGATGGGGAGATGCTGGAGATGGAGAAGACCATCGCCCGCCTTGAGGGGGTCTTCGCAGAGCCCGCCAGCGCAGCCACCGTCGCCAGCCTAAAAACCCTCATCGAATCGGGGGAGGTCGACGGCGATGAACGGGTTGTCTGCCTCATCGCAAGCAGCGGCCTAAAGACCGACGACATACTCAGAGGATTGAGGATGAGGCGTCGACATCCAAGCCTCACATCGAGACTCACAACGAAGGAGCGGATCCTCAAGCTGCTTGGGGAGGGGGAGACCTATGGATATGAGCTGTGGAAGAGACTCGGCAGGGGCATGACCCTCGGAGCCGTATATCAGCACATCTCATACCTCGAGGAGAAGGGGCTCATCGCCTCGAGGTTGATGGGTAAGAGGAGATACCTCAGATTGACGGAGAAGGGGTGGAAAGCCCTCAAAGCCCTGGAGGAGCTCCGAGACCTATTGGGCTGAGAGCAGTAATATAGGAGACAGCCATACACCTCATGATGTCTTCGGCTGAGAGGGCTGCATCGCTGCTGACGCAGCTTGAACCTGAGGACTTCAGGGTTCTCACAGCCATAGAGCTGGGGATGTCAAGCCACCGCTACGTCCCGATAGAGGAGATCGAGAGGATATCAGGCCTCAACCCGAGGAAGTTGGAGTATAGGATTAGGAGACTTAACAACCTGGAGCTCATCTATGGGAGGCAGCAGCCCTACGTCGGCTACATCCTCAACTACGCTGGCTACGACGCCCTCGCCCTAAACGCCCTGGTCAAGGCCGACGTCCTGGAGGCGTTGGGGAAGCCCCTCGGCGTCGGAAAGGAGTCCGACGTCTACGAGGCCCTCACATCCAATGGGGAGAGGGTGGCGGTGAAGTTCCACAGGCTCGGACGGGTGAGCTTCAGGGATACGAGGCGAAAACGGGGATACGTCGGGGGTCGACGGCATATCTCATGGCTCTATGAGTCGAGGCTGGCGGCTGAGAGGGAGTTTGAGGCCCTCGGCATCGTCTATGAGGCTGGAGTCTCCGTCCCCAAGCCCATACATAGGAATCGACATGTCGTCGTCATGGGCTACATAGATGGATTCCCCCTCGTCGACGTCGTCAGCCTCGACGACCCTGAGGGCCTTCTCGACGACATATTGAGGAATATCAAGCTGACCCTCTCAGCTGGCATCATTCACAACGACCTAAGCGAGTTCAACATCGTCGTCAAGCCCGATGGGGAGGTTCTCATAATCGACTGGCCCCAATACGTAACCATGGATCACCCCAATGCCGAGCTGCTCATCAGGAGGGATGTTGAGAACGTCCTAAAATACTTCAGGCGTAAGTGGAGGGTTTATAGAGACCTCGATGAGACCTTGAGGTGGCTTCTATCTTAGGGCCTCCACCCCTCGAGGAGCATTATGTAGATGGAGGAGGCCGTTAGGTCGGCCGTCGTCCCAGGGTTTAGGGCTCCATCACCCCTCCTCAAGGCCTCATCCATCTCCTCCAGTAGGCGTCTCCCCTCCATCGTTCCGAGTCCTCCAGCCTCCAGAACCCTTCGAGCCATATCGCTGACCTCTAAGGCCATCTTTAATCCACATTTACGCCTGATGAGGCTGTCGGGCTTATGAGCCAATAGGGTGAGATAGGTCTCAACTATGGCGTCGTTCATATCAACCTCCTCCAGTTTCCTCCTCAGCGTTGGATAGCCAACCTCGAAGGTGAGCTGGAAATCGGTCACCCATTCATAGCAGATGGAGTCGTATCCGGAGCAGAGCTTGAATACTTCAAGGAGGCTCCAACCCTCCTCCAGGATTCTACGCCTCGAATCCTCGTCGAGGACGCTGAGCTCCTCAGCCTCACCGAGGGTTTCAGGCCTCATGGCCCGCCCTATGGCCTCATAGACCTCCACGGCATCCCGAGGGGTCGCACCTCTCAGCACCCTCCCTAAGGCCGATCTAAGCCTCCCAGCCTCCACTCTACCCTCCTCAAGGATCGAGCCAGCCGCCGCCGATATTGGGGTGAAGAGGAGGAGTATGCCCAGGTTAACGTTTCCACCCCTCTGCCATCTCAAAGTCTCCTCCACGGCCTCCCTGACGAGTCTCCCAATCTCCAGCTCATCCCAGCCCCTCACCCCCCTCGAGGCCTCAAATCCACGTCTCGCCGCCTCCCTGAGATAGGGCTCTATGGCTACTCCACCTGCGAGGAAGTGCTCATAGCGTGTTCCAGGCATGTCGTAGAGCCTGTGGACGTTTCCAGGCTTAGGGTAGGCTGAGACCTCCAGGAGGGAGGCGAGGACTCCACATCTCGATATGAGGCTCTCCATCAACTCGCTGAGTATTTCAACCACCTTTTATAACACTCCTCCCATAGGCTTAGAGACTTGAAACCCATCGAGGGCTACTACATCGAAACAGATGAGGGACTCCTATTCGCAGTTAAGGGCCTACACCACCCAGAAGACGGCTTCATCGCCTATCTACGCTACGTACCCGACGAGCATGGAGACAGAATTCGACTTGGGAGACGCTATAGACGGGTCTACGACCTCGATGAGACCACCGGATACCTGGAGGAGCATCATCCAGAATATCTGAGATGGATGGAGGAGAAGGGCATCAACGTCCAATTCATCCCCCACAGCCATATAAAGCGAATCTACGACCCGAGGGGGAGGCTGAGGGAGATCCTGAAGCATCCGGAGGGGAGGATCGAGACCCTCGTGAAGCTTTTTGCCGATGCCCTCAGAGATGAGGGGGTTCCGATCGGGGATGTGGGGCTGACGGGCTCACTCCTCATAGGGATGGCGACGGCCAAATCAGACATCGACCTCGTCATCTATGGAAGGCGGAGCGGTCTAAAGGCCTATAGGGCTCTCAGAAGACTAAGGGAGGGGGGCCTCCTCTCGGAGCTTCCACCGGATGAGGCCTTGAGGGTTGCTGAGATGCGTTGGGGTAGAACTGGCTTAGACCTCCGTAGGCTGGCTGAGTTGGAGAGGGTTAAGCTCCTACATGGATTGATTTTGGGGGTTCCCTATTATGTTAGGCTCGTCCCCCATCCCCATGAGTTTGAGATTTCTCATCCCTCGAGGCCGGTTGGTGAGGTGACTCTTCGAGGCGTTGTGGTTGACGACGCCCTAAGCATCTATACGCCCTGCCTATATGGTGTTGACGCCGAGATCGATGGATTGAGGGTGGAGGAGTTGATGAGTTATAGGGGGAGGTTCACGGAGCAGATTTGGAGGGGCGACTCCTTCGAGGCGAGGGGCATCTTGGAGGAGGTGCACTCATCGAGGGGCGTCTACCATAGGCTGATGCTGGGGCGTGGAGTCGACTATCTTATTCCCCTCAGCCTTCTGGAGGCCATTTAGCCTTCCTCTTCCAATCGGCGTAGCCCTCGAGGATGCGCCTCCAATCGACGTATTCATCGATCATCTCATGGATGAGCTGTATCTTCCTCTTCGACGTCGGTGAGGGGGTGATCCTCCCATCGAGGTGTTCAAGCCTCATAACCGTCGTATAGGTGTCGTAGGGAACCAGGAGGACTGGTATCCCCTTCTCCTCAGCCGCTGCCAGCACCGTCACTGAGGGGTAGATGTTTCCAGTGAGGATTATGACGCTTGGCATCGTCTCCAACGCCGTGAGGATGAGGTCTGTTCTGTCTCCGCCGGTGATGAAGGCGCAGCCGACGCTCCTCCTCAGCCAGGTCAAAGCCGATTCAGGCGTCATAGCCCCGACGAGGTAGCCATCCACCAGTTGATCAAGGTGATCCCTGCCAGCTAAGACCTCCGCCTCGAGGATATCCCTCAACTCCTCGACGGTGTTCATCGTCAGCTCCCTCTTATCCGGGACGACGCCTAAGACCTCGATTCCGCATCTCTGAAGGATGGGTGAGACCACACCCCTCATCCTCTCCAGCTGCTGGAGGGGGACGAAGTTGAGGATAGCTCCAAGGAGATCCACACCCCTCGACTCGAAGAACTCCTTGTAGAGGATTACCCTCTCAGCAACCTCATCCTCCACGCCTCTGACTGAGAAGATTACCCTCGCCTTAAACCTCTCAGCGAGGCTTGGGACGTCGAGGCCGCAGCAGATTAGGAGCTCTGGGTCTGGAGGAGCCTCGATGAGGAGGATATCCTTACCGCCGCTCGCCTCCTCATAGGCATCCATGATCCTTCGCCGTAGATCCTCGCATTCGCCCACCTCGCTGAGGTATCTCCTGCCGAGGGTGATGGGCGTTATGACCTCAGGCGGCTCCCGGATGCCGAGTATCTCCCTCATCAGATGGACATCGGGGTCTATGGGTTCTCCCTCAACCTCCTTTAGGCCGATGCCTATGGGCTTGAAGTATCCGACCCTGAATCCCAGCTCGCTGAACTTCTGCATCAGCCCCAGGCATAGGGCTGTCTTCCCGCTGAACCTCGTCCCAGTTATGTAGATTGAGTATACCAATCTAACCAACTCCCAGGGTTATCTTCACATCCACAGCTATACAACCCCTCCCCTCCTCATAAACCATGAGGGGGTTGATATCCATCTCCAATATCTCGGGGAAGTCCACCGAGAGCTGTCCAACCCTCAGGATCACCTCCTCCAAGGCCTTAAGGTCGGCTGGCTTCTCGCCTCTGATCCCCCTCAGCAGCGTGTAGGCCTTCGTCTCCCTAATCATCTCAGCCGCCTCCCTCCTGGAGAGGGGTGCGAGGGCGAAGGAGACATCCCTGAGGAAGTTGACGTAGATGCCTCCAAGGCCGAACATGATTAGAGGCCCAAACTGGACGTCTCTGCTCATCCCTATGATCATCTCACGCCCCTGTGGAGCCATCTTGGAGACCAGCACTCCGTAGAGTCTGGCCTGGGGCATATGCCTCGAAACCCTCGCCATGATGCCTCGGTAAGCCGAGCGAACCTCCTCGGCTGAGGAGAGGTTTAGGACTACACCCCCTATATCGGTCTTATGCAGTATGTCGGGCGAGACGATCTTCAGGACGACGGGGTAGCCGAGCTCCTCCGCATAGTTGACGGCCTTAGCCTCAGAGGTGGCAACCCTCATCTCTGGGGCGTCAACGCCGTAGGCCCTCACAACCTCCGAGGCTTCATGGGGGAGGAGCACAACCCTCCTGTCCCTCCTCGCCCTTTGAATGATCTCCCTCACCCTATCAACGTCGACGTCCTCGAATCTCGTCGGCCTCTCCACCGGCCTCTTCAGGTATCTGGCGTAGGTGTATAATGCCAATAGGGTTCTCACAGCCTTCTCTGGGAAGTCGAAGCAGGGGACTCCATGCTCCTTTAGGTATCTAACAGCCTCCTCCACCTCTCCGCCGCCCATGAAAACAGCCATAATAGGCTTCTCCGGGAACCTCTCCCTCATATCCACTATGACCCTCGCCGTGCCGAGGCTCTCCGTCATCGCCTGAGGAGTCAATATGACGGCTGCCGCATAGACACGATCATCAGCCAGCACATGCTCCAGGGCGTATCTATATCGATCTGCCCCGGCGTCTCCCAGCACGTCGATGGGGTTGCCCGTCGCCGCCTCCGGGGGTAATCCCTCCCTCAGGGCCCTATGGGTCTCAGGGCTGAGCCTCGCCAACTCGACGCCGTAGCTTTCGCAGAGGTCTGTGAAGACTATGCCCGGCCCACCGGCGTTGGTGACTATGGCGACGCCCTCCCCCCTGGGTAGGGGCTGCTCGGTGAGGGCTACGGCGTAGTTGAAGAGCTCCTCAACACCCTCGGTGGATAGGACTCCACTCTTCCTAAATGCAGCCTTATAGGCTGTGTAGCTTCCGACCAGCGCCCCCGTATGGCTTCCGGCGGCCCTTGAACCGGCCTTGGAGACTCCGCCCTTCAGGACGATGATGGGCTTCCTCCTCGATACCTCACCGGCGACCTCTATGAAGCGCTCACCCTGCTCTATCGACTCGACGTAGAGGATTATGGCCTTCACGCCCTCATCTCCTCCGAGGGCTTCGAGGAAGTCCACCTCGTTCAGGTCAGCCTTATTTCCGAGGCTGATGAAGTGGGAGAATCCTATACCCTCACCCATAGCCCAGTCGAGGGCCGCCGTCCCCAGGGCTCCGCTCTGCGAGATGAAGGCTATACTCCCCCTCCTAGGCATGGCTGGGGCGAAGCTGAGATTTAGCGGCGTATAGGTGTCGATGACCCCAAGACAGTTTGGGCCTTGAATCCTCATCCCATAGCGCCTTGCGATCTCGAGGAGTCTGCGTTCACGTTCAGCCCCCTCTCTACCGGTCTCCCTGAAGCCTGCTGAGATGACGATGAGGGCCTTAACCCCCTTCCTTCCACACTCCTCAGCCACCTGGAGGACTATCGGAGCGGGAACAGCTATCACGGCCAGATCAACATCGCCGGGCACCTCCAGCACCGTGGGATAGCATTTGACGCCGAGTATCTCATCGGCATGGGGGTTTATGGGATAGACCTCACCGCCGTAGCCGCATTCCATTAGATTCCTCAGCAGCGTATGTCCAACCTTCCCAGGATTCCTGGAGGCGCCTATGATGGCGACGGATTCAGGCTTGAAGATCGCCTTTAAGCCATCATCCTGAGGGTTCAACAGCCATCTGAGAGGTTTCAAAACCCCTATTTAAAGGCGTTTCATCGACGGTGCAGTAAAATTGTTAAAAGGATTTTGAGGGTGTTATGTGATGCATCATGTCATCGAGGCCTAAGGCCTTCGGAAATCTCATGGCTGAGGTGATCAGGCCTAAGCTCTGCGTCGGCTGTGGGGGATGCTCAGCCGTCTGCCCCCTAAACGCGATAGAGATGGCGGGCTCCACCCCGAGGCTCATCAGCCTATGCATCTCCTGCGGCATGTGCTACAACAACTGCCCCAGAACCAGCTTCGATAAGGAGACCCTTGAGGAGAGGGCCTTCGGAGCGACGGGAGGAGAATCCGAGATAGGATTCTACAAGGCTCTCTACGCCGTTAGGGCGCTGGATGAGAGGATCCGAGAACACTGCCAGGATGGCGGAGCCGTCACAGCTCTCCTCGCCCACATGCTCTCAGAGGGATGCGTCGCGGTGGCCGCTGGATTGAAGCCTGGTGGAATCTGGGAGCCTCAGCCGAGGGTTGTCTCAACCCTGGAGGAGCTCCTGGAGGCCGCTGGGACGAAGTATACGCCGAGTCCAACCCTCGTGGGCGTGGCCTCCGCCGTGAAGGAGTATATGGCTGAGCGTGTAGCCGTCGTTGGAACACCCTGCCAGGTTACGGCTCTGAGGCGCATACAGCTTGGAGACCACTCAGAGGTGAAGTTCTCCAAGGCCCTTGAACTCATCGTAGGCCTCTTCTGCATGGAGACCTTCGACTACGGCAGGCTGATGGAGTTCATCAAGGCTAAGGGAGTCGAGCCTAAGGATGTTCATAAGTTTGACATCAAGCGTGGCCGCTTCCTCGCCTACGGAGAGGATGGGGAGACCCTGCTGAGGGTTAAGCTGAAGGAGATGGAGGAGCTTGTCAGGGAGTGCTGTCACCACTGCACCGACTTCACATCCGAGCTGGCCGACATCTCCGTTGGGAATGTCGGCTCACCGGATGGATGGTCGACGGTCATAGTCAGAAGCGATAGGGGTGAGGAAGCCTTGAGGGGTGCGGAGAAAGAGGGGTTGATCGAGGTTAAGCCCCTCGACGAGGTGGAGCCTGGATTGGAGGCGGTGGTGAAGCTCGCCAGGTTCAAGAGGGAGAGGGCGAAGGCTTAGAGGGCTTCTCCAGCAGCCTCCTCTTACTCAGCTGCGATCCATCCCTGTGATGCGGCCTCCTCAGAACCGAGTCTCCATACTTCTCTATCTCCCTCGCCTCATCAGCCAGCATCGCAGCCCAGCGCATAAGCTCATGGGCGGCTGCACACAAAGCCGTATAGACCCTCCAATCCTTCTCCTTGAAGCAGGCCTCGGTTGTGAGGTTTGAAACCCTCTTAGCCATCTCATAGGCCGCAGCCGCCTTGGCAGCCGCATAGGGGTTTGAGAATCCTGCGGCCTCTATGGCCATGGCCCTCGTCACCCTAATCAACGGCAGCTCAGGCTTCTCCCCCCTCTTCAACTGCTCTATGATGCGGTCTATGGCCTCGTAGACGATGTTGTAGACTCCCGTCACGGCGAGAACCTTTATGGCGTCGGAGTTGAAGATTGCCATCTCCATTGGGTCGAGGAACTCCCTCCGAGCGCCGATCATGGAGTCGGCCTCTATTATGATTCCTCCCATTCCTTTCTCAGCCAGCTCGTCCAGCAGCTTCTTCGGCCCATCGGTTATAACAACCACAGGTATTCCAGCCTCGGCGATGACCTCCCTCGCCTTCTTCGGCCCAGGGGTGGCTGCATTTGGGCTGACTACGAAGACTATGTCGGGCTTCATCTCCACCATCGCCTTGGCTACCTCCTCAGCCTGCCCTGGACTCATGTTGGCCCCGGAGGCGACAACCCTAACCTCCATGTCCTCCCTCTCAGCCCTCTCATCGAGGAGGAGCTCCACCATCGGCGAGGTGGCGATGTTCCCAAGCTTTAGGAAGCCGAGCCTCGCCATAGGTATCACTCCAATCGAAGCCTACCCAACCCTATTTAAGACCTTCCAGAGGCCTCAGGATGACTATGGGGTGGTGCTCAACCCTCCTCAGCATGCTCCATGTAACCCCCGTCAACTCTACGCCGAGCCTCCTCGCCATCTCCCACACGGTTCTACCGGCTCCATAACCCCTCACCCTATCAGCAACCTCAGCCAGCGTCAAAGCCAGGTCTGGATTCTCTACGCCTATGGAAGCGACTGGTGTTGCTCTGGCCTTTAGGCGTAGCATACGGCCGAGGAGGAAGGTGAGGAATCCGCCTATGTGTATGAGGCCGGGGGTCTCAACCCTCCGTGGGGCGAGGTGGAGATTCCTCCAGCTGAAGGATTTGTCGCTGTCGACGATGAGCACCGAAACCCGTTTACCCGTCTCAGCCGTGATGGCTGAGGCTATGCGCACCGCCTCCCTATATGCCTCTGGGAGGGGAAGAGCCACATAGGAGTAGGGGAGATTACTTGCGTCTATACCCCCCTCAGAGTAGTGCCTCAAAGCCTGTAGGAGGCCCACATATCTCAGGGCAACCTCCTTATGCCTCGCCCCCAAATCCATGGGGTAACGCCTAAGATTTCTCAGGGTTCTAACTCTAAGCCTAGCCCATCGACCGAGGGGGCCTCCCCATAGACGTCTAACCCAGAGCCTGACGATGAATCTCGCTAAGAGGCTTGGCCTAAACCGAGCCTCATCTATGATGAGCCCCTTAGCCGTTGAGAGGGCCTTCTCGGATACAACGACGACATCATCATCCCTCACCAGCCCCCTTACGGCCTCGACGATCTCAGCCAAATAATCGGTTCCAGGGGTCCAGTAGCCTGTCCTAACCCTTATGGCCTTAAACCTCAGCCTCACATCCTTAGAAGCCATATCGATCCTTCAGGTAGTCCTTCAAACCCCTCAGGGCCTCTATGGCTGGGGAGTGTTCATCGTGGTCGAGGGGCGCCACGCCGAGGAGCTCAGCCTCCTCTATCGA
>CAZGKJ010000015.1:14913-23430 GCA_964525955.1 uncultured Candidatus Bathyarchaeia archaeon
TCAAGGCCTGCGACCATATCCATGACGACGACTTCACCCCTGGAGAGGAGGAGGTGCTGCATCAAAACTCTTAGGAGGGCGTTGGCTGGACACATACAGCCCGTGTCCCCACCCTTTACGGTTCCCATCACCAGAAGCCTTACGCCGTCGGGGGCTTCGACGCAGAAGCGTTGGAAGATGTCGTCAACCCTCGGCGTCAACCTGAAGACGAGGCCGTAGGAGCCTCCAGGTGGGACACCCGTCTTCTCAGCTATCAGCCTCTCATTCTCCGAGAGGGGGATGATACGCTCTGAGACCTCCCTCGGTATGCCCAGCGTCGAGGCGAGGTTGATATTTGGATCGGCGTCGACTGCCAGAACCCTGTATCCATCTCTGGCCAGCAGCCTCGCCAGGGTTCCGGAGATGAAGGTCTTGCCCACCCCTCCCTTTCCAGCTATGGCCAGCTTGAAGCCTCTATCCCTCATCGCCATCTACCCCCAGGAGCTTCGAGAGGGGTGGAGGCTGAGGGCTATATCCAGCTCTACGTAGGATTCCCCTCACCGAGATGTAGGCTGGGGAATCCTCAGGGAGCTCTAATAGGGGTTTTCCCTCCAGGTTGTATTGGTAGACGAGTTCATCATACTCGACTCGGCCGAGGTATGGGAAGGGCTGCTTCTCAGCCATAGCCTCCAACTCAGATGGGAAGCGGTATCCACCGACGATGTAATAGTTCTCAAACTCTATGTCCAGCTCCTTCATCAATCTATACGACCTATAGGCGTTGTCGAAGCTCTTCTTAGAGGGGTCGAGGATGTTGAAGACGTCGCCGACATTCTTCGTTATCCTTCTGTTTAGATGCTCAACTCCGGCTGGTGAGTCGATGAGGACGATGTCATAGTTCCCGGCCCACCTCTCCATAACCTCGCTCAGCGCCCGATCTGGGATGCAGTAGCATCCCTCAGACCATTTTACGCCTACGGAGACGAAGTCGAAGTAGCTGTCCCCCTCATATAAAGCGTCCTCGAATAGCAGTGGCTCCAGCTTCTCGGAGGCAGTTGCGCCCACCATCTTCGTGAACAGCCTCTTCTCCAGCACGTCGTAGAGTATCTCGGAGATCGTTCTCTTCCCCTCAGCCTCGAGGTCTATGCCGAGCATATCTGCGAGGCTCCCATCCGGATCGACATCCACGACGAGTATATGTCCATACCCCATCTCGCCGAGGCATCTCGCTGTGAGGGCTGTGAAGGTGCTCTTACCGCTCCCACCCCTACCCGTGACGACGATCTTCACAGTCATCGATACCACGTATCGTCGGATAACGAATCCGTATAGTTTATAAACCTTCTTTAAATTCCCCCCTCTATCCTCCACTTCAAGATGTAAATTTTTCATGTTCAACACAACTAAACGTTTAAATTCATCAGAAATCCTTGATGAAGGAAAGGATGGGTGATAGACGGAGCGGCATCGATGTCAGGGGCATAGTGGAGATGCTCCTCGACTTCAAGGGGGAGAAGATCATCGAGTTCTGTAGGGAGCGCCTCGAGGAGGGAGTTAACCCCTACGACATCTTCGAGGAGCTCTCCATGGGGCTCGACGAGATAGGGCGGGGCTATGAGAGGGGGCGCTACTTCACCTCAGACCTCATCGTCTCCGGGTCGAATATGAAGAAGGCCATCGAGTTCCTGAGACCGCATCTAAGCGGCGAGGTCAGAGGGCCTAAGAGGGGTAGGGTG
The DNA here is from genome assembly GCA_964525955.1 of uncultured Candidatus Bathyarchaeia archaeon. Classification (GTDB taxonomy): domain Archaea; phylum Thermoproteota; class Bathyarchaeia; order TCS64; family B23; genus B23. The sequence goes on from CAZGKJ010000015.1 coordinate 16,629, forward strand.
GTTCTGGGGACGGTGAAGGGGGATATACATGACATAGGGAAGTCGATATTGGCCATCCTCCTACAGGCGAATGGCTTCGAGGTGATCGACCTCGGAATAGACGTCGATGAGGAGAGCTTCGCAAAGGCCGTTGAGGAGTGGAAGCCAAACATCCTCGGCATGTCAGCCCTACTGACATCGACGATGCCCTACATGGAGAAGGTCATAAAGGCGCTGGAGGAGAGGGGGTTGAGGGATGGAGTTAAGATCATCGTCGGAGGCCGACCGGTAACCAGGGAGTTCGCTGAGAGCATCGGAGCCGACGCCTACGCCGAGGACGCCGTCGAGGGCGTGAAGCGATGCCTCGAGCTCCTGGGTGAGGAGCCATGAGGATATACATCATCTACTCGGGTCCAGCGGGTGAGCAGTTCATAGACAACCTCGCCTACCACGGCTTCGGAGGGGAGATCGTCTACATCTACAACCTACAGCCTGAGACCATAGAGGAGGAGCACCCCGACGAGCCGAATGTCCTCGAGAACCTCTGGGAGGAGCCTGAGAAGTATATACCGAAGAATATGCCTATAGTCGAATGTGATCTGCTCCTCGTCTTCGACATCCATCCACTACTCGGAGACCTGATACCCCCGATAGCTGAGAGGCTTAAGGCCAAGGCGGTTCTATACCCCCTCGACGACAGGGAGCGGATACCTCAAGGTCTGAAGACCATAATGGATGACCTCGAAAAGCTGGGGATACACTACGAATGCCCAAAGCCCTACTGCATATTGGAGGAGAGCGAAGACCCCTATATCTCAAGGCTGCTGGAGAAGATGGGGAGGCCGAAGCTGAGGGTGGAGCTCGATGAGGCTAGGGGCATCATAAAGCAGATAGAGGTTTTGAAGGACACCCCCTGCGGCTCAGCTCGGAGCGTCGCGAAGAAGCTCATCTCCTACCCCTACAGGGATCCCATGGCGCTGAAGGAGAAGATAATGCAGGAGCACTCCAACGAGGGGAATGAACACTACTGCCTCGCATCCATGGATCCAATAGAGCCCCTGATGCAGGAGGCTGGAGACATCCTCGTCGAAGCCTTCTTCGAGGCGATAGGCCACCCAACGGTGGGAGACCACATCCTGAGGGAGCTGGAGAGCAGGGGCCCCATGGAGAGGGATGAGCTGAAGAGGCTGCTGGTCAACGAGCTGAAGGTCTGCGAAGCCCCGAGAACGGTTGAGAGACATCTGGAGAGGCTTCTCCAGGAGGGCCTGGTGGAAGAGAAGGAGGGGGTTATCAGCCCTCGCCGTAGAACCTCCTCTTTATGAAATCCTTAATCCCCGATGAGTCTTTGGGACCTACGAGGACCTCCCAGCCTGATGCCTCCTCGGTTTCGCCGCTTATCCTCGCAGCCAATCCAGGTGATATGATCTTCCTATGATCGACGAGCTTCTCTATGCCCGTCTCCTTTATCGCCTCAGCCACCTTCTCCGCTGTCAGTTTCCTCCCGGCAACGGCTGACTCAACGCTTATCCCCTCGGTGTCTACGACGAGGAGATAGCAGTCGAGGTCCCTTATGTCATCCATGACGGTGTAGTAGGTGAGGGCGAAGTTCGTGGTGTAGAGCACAGGGGAGTTCCTATCAGGGTTACCTATAACCCTCAATCCAGGCTCAACGCTGACAGGCTTAACGGGATCCGTGTATATGTTCTGCCTTAGGATGACTATTGGCAGTATCGACCAGGTCTCAATGCTGTTTAGGATGATTATGTCGGCGAACCTTAGGATCAACATACAGGCGAGATAGGACTCCTTCCACGCCTTAATAGTTGGATCCTCGTCGCCTTTCCAGGCGATTATTGGGACGGCGAGGAGTGGGAATCCCGAAAGCTCGTCTTCAAGCTCGCAGGCGCTTCTCCTTAGCATGGTGAAGTTGTTGATGGTGGTCTTCAAGCCCTCATCGGGGTATGTTCCAGGGTCGAGAACCAGCTCCTCAACGCCGTATTCGAGGAGGGTCTTCGTCAGAGACCTAAGTAGATTCAGGTCTCCTGGGGCTGAGACGACGAGGGGGCAGCCATACATCAGGGCGAGGTCAGCCATCTCCTTCCAATTACCCTTGTTGGCCGCATAGATGAGGGGCCTCGAATCCTTAAGGGCTGAGAGGCCGCTCTCCATCACGGCTGGATCATATGAGCAGAGGACCAAAGGCATCTCCGTCGCCTCAGCGACCTTCCTAACCCTCTCACCGAATCTGTCTGGGTCCCCGGAGACGCATCTCACAGCGATCATGTCGAGTGTCAGGTTCATGCCTATGTAGCTGTATTTGAATTCCTCAGCCCTCTTCACCTTAGCAAGCATCTCCTCCTCAGGCATCGTGTCGCTGACGGCTATAGCTATGGCTGTGGGGTTGTCGTAGCGGAGTTCATGCCTATACAATACAACCTTACCGCCTATGCGGACCTCCCTCGAGGGGCTTCGAACCCTCACCTCCAGAACGGCGGGCCTCAATAGGGCTTTAAGCTTCTCCAGATTCTCCTTGAAATCCTCCTCGAAGAGGGGTTTACACAGCTCCAGGTCAACCTTCCTGTCAGCCAGCTTGGTTGCGAAGGCGAAGCAGGTCTCCTCGCCGCACTCCCCGCAGTTGGTCTTCGGCAGGAGGTTGAATATGTCTATTGGGCTGACCCTCTTCGGCATCGCCTACACCTCCATGGAGACCCAATCCTCATAGGTTGTCTTCACGGCCTCCCCCTCAGCCATAAGCCAGTCTATGACATCCCTCAGAGTCCTCATGGCTGCGGGGTGGAGCATTATGAACATATCTACGCCTGCGAGGAGGAAGGTTAGGGATGCGATTGCCTCCCAAAGCGGGCCCCTCAGCCTCCTCGGGCCGAGTTCAGGTGCCTTCTTCCAGGCCTCCCTAGCAGCCCAGGAGTTGGAAGTCGCCGCAGCCATAGGCATCTGGAGCTCCTCGTCTCCCCAGAGGGCTGCGAGGCGCATCCGCTCCATGACTGTGAAGGCGTATTCGATGCCGTAGCCGAGGGCCGCTGAGGTTGGGTCTATAACTATGCGCTCCTTTGGGAGATACTCGAAGAGGCGTCTATCCAACTCCTTCTGCTGATTTATGTCGAGGGAGGTCCAGGCGAGGACGGCGTGGCCATACTTCTTAGCCGCCTCTGCTATGGGCTCGTAGAGGTCGAGGGTCGCAGAGCTGAGTAGAACCCTCTCACCCTCAGCCACCTCAGCCGCCTTCATCAGGACCTCACCATCCTTCTCAGGGTTCCCAGAGCCGCCGACGATGAGGGGGACATCCACAGCCTGTAGGACCTCCTCAACGGTCTTGGCGGCCTCCCTGGCGGGCGTATCCTTCAACAGTGGATCCGTGCTTATGAGCTCTATGTCGATCATGTCGACGCCATACTTCTCAACATAGACCCTCGCCCACTCGGCTGGGTCTGAGAGGACGTCTCCGAGGCTCTCCCTAACGGGCTTTGGTAGGCTTATCTTCATGTCGAAGACGTCGCCTACGATCACCGGCCTATGGGGCTGGGCGCCCTCGAAGAGGTAGAAGGCCGGAGTCTTCTCCCCCCCTATGGTTATGGATCGACATCTGGAGCCTCCCTCAGACCTCGTCGCCCCTAGAACCACCTCGACGACCTGGCCTGGATACTCCTTTATCGGAGGCTTGAACTCCTCCTTTAGGAGCTCCGTCGGCTTAGCGGGGGCAACCCTCTCCAATAGGGGTTTGACGACTTGGGGCTGGAGTATCAGCTCGAGGCGGTCAACCTCCATCTCGACGTCCTCGAGGATGAGCTCCTCCAGGTCTTTCAGCCATTTGGATATTACGTCCTCCCTCTCCTCCCCCTTCGCCATCCCCTTCACCTACTTGATCCGCTTTATGATAACCCTATCTGCGTATATTCTGGCATTCTCGAAGATCACTCTGAAGCCTCCGACAGTCGCCGTCACCGTTGGCAATGGCCCCAGAGCCGCCTCCTCAACCGGCTTCTCCTCTTCCGGTGGCTTAGCCTCCTCCAGGGCTTTCCAACGCTCAACGACTGGGTGGCCTACACGCTTAAGGAACTCCTTAAGCTCCTCGACGTTTGAGACATCCTCCTCAGTCGGAATTTTGTCGACGAGCTCTGGGGGTATGAAGTCCTTAACCTTCTCCTTCACCTTCTTCGGCACCCAGACGATTCTATTCCAGCCTCCATCTGCCTGGAGGAACTTGGGTGAGCGCATATACTCTATGGAGATGCCGTGGAATCCGTCGACCTGTGTTCCACCGGCTGTGATGTCGGCGATGGCTGAGAAGGTTAAGCCGTTGACGGCCTTACCCTTGAAGTCTCTGTCTATTATGCCGAGGCCGTCTACCTCCGGTATGTAGAAGGCTATGGCCTCGAAGCATCCGCAGGATGTATGCTCATATCCGAAGGCTGTGTAGAGCCAGACCCGCTCTATTACGCCTCCCGACTTCTCCTTCACAACCTTGTTTACGCCCTCATACTCCCCCTTAATCGGGTCGAGGCATTCACCCTTCTCTATGACGAAGATCGGACCCTTCGGGTCGACCCTTGAGGCGGCCCTACCGTCGAGCCAGCTTATGGCTCCACAGTTGGCGTATCTCTGAGGAGTTATGACGCAGACATGGGTCGGGGCGAAGGATTGGCAGAGGGTGCAGCCGTAGAAGACGTCTACATCCTCATCCTTCATCCCCCTGATCCGTGCATCCCTCGCCTCATAGATCTTCAGGGCCTCCTGGTATAGCTCCTTAACCTTCTCAGGGTCTGTTATGAAGGTGACCTGAATCTTCTCTATGATGGGTATCTCAGACTTATACAGCCTCATCATCACCTTTCCGACGTATTCGAAGCTGTTCAGACCCTTGTTGAAGGATGCCATGCTAAGCCTTAGATGGATGTCGTATCTCTGGTTGAGGTGCATGAAGCCCTCGATGTAGTTTATGAACTCGTGGATTCTCCTCTCGAAGACCCCCTCCATCTCCTCCTCCAGCTCCTTTCCAGCCACCTCGACGAGGATGCCCAGCGGATGCGTCGACTTCGGCTCCATATCCTTCAGATCCGGCCCTATGATGGTGACTTTGCCGTCCTCAACCTGGTCGGGGGGTCTAACCCTAACCAGCTCGAATTTATGCTCAACCCTCGGCCCTCCTAGCTCTACGAATGTGTCCTTCCACCTTATCCTCTCGCCCTCGTAGATTACGCCTACGTCCACCGGTATATCCTCGAAGGACATCTCACATCACCTCCTCAAGTGCTGAAGCAGCCCATTAATGTTCTCCTCCCACCTCTCCCTCGTCAAGTTTGGGAGGGACCAGGTGGCGTGGGGCTGATAGTAGGGGTCGAGGCTTATCGTCGTCAGGTAGCCCTCCCCCCTCTTAGCGAAGTGCTTAAGCCCGGAGAGGATGAGCCATGAGACGTAGTATTTGAAGCCCATGAAGAGCGCCAGGTCATACTGCCCAGAGCCGTCGAGCCCCTCCCAGTCAGGGTCCCTAAGCCTCTCCCCTATCTCAACAGCCGAGAAGGGGTGGGCCTCCTTGAAGCCCCGCTCTGTGAAGGCCTTCAACGTCGAGGGCGTCGTCGCTATGGGCATCCCAACGGCCTTTGATAGCTCTATGGCGTAGTTGACGACAGCTTCATCGGCCTCGCCTCCGACGACGAGTATCGGCCTGGAGCTCCGCTTGATTAGGGAGGCGACGATCCTGGGATCCGTGATTAAATGGGCCTTCTTAGGCCCTGGGATCTCAGCCGTCTGCCATGATTCTCCACGCATCATGGCCTTCACCCCCTTATCAGTCTTTTAAGCAGCGTTGGGTCTGGTATCGGCCTCTCCTGCCATCCCTTCTCCTCAAGGAACTTCATGATCTCATCCCTCATCGTTATCGGTATGTCCGCCTTCCTCCTCACGTAGAGGTGTAGGTCGTCGGGTAGACATCCATAGAATCTCTTGTGGAGGTCTATCCAGTGGGTCAGCTTTATGGCCCTCCCCTTCGTGGTGTCGCTCGGCCTCATAACCAGCTTCGCTATCATAACCATAGCCTCCTCCTTCGTCTCAGCGGCGTAGAAGAGATGCTCAGGGGCTGGGCCGACGTATACCCGCTCACCCGTCCTGGCGTCATAGACATACCAATCCTCCTCCCGCTCACGTCTTCCGAGGAGCATCCGTCTATACTTCAATCCGTGGGGGCCTACGATGACTGGGACGCCGAGCCTCCAGAATCCGCTGGCTATGGAAGCAGCCTTCTGACTCATCGCCCCCCAGGCTACGCCGACTGCTCCAACCCTGTTGAGGATGTAGTCAGCTATCTCCTCATAGTTGGCCCTGAGATTTCTCTTGGCGAATATCCTCGCGATCTTTATGGCAGCCCCAGCTATATGGGGGTTGGAGACGCAGGAGCCTATGTTTAGGACTCCTCCTGCGTCGAAGACCCCTGGATACTTCTCATAGATTGTTTGACCCTCCTCATCCTTCACCATCGCCATCGACATCGCGGCGCATCCCGTCGCTACGACGATGTAGTTTCTACGGGCGAACTCCTCGGCGATCTCAGCCACCTCTATTCCACCTCTCGGATAGTTGGCGCATCCTACGAGGGCGACTACGCCTGGAATCTCCCCGAGGACTATGGGTCCGCCTACACGTCTTATCTCGACGTCCTGCACCGCTCCTCGGCCAACCCTGATCTTGAATCTCTCAGAGGCCATGCGCTCCCTCGCTGCGGAGGCTATTAGGCTGTGGATCGGTATCCCCTGTGGACAGGCGCTCTCACATCTCACACATCCTATACAATCCTCGTAGAGGGCCTCGAGGG
>CAZGKJ010000016.1:0-22133 GCA_964525955.1 uncultured Candidatus Bathyarchaeia archaeon
GGTGGCCGTCGATGTAGGCTGGTAGGATGACCCCCTCAACCTCCAGCGTCTCCCCAGCCTTGAGAGGTTTGGAGCCGACGTAGGCTATGCGACCACCCTTAACTGCGATGTAGGCCTCCTGGAGCTCCTCCACATAGAGGTTGAGGAATTCCCCGTGGAGCTGTAGGTCTGCCGGGGCTTTACCCAGGGCGACCTCTATTAGCTCCTCCATCGACATCGATTAGATGTGTCCTCAGCGACATTTAGGGTTTAGGAGGGTCGCAACCCATTTTAGAGGCTTTAGGGAAGTGTGAATGATCTGGGATGGCTGAGACCAGATTCATCGCCCCAAGCTGGGATGACGTCGAGGAGATGATCTCCAGAATCGCCGATGAGATAAGGCGGAGGGATTTCAGGCCTGACATAATCCTCGGCGTCTCGAGGGGAGGCATCATACCTGCGCTCCTCCTCTCAGATATGCTGGGAGTCCCCGTAGACATCGTTGGGGTGAGATTCTATAAGGGGGTTGGAGACGTTGAGGAGAAGCCCCATATAGTTCAGGATACCGCTGAGAGATTGGAGGGTAAGCGGGTTCTCATAGTCGACGACGTCTCGGATACTGGGCACACCCTCAGGCTGGTGAGGAGATACGTGGAGGAACGTGGGGCGAGGGAGGTGATGGTCTGCACACTTCACTATAAGCCCTGGGCCATCTATAAGCCTGATTACCATGTGGAGGAGACGGAGGCGTGGATCATCTATCCCTGGGAGGTGAGGGAGACCATCAGATACCTCTCCAGGAGGCTGAGGGAGGAGGGGTTTAGGGGGAGGGAGTTGAGGGAGGAACTGAGGAGGAGGGGGATACCGGAGGAGATTGTTGAGCTAATCGGGGAGGAGACCCCTAAAAACGAGATGGAGGGAGTTTAGAGCCACAGCCAGGAGATTCAGCCCGTAGGGTAAGGTTATTAGTTGAAAGGGTCATAGGATGTGGAGGGATTGCACATGCTCCACCCCTACATCCCAAACAGCGTCGCCGAGATCAAGGAGAAGATGATGGAGGAGATGGGAATCAAATCCATCGAGGACCTCTACGCCGACATACCGGTTGAGGTGAGATTCAGGAGGGAGCTGAAGGTTCCAGGGCCCTACCCGGAGCAGGAGGTTAAGAGGAGGGTTGAATCCCTATTAGGGCGGAATAAACGCCTGAGATGTCCACCCTTCCTCGGCGGGGGAGTCTGGCCACATTATGTTCCAGCGGTCGTCGATGAGGTTATAAGTCGAGCTGAATTCCTCACGAGTTACACCCCATATCAACCCGAGATAACCCAGGGAATGCTCCAAACCCTCTTCGAGTATCAGAGCCTCATCTGCGAATTAACAGGAATGGAGGTGGCCAACTCATCGATGTATGACTGGGCCACAGCCCTCGGCGAGGCGGCCAGGATGGCTGGGAGATTGACGAGGCGGAGCACGATCCTCGTCCCCTACCTCATGAGTCCAAATAGGTTGGCCGTCCTCAGAACCTACACCGAACCCGTGGAGATGAAGGTGACCCAAGTCGATTACGATGAGGCGACGGGCCTCATAGACCTGGAGGACTTGAAGGAGAAGATCAACGGCGAAACCGCCGCCGTCTACGTTGAGAATCCCTCCTACCTCGGCTTCGTGGAGGAGGATGTCGACGCCATCGCAGAGGTGGCTCACGACGCAGGGGCCCTCTTCATCGTCGGCGTCGACCCCATCTCCCTCGGACTCTTGAGGCCGCCTGGGGATTATGGGGCTGACATAGTCGTCGGGGAGGGTCAGCCCCTCGGGAATCACATGAACTTCGGTGGACCCCTCCTCGGAATCTTCGCCTGCAGGGGTGATCGGAGGATGATTAGGCAGATGCCTGGACGCATCATAGGGATGACCACCACCGTCGACGGCTCGGAGAGGGGTTTCGTCATGACCCTTCAGACCAGGGAGCAGCATATAAGGAGGGAGAGGGCGACCTCCAACATCTGCACAAATCAGGCTCTCTGCGCCGTGGCGGCAGCCGTCTATCTATCGCTCCTCGGCCCCAATGGCCTTAGGGAGCTGGCTGAGCTGATCACGAGTCGAGCCCACTACGCCATGAGGCGGATCGGGGAGCTCACCGGCGTGAGGGCGCCCATCTTCAGCAGCTATCACTTCAAGGAGTTCACAGTCTCCTTCGAGAAGTCTGTGGAGGAGATTCATAGGGGGCTGCTTGCCAGGGGCATCCACGGAGGTAAGAGCCTCATCGAGGAGTTCCCAGAGCTTGGGGAGACAGCCCTCTACTGCGTGACGGAGCTCCACTCGAAGGAGGATATAGACCTCCTGGTCTCAGCGCTGGAGGAGGTGTTGGAGTGATGGGGAGGTTTAGACAGGCGGATTGGGATGAGCCCCTCATCTTCGAGCTGAGCCGGCCTGGTCGAGTCGGATTCACGCCTCCGAAGGCTGAGCCTGAGGTGAGCGACGCCGCCGGAGAGATAGAGGAGCTCGTCCCCCAGAACATGCTTCGCAGGGAGCCTCCGAGGCTGCCGGAGGTCTCGGAGGTGATGGTTCTCAGACATTACATCCATCTCTCACAGATGAATTATGGAGTCAACTCAGGGGCCTTCTATCCTCTTGGAAGCTGCACCATGAAGTATAACCCAGTCATCAACGAGGTGTTGGCCTCAAACCCTGGATTGACGGAGCTCCACCCAGAGCAGGATGAGTCGACGGTTCAGGGAGTCCTCGAGATGATGTATCAGCTGAAGAGATGGCTCCTCGAGATCACCGGCATGGATGATGGAACCCTCCAGCCTGCGGCTGGAGCCCATGGGGAGTTCCTCGGCTGCCTATTGATCAGGGCATACCACGAAGATCGAGGTGAGATCGATGTGCGGAGGGAGATCATCGTCCCCGACTCGGCCCATGGAACCAATCCGGCGAGCGCCATGATGGCCGGCTTCAGGGTGGTGGAGATACCCTCGGGGGAGGATGGCTGCGTCGACCTCGAAGCATTGAGGAGCGTTGTGGGGGAGCATACGGCGGGGATGATGCTGACAAACCCCAATACCCTTGGAATCTTCGAGAGCGACATCGTTGAGATAGCGAGCATCATACATGATGCAGGTGGATTGATGTATTACGACGGGGCGAATCTCAACGCCATCCTCGGCAGATGCAGGCCTGGGGACATGGGATTCGACATAGTTCACCTAAATCTCCACAAGACCTTCTCGACGCCCCACGGCGGTGGGGGGCCAGGCTCAGGCCCAGTGCTGGTTAAGGACTTCCTCTCCGACTTCCTCCCCGTGCCGACGGTGGAGAGAGGCGAGGAGGGATACTACCTCAGCTATGATAGACCTAAGACCATAGGGAAGATCCACGGCTACTATGGAAACGTCAACCCCATGTTGAAGGCCTATGCATACATACTCTCCATGGGCCCCGAGGGCCTCAAGGAGGCGGCTGAGATATCGGTGCTGAACGCCAACTACATAGCGAGGAAGCTGATGAAGGTGAGGGGTATAACGCTGCCCAGAGCCCCTGAGAGGCCGAGGAAGCATGAAGCCGTGCTAAGCGCCTCCGAGATGGAGAGGGAGACTGGTGTGAGAACCCTCAACATCGCTAAGGCCCTGCTAGATAGGGGGCTGCATGCGCCGACGATCTACTTCCCCCTCATCGTCCCCGAGGCCCTGATGATAGAGCCTACGGAGACGGAGCCCCTCGAGGCCTTGGAGGCCTTCATAAAGGCTGTGAGGGAGATATCGGATCTCGCCTATAACAGGCCTGAGGAGGTTTTGTCGGCTCCGAGGAATACGGCTGTTGGGAGGCTCGACGAGGCCAAGGCGGCTCATCCGAAGACCCTCTGCCTAAGCTGGAGGATGTATAGGGAGCGCTTCGGGGGAGGTTAGATGGCGCCGCCCCTCCTATCGGCTCTGGGCTGGGAGTTCCTCAGGGAGCCTCCAGCCTCGACGCTCTTCATACTCCTCCTCTCGGCGGCTGTGAACCTCGCAGTCGGCGTCGCCAACAGGATGGTTACTGACATCGAGGAGTATCGTCGATGGATGATCGAGTCGAGTAGGCTGAGGAGGGAGATGATGGAGGCCGTTAGGAGGGGTGATCAACGGCGGGTGGCGAGGCTTCAGAAGCGTCAGCAGAGGATGATGGCTGAGCAGTCTAAGATGACGATGGAGCGGATGAAGTTAACCCTATTCTTCTTCATACCCCTCATCCTCATCTGGAATCTCCTCATCAAATTCTTCGGCAAGGCGCCCATCGCATACATGCCCTTCAAGGCCCCATGGGTTGGGGAGACTCTCAACATAACCGTCTGGTATATCCTCTGCTCCCTCGCCACCAATGTCGTCATCTCCAGGGCCCTGGGATTAACCTTTGAGATAGAGGCGGGGGAGGAGGTTGTCCAGAAGACGTAGGGGATTGGTCATCACCGTCAGCGGCCTACATGGAAGTGGAACCTCAACCCAGGCCAGAAGGCTTGCTGAATCCCTCGGCCTCAGATATATCTCAGCAGGCCTCCTCTTCAGACGCATAGCCGAGGAGAGGGGGCTCACCCTGGAGGAGCTTTCGAGACTGGCGGAGGAGAGCCCAGAGCTGGATAGGATGATAGATGAGAGGACAAAGGAGGAGGCAAGGCGAGGCGGAGTCGTCATCGACGCCACATTGGCCGGATGGATGGCTGAGGACGCAGACCTGAAGATATTCCTCACGGCGCCCCTCGAGGAGCGTGTGAGACGTATAGCAAGGAGGGAGGGGCTGTCCCTGGAGGAGGCGATGAGGGAGACCCTAAAGCGAGAACGGAGTGAGAGGGAGAGATTCAAGAGGTATTATGGCATAGACATCAACGACCTCTCAATCTACGACGTGGTGCTGAACACGGCCCTCTTCAAGCCCGATGTGACGGCGAGGATACTTAGAGGGATCGTCGAGGAGCTCCGGAGAGGGAGAAAACATCGATCTGACGATGGTTGTCAGGTCAGAGGCTAAACCATAAAAGATATGGCTGGGCTTTGAAATGGTATCTGAAACGCTCCTCCAAGGAGGTGGAGATATGCCGCTGATCGAGGTTGGTAGGATATGCATCAAGACGAGGGGGAGGGAGGCTGGGAGACGCTGCGTCATCGTGGACATAATCGACAGAAACTTCGTCCTAATCACTGGGCCGAAGGATGTAACCGGAGTGAGGCGTAGGAGGGTGAACATCGACCACCTAAGGCCTCTGGATGAGAAGATAGACATCAAGCCTGGAGCCTCAGACGATGAGGTTAGGGAGGCTCTAAAGCTGAAGGCCGAGGCCTAATCCTTCATGCCCTCAATAGGCTTTACGGGCCGAGTCTCCGCATCTATACCCTCAAGATACTTCGATAGAAGCCTTATGAGGGCTTGATCCTCGGAGTAGATGGCCTCAACGAGGCGTCCATGATGACCTGAAAGCTCAACCAACGCCCATAGAAGCCTACTCCCATCGGAGATCACCACGAGGAATGGGGGATCGATGGACATCATCCTAACCTCGAAGAGATATGAAAGCTCCCGAGCCAGGGAGTTCAGCTCCGGGTGGAGGGGGGAGAAGATGCTGACCTCAACACCCCTCTCATAGAGGTCGTCCAACTCCCTATTGGCGTAGTTGAAGAGTAGGGAGAGGGAGAAGCCCCCGGCGATGACGAGGACGCAGTACTTCGCATTCCTCAGGAGCTCCCTACACCTCAGCAGTATCTCATCCTCCCCAGATAGGTACCAGAACTCCCCCCTAATGGGGTGGGGTAGCTCCCTCGAGGCCTGGTAGATGCCCCTCAACATCGTCAACAGCGATGAGAACTCCTCAACCCTCCTCCTCGCCGCCCCCAGGAGGGCTCCGAAGGCCTCACCAGGAGATGTAGATATGAAGGAGGCTGGACTCCCAGGCACCTCCCTTATCAAACCCATCTCGATGAGACGCCTCAAAACTCCATATATCTTAGTTCTCGGCACCCCCGTAAGCGAGCTGATACGCCTCGCATTGGAGCATCCAAGGCTGAGGAGGCAGAGATAGACCTTAGCCTCATACTCCGAGAGGCCAGCATACTCAGCCAGCTTAGGCCAGAGGGTTAAGGCCTCGGCCAGTATCGCCTCCCCCATATCGGGTTCCATCGACCTCGGGAGAGGCCTCACACTCCTCATGGTTACTATCCCCTTTTATGGAGTAGTTATCCATATTTAATGATGATTTACCCTCCTTTCAAGGTTTCTAAGTAACATATCCAAAAGCTCGATATCAGAAAACGTGGAAAAGGCCTTAAAAATCGGAGAGGAGGTGGAAATATGGGTGATCTCTCAGCGATGAAGTTGTGTTATTAGATTTTTAAGTATCATGAAGTTGAGTATTATATGTGGAGGAGCTGAGGAGGAGGCTTAGGGTTCTTGGGAAGAGACACTCCATGGAGATCATAGCCCTCCTCTCCAGGGGGCCGAGATACATCTCCCAGATCTCCGAGGAGTTGAAAATCCCCTATGCCACGGCTCAGAATAGGGTGATGGAGCTTGAGAGGGTTGGCCTGGTGGAGGTGGTGGACGCCGTAGATGAGGACTCCAAGAGGGCTGTGAGACTCGTGAGGGGTGTCAACTTCAGGCTGATAATCTCCCCAAGGGTGATTAGGGAGCTGTTGATGGGGGAGAGAGCTCCCAGAATCCCCCATCGACCGGGTATGTGGACGCCCTCCCAACGGGGGGTTCAGAGAGGCGACGTCGACCTTGAATAGGGGAGCTGTCGACAATAAGTTGGAGGATCGGATATCGTGATTCCGAGGGGAGAGCCCAGCATCTATACCAGAACCCTCTATGGATGCGAGGCCTCCGAGATCTCAGAGGTCGTAGTCCTCACCCCAATAGATGACATCTCCAAGGCCTTAAGGAATAGAGCTGAGGAGGTGGAGGAGCTTGGAGGATTCTTCAGGGGCTTCCACGCCTCCATCGATGGTCGAAGATTCACCCTCTTCAAATCCCTCATAGGAAGCCCAGGTGCAGGCGACTGCCTCTACTACCTCAGATTCACCCCCTGCCGATCCGTCATCTACACAGGGTTGATAGGGGCATTACAGGATTGGATCGACGTCGGAGACCTCATCATCCCCACCTCAGCCTACAGGGGTGAGGGGGCCTCCAGATACTTCGTAGATGAGGCCTACCCCGCTGCAGCAGACTTCCAGCTCCTCCGGAGACTCTCAGAGATACTCGATGACTTAACGCATGACACCGACATCGGGGTTCATTATGGAGCCATCTATACGACGGACTCCTTCGCCTCCGAGACCGATGAGTTCCTCGAGAGATGGAGGCGTCGAAACCTGATAGGGGTAGAGATGGAGACCTCAGCCATCTACACCATAGCGAGGCTCTACGGCATCGGGGCGGTAGCCATTCACCTCGTTAGCGACAACCCCATCACAGACAAAACACTCTTCCACATCTTATCTGAAGACGATAAGAAACGTATGGAGAGGGGTAGAAAACTCCTCATCGAGGCCTTAGTTAGATTATTGAAAAAGCTGTAGGTTTAGCTGATCTCAGCCATGAAGCCTCTTAACGAGCCTCGCCACCCTCCTACCCATCTCCCTGCAGACCTTGAGATCCTCATCGTCTGGGGCGCCGACGGAGACGGCTCCATAATGGTTTCGACCTGAAGCCCCCTGTATGACCATGCCATGGATGAGCATGGCGTGGATCAGCGACAGCAACGTCGTCTCAGCCCCGGAATGGACTCCTCCACTGCTGGTGAAGGCGGCGCCCACCTTACCCTCCAGCCTTCCGTGATGCTTCACCGAGGCGTCTATGAACTCCTTTATCTTCGCCGTCGCCTGCCCATAGTAGACCGGTGAGCCGATTATGATTCCATCATACTCAGGGAGCTCGTCGACGGAGGCATCATCCACCCGTTTAACCTCCACCTCGACGCCCTCCTCCCTCACGCCCTCCGCTACGGCGTAGGCCATCCTCTCCGTATTCCCAGTCCTCGAATCATAGACGATGAGCACCCGTGCCATAGGCATCCAGAAGGGAAAAGGGTCTAAGAGTCTTAAAAAGGGGTTAGGGAAACCTCTCCTGATCCGTCTTAGGAGATTAAAATCCATCGATAAGCGTCAAAGGAAATGTCGATTAAACTATGTATCTTCGATCGAAGCGCTCGAAGTCCTTCACAAGCTCCAGCTCCAGGCTCTCCGAGAGCTCGTCGAACTCCTCCTCACTTAGGTCTGTCCAGGGACCAGTTATGGAGACATCTACAACGGGGTGATCTCTCCCAAAGTTCTCCACGCAGACCCTGTAGGCGAGGGCTCGAACTCTCCTCTCGTCGATGTATCCGAGGGCGTGGAGGTATTCGTGGAGGAGAACTGTGAATATGTAGGCCTTACGTCTACGCTCACATTTCTCACCCTCTACGAGGCGTCGATTCAATATGATCTCGTTAGTCCCCAGGGGATGGAAGGCTCCGACGTTTCGGGGTAGATTTCCCAGATAGAGCATCAGGCCAACCCTGTGTTCACCCAGGGTTCTCTTAACCGCCCTCTTCACGAGGGCGAAGATGTCGGCGTAGTCTCTCGCCTTCTCCAAATCCTCTGAGAGTGACATCATAACAACTCCGAATTAAACGGCCTCAACGGCCTTTACGCCTGGAACCCTTCTACGTAGATATCCCTCTATGCTCGTCTTCAACGTCAGCTGGGCCATGGGGCAGTGGGCGCAGGCTCCCTTCAACCTCACCTTCACCACGTCGTCGACGATGTCCACAAGCTCGATGTCTCCTCCATCCATCTGTAGGTAGGGGCGAACCTCCTCTATCGCCTTCTCAACCTCCGCCTTAGATACCATTCCTCCCATAGGTTGGAGGCCATCTATATAAGGGTTGATAAAGTCTTAAAGCCTCAACAATCGTCGTAGATTATCCGTCGCCCTCTCCCCCAACTCATAGGGCTTCATATCCCTCAGCTCGGCGGCGTGTTCAACGACCTCCAACACATCCCTGGGCTGAGCTGAGTCTGTTTCGGTCAGTAGGAGCTCCAGGGGTATCCGCCTAACAGCCTCGGCCTCCAACTCCCCTCGACTTAGTGGCCTCAGACCTATGGAGAGGTAGATGCCCAAATCCTCACATCGCTCAACGTATTCGACGGCCTTTGAGAAGCCGTGGATGACGGCGCCCGTCTCGACGTTCCCCTCCCCCTCTATGATGTCTAAGACCTCGAAGCCTGGAGCTCTATCATGGACGACGACGGGGAGCTCAAACTCCCTGGCCAATCTGAGCTGAGCCCTGAAGGTCTCCCTCTGAATCTCCCTGTCTATGATGCGCTCCTCATAGACCCAATCCCTCGTCATGCGGCCAACGTAGTCTAAGCCTATCTCGCTGATGGCGGCTACACACCCCTCCTCTATAAGTTCCCTGAAAACCCTCTCAACCTCGGAGTTATACTCATCCGCATACCAGGGGTGGATGCCGACACAGGCCTCAACCACATCGAAGCGCCTGGAGAGCTCCACAGCCCTCCTGGAGGACTTGAGATCGATGCCGGCGGTTAAGATGAGTCTCACATCTGCCTTAATGGCCTCCTCCACGGCCTCCTCAACATCTCCATCGAGATGGCAGTGGCTGTCGGAGAGCATATGGAGGAAGAGGAATTTGATGAATTTAAGGAGTTGTTTGTTTAGGTTGTGTTAAATTTTCCTTCAATTAAAAAGGAAAGTCTTATATCATAGGGGCTGGAGTGAATGGTGATGCGAGATGGCTGAGGGATTGGCCATAATAATGTTCTCTGGGACGGCTGACAAGTTCATACCCCTCGGCGTTCTGACGCAGACGGCTGCAAACCTCGGCGTCCCTGTGCGCATCTTCGTCACCGGCTTCGCCCTACCATACTTCACCAAGAACAAGCCTGAGCCGAGATTCCCAAAGGAGTTCGAGGACATGGTTCCAAAGGTTAATGAGGGCATGGAGCGGATGAAGACTCCAACCTGGTATGACATGGTGAAGGAAGCCAAGGAGATCGGCGACGTCAAGGTCTACGTCTGCTCCCTCATGGCCGGGATCGTCGGCGTCGAGAAGGAGGATATGGATCCAATAGTCGACGACGTCGTCGGAGCCACCTTCTTCATGAATGAGACGGCTGACTATGAGACCATCTTCATCTGAGGTGGGGAGGGGTGGTGGAGATGCCCGAGTTGATAAAGGTTGATGCGAGGGGTATGGCCTGCCCAGGCCCAATATCAGCTCTGACGAGGGCTTACAGGAAGGCGAAGAACGGCGACACCATAGAGGTCTTAGCCACAGACCCAGGCTTCAAGCCAGACGTCCAGGCCTGGGTTAAGAGGACAAACAACGAGCTGATAGAGCTGACCGAAGAGGGAGGCGTAATCAAGGCCGTGATAAAGGTCACGGGGAAGAGGAGTTAAAAACCCCATTTTTCTGAGGTGGTAGAGATGGAGAAGGTTCTAATACTCGGCGGAGGAGGGGGAGGAGCGATCCTCGCAAATCTCCTGCCTAAGGAGAAATTCGAAGTCACCGTCGTCGACAGAGATGAATATCACGTATTCCAGCCTGGAAACCTCTTCATCGCCTTCTACGGGGACAGCGTCGAGAAGTATCGAAGACCGATTAGATCGCTGCTGAAGCCCCATGTAAAACTCATCAGGGATGAGGTCACGGAGGTAAACCTCAACGATAGAAAGGTGAAGCTTAAGGGGGGTGAGAGCCTCGAATATGACTACATAATCATCGCGACGGGGGTCAACCTCGACTTCGACGCAATAGAGGGGAATAGGGAGCTCCTGGAGAGCTATGGAGACTTCTACTCAACATTGGAGAGCGCTGATAAGCTCCATAAGACGCTGAGGGAGATGAGGGAGGGACGCTTCGTCATAGCCATCGCAGACCCGATATACAAGTGTCCACCAGGCCCCCATAAGGGAGCCTTCCTCTCATCGACGCTCTTCGAGAAACTGGGTGTAGGAGACAGCATCAAGGTTGTCCTCGCCGTGCCCTTCCCCCACGCCTATCCATCGAAGACAATCAGCGACATAATAGAGCCTGAATTGGAGAGGAGGAACATAGAGGTTCACACCTTCTTCACCGTCGACAGCATCGACGTCGAGAAGAGGCGCATCTACAGCCTCGAGGGCGAGGAGCTTGAATACACCGTCGCCACCGTCATACCGCCCCATGAGGGGCCGAGATATAAGATTGAGCCCTCAGATGTGAAGGATGAGAGCAACTATCTGAAGATCGATAAGTATACCTGCCTCATAGAGGGGTTCGACGACGCCTACGCCATAGGGGACTGCACAAATGCCCCGACGTCGAAGAGCGGGGTAACAGCCCACCTACAGGCTGAGGTTGTCGCCGATAGGCTTCAGGGCTTCGACGCCAAGTATAGCGGCAGAACAAACTGCCCGTTGATCACCGATGGCATGGGACTCTTCATCATCAGCGACTATGATCACCCGCCGATACCTGTGAGATTGTCGAGGTTTAAGAGGCTGCTCGAAGACCTCTTCGTCGCCACCTACTGGGATGCCATAAGGTATCCGGAGCTGTGGCAGCCCATCTTCCACGCCTACTTCGAGGCCACATCCCCAGCTAAACTCGGGGAGAGGGGATGGTGAGGCGGGGAGATGAGCGCCGAAACCGAGGAGCTCCTCACACAGCTTAAGGAGAGGGGAGTCCTCGACACCCTGGTTCACGTCACAGAGCCGGAGGTCATCGAGAGACTCTCAAAGCTGCTACTCAGCGATGGAACCCTGAGACTCCTGGACAATATAGATGAGGTGCTCTCAACGCTTGGAGAGTTAGATCAGGATGCCATAGAGGGACTGGGCAAACTCATCAGCATGCTCAAGACCCTAAACAGGATGGGGGTCCTCGACACACTCCAGAGCGTCCTCACACCCGAGATCATTGGAAGCCTCATCCGATACCTCATGAGTGGAGGCCTACTACGCCTCATAGACGGACTCGAAACCCTCGCCGAGGCCGTGGGCCAACTCGAATTCGAGAGGGTTGAGGGGGCGATGCCTCTCGTTAAAGGAGGCCTCGAAGGCATACCGGAGAAGGCTGAAAGGGTAGGCCTCCTCGGATTGCTGGGGAAGCTGAGGGATAAGGACATACAGAGAGGCCTCGGCGTAGTCATGGAGATACTTAAGGCCATAGGAAAAACCTATGGAGATTAAACTCGCCCCTCTTTCTGAAGCGGTTAGGATTAATATCATTTAATTTTATTTTAAGTTAGGTGTGAGGATGCATCATCCTCGGCTGTCTGGATCTTATTATGAGATGGGTTTCAAGTATGGTAGTATCTTGAAGAGGGTTGGTTATAGGGTGCCGAGGATTTCGGAGGAGATGCGTAGGTTTGCGAAGGGTTGTGAGGCGGAGGTTAAACGGGTTTTCCCCGAAATCCTGGAGGAGCTTCAAGGTTTCGCCGATGGATGTGAAATCTCCTATGAAGATTTGAAGGCCTTCTTTCTATCGTTGGACTCGGGAGAGCATGAGCATGAGTCCTGCAGCATTTTTGCCTCCTCATCCCCTCAACCCATCCTCGGCAGAAACAACGACTTCTACTATGCCTACAAGAAGTATGCGCAGACATGCTTGACGATGCCCAGAGACGCATATTGGAGTTTAGGCAATTCAACCATATTCATCGGAAAAGAAGATGGCATAAATGAGGCTGGAGTAGCCATAGGTGTATCCGTCACTCGCATCAAGGAGATTAGACCTGGAGTGAACTGGTTCATAGCTGTTCGAGCCGTCTTAGATAAATGCTCCAACGTCTCCGAAGCCAAAAAATTCCTCTCAAACATCAAATTCTCCACAGGTAACAACTACCTGCTAATAGATGAAAGTGGAGACATGGCTGTTGTCGAGGCCTCCCCGCAAAGGGTGAGGGTGAGAGAAAGATTTGAGGAAGACTTCCTAATCGCAACAAACCATTTTATACATCCAGAGATGAGGGATGTTGAAAACATTAAGGAAAGACCACCTACATCGATGATGAGATATGAACGCATAAAAGAAATCATAAAGCTCAACGATGGAAAAGTCGATGTCGAGCTGGCTAAGAAAATACTGTCAGACCATAAGGGATCCATCTGCTCACACGTGGAGGCAATAAAGTTGGGAACATTATGGTCCTTCATAGCACTTCCAAAGGAGAGGGAAGCCCTAATAGCTGATAGACATCCATGCAGGGCACATTACAAGGAGGATAAAAGACTAAAACAAGCGTTGATGAAGAGGGGGAGGTTCCAAGCCCCGGGCGGGATTCGAACCCGCGGCCAACAGCTTACAAGGCTGCCGCTCTGACCGCTGAGCTACCGGGGCCTCTATGATGTTAGACTGGCTCTTCATATATCTTTAAGGCTCCTCTTATGGGGTGTCTGATCGAATCGAGGCGGGATGGAGGGTCTATTGGAGAGGGCTCCCGTGCATCGATGGAGAGCCCTATGTGGTTCCCATAGGCTTCGTCTACCACAATAGCTGCATCTACTTCCACTCGTATCCCAGGGGGCGGAAAGTTGAGGCTATGCGGCGCAATCTCAGGGTCTGCTTCCAGGTGGAGGAGATGACTGGTAGGTGTTCCCCCTAAAGGCTTTAAAATAACTTGGGGGGAAAATTCCTCCTTTGGGGTCTTGGATGGAGAAGGAGGAGCTCCTCAAGCGTATGGAGGAGGCCGTTAAGGCTTATGATGAGGAGGAGGCTCGAAGGCTGGCTGAGGAGGCTATCCGGATGGGCGTAGATCCAGTTGAGGCCCTGGAGCAGGGGCTGGCCAAGGGGTTGAGGGAGGTTGGAGACCGCTTCGGGAGGAGTGAGGCCTTCATAACGGAGCTCATTGCAGCGGCGCAGGCTATGGAGGCTGGAGCTGAGATACTAAACAGGGAGATAGAGCGCAGAGGTGCAGCCCGTGAAGCCGTGGGCCGATTCCTCATCGGAACCGTTGAGGGGGACATCCACAGCATAGGGAAGAACATCGTGGCAACGATGCTGAAGGCAGCCGGATTCGAGGTCATCGACATAGGCGTCGATGTTCCAACGCAGACCTTCGTCGAGAAGGTTAAGGAGCTCAAACCAGACATCCTCGGCCTAAGCGCATTGATGACGACGACGATGGTGAAGCAGAGGGAGGTCATAGAAGCCCTAAAGGAGGCTGGGCTAAGAGACCAGGTGAAGATCATCATCGGAGGAGCACCAGTCACCCCCGACTGGGCACGGGAGATCGGGGCGGACGCCGTAGGCCTCGACGCAGCAAGCGCCGTCGAGACCTCGCTTAGATTAATCGGTGTGAAGTGATGACTGGACGCTTAAGGCTGCTAACCGAAGACCAGATCGAGGAGATACACTCAGCCACCCTTGAGATACTCCAGGAGCCTGGCATCGCCGTCGAGAACCCTGAGGCCCTCCGGCTTCTGAGGGAAGCCGGCTGTGAGGTTGAGGGTGAAACTGTCAGGATCGATGAGGAGCTCGTCGATGAATGCCTGAAGAGGGCTCCCAGCGTCATCGACATCTACACGAGGGACGGTGAGAAGCGTATGCCCGTAGGCGGGGACAACATCTACTTCAGCCCAGCCTCCACAGCCCTATACTTCATAGACCATGAGACGGGGGAGATACGTAAGGCGAGGGCCCAAGACCTCGTCAACCTTGTCCGAGTGGCTGATGCTCTGGATTCCATCGAGATGTTGAGCACCGCTGCGGTTCCCTCCGATGTGCCCCAGGAGATCGCAGACCTCTATAGGCTGTATATCGTCTTGAGAAACTCTGTGAAGCCTATCATCACGGGGGCCTTCTCTAAGCAGGGTCTCATCGACATGATTGAGATGCTCTCAGCCGTCGTCGGAGGCCCTGAGGAGTTGAGGCGTAGACCCATAGCCTTCTTCGACTGCTGTCCTAGGTCTCCGCTCACCTGGGGAGACCTCTCTACGCAGAATCTCCTCGACTGCGCTGAGAGGATGGTTCCCGTCGAGATCGATCCGGCTCCTAACATCGGGGTCTCCAGTCCCGTAACCCTCGCTGGGACGCTGGTTCAGATGAATGCTGAGCTCCTCAGCGGCTATGTCATATCCCAGTTGAAGCGGGCTGGAGCTCCAGTCGTCTATGGCTCCGTCCCCTTCGTCTTCGATATGCGCTATGGAACCAACAGGATAGGGGCGGTGGAGGCGATGATGGTGGCCTGCGCAGGAGCGGAGCTCGGAAAACACTATGGTCTCCCGACGCATACGGTGGCCGTCAGCGACTCTAAGGTTGTGGACGCCCAGAGTCTCATGGAGACGGCTATGGGTCTCACACTCATGACCTTGGTGAGGGTGAACAACATCTCGGGGCCTGGGATGCTGATGTTCGACAACTGCCAGTCGTTGGAGAAGCTGGTCATCGACGCAGAGGCATGCAGGATGCTCCTAAGGCTGTTGAGGGGTTTGAGGGTTGATGAGGAGGCCCTCGCCGTCGACGTCATCCGGAGGGTTGGCCATGGAGGCCACTTCCTCGGCGAGAAGCACACCCTCCTACATCACCTAGAGGAGGTTTGGATGCCCTCGGATGTCATCTGCCGCCTCAGCCTCGACGCCTGGAGGAAGGAGGGGATGAAGACCATCCTGGATAGGGCGAGGGAGAGGGTGGATGAGATACTCAAGGCGCATCAGCCCAAGCCCCTATCGAAGGAGGCTGAGGAGGCCCTGGAGGAGAGGTTGAGGGCCATCCTGAAGCGATATGGGATTCCCCATCCAGGAGGCGGATAGGGTTATGGGCTGGAGTCTAAAACCCCTCTCAAACGGCGAGATAAAGGCCATCCATGAGGCATCACTCACCCTATTAGAGGAGGTAGGCATCAAGATACCCTCAGAGAAGGCTCTCCACCTCCTGGAGGGGGCTGGGGCATCCATAGACCCCGAGGAACAGGTGGCCAGAATACCGGAGGGCCTCCTGAACGAATGCCTAAGGAAGATGCCGGGGGAGTTTGATGTCTATTATCGAGACGGCTCGAAGAGGCTGAGGATCGGCGGCGACGCCATATACTTCGGCTCCGTCGGTCGAATGGTGAGGATGAGAGACCCCGAGACGGGGGAGATTAGGCGTCTAACCCTCCGGGATGTGGAGGAGCTGGCGAGGTTGGCCGACGCCCTGGAGCATGTCGATTTCTTCACCGTTGGAGAGCCCCTCGACGTCCCCCTGGAGCTCCGAGGTCTTCAACTAATATATGCGACGCTGAGAAACTCGGTGAAGCCGCCGATAGTGGAGCTCTTCACAGCCTGGGAGGTTCGAGCTGGATTCGAGATGCTATCAGCCGTCGCCGGAGGCCCAGAGGAGTTGAGGCGTAGACCAATAGGCATCTACATCTCGGTGCTGAACAGCCCCCTATACTTCGACTCCAAGATCGTAGAGGCCCTCATCGAGGCGTCGAGATGCGGTCTACCCATCTGGGCTGAGTCCGGCCCCATAGCCGGAGCCAACTCCCCCATAACCCTCGCCGGGACGCTCACCCTAAACAACGCTGAGGTTCTCGGAGCCCTCGTCATCTCGACGCTCGCCGGAGGCGATGAGCCTCCCCCCTTCATCTACGGAACCTGGGCCAGGTCGATAGACCTCAGAAGCGGCGACATCTCCCTCGGCAACCCGGAGTTCTCACTGCTGAAGGCCTCCACGGCTCAGATGGCCAGGTTCTATGGATTGCCCAGCGGTGGGGGAGGCATAATCACGGATTCGAAGACCGTCGATGAGCAGTCAGGCTATGAGAAGCTCCACACGGCGCTGATACCAGCCCTGGCGGGCCTAAACCTAATCTCGGGGATGGGCCTACTGGCTGCAGACGCCATCGCAAGCCCTGAGCAGCTAATCATCGACGACGAGGTTGCAGCCCTCACAAAACGAATACTCAGGGGCCTGAGAGTCGACGAGGAGAGGATCGCCTTAGAGGAGATAAAGGAAGTCCGATGGAGAGGTGACTTCCTCGGCAGGAGGCATACGCTGAGATATGGCAGAGAGGAGCATTGGGTTCCAAGGCTCAGCGATAGAAGCAGACCTGAAGCCTGGGAGAGACTGGGAGCTCCAAGCCTCAACTATAAGGCTGGAGAGGAGGTGAGGAGGCTGTTGAGGGAGCATCAGCCAAAGCCTCTTCCAAGGGACGTTGAGGATGAGATTAAGCGCATTATGAGGAGTTATCTCAGGGAGGCTTAAACTTCATTATATGCTCAATTATGGGGCTCTCCCCCATCTTCCTTAGGAGTCTTTCATCCGCTGTGTAGAGTTTGGCTCCAAGATGCTGTGCTAATGCCACGTAGGCCGCATCGTAGATTGTTATCCCCTTCCTCATCGCCGTCTCCACAGCCTTCAGGGCCAGCTCCCCCTCCAGGTGGTAATAGGTTATTTGGAGGTCTTCCAGAGTCTTCGCAATCTCCTTCAACTCCTCCTCCCCGAAGGCTGCTGAATGCTTCAGTGCGTTTAAGACCTCGTAGGGGAGGAGGGAGGGAGCCACGAGATCTATGACCCCCTCAACATAGGTCTCCCTCAGCAGTGCGGCCTCCCTGGAGTATTCCTCTAAGATGAACCACTTGACGGCCACCGAGGCCTCTAGGATGTAGGTCTCCGCTCCCTCCATCTCCTGATCTCCTCCGTTGAAGACCAACCCTCAACCCTCCTGGAAATCTCCCTGCATCGGAGGGAGGCCCTCCTCATCCTCTCCCTATCCTTCCCCCTCCGTCTCTTGGCCATCTCCTCCTCCACAGTCCTCGCTATGGCCCTCCGCACCACCTCACTCCAGTTTATATGCCTCAACTCCTCCATCCTCCTCTTCAACTCCCGGTCGATCCTGAAGCTCACCACCGTCGACATATCATACAAATCTTACAATTATGTAATATAAATCATAACAGAGGGCGAGGGATGGGCCATGAGATCATCAGCAGCTACGTGCTCTAGGCGTGAACAAGGATGTGAAATCCAATCTGAAATGGCGGATTCTGAATCTCCCCCTCAGGCCAGGAACTTATTTAGCCATCCCCTGGAATAGACCCCCTCCCTCCTCACACATAAATCTTGGACTGTGAAGCCCTCCTTACCAAGCAGGCGCTTTAACCAGGGTTAGTTGAGGCTCAGCCATCCTATTGCCCTTTAATCCGAGTTGAGGAGATTAATGGATGATGGGGGACTATATCGACAGGATAGAGGTGGATGTGAGGAAGCTGGGCGGTAAACCCGTGATCAAGGGGACGAGGATACCCGTCTCCCTCATCGTCGAACTCGTGGCAGGGGATGAGACCTGAGGAGATCGTCAAAGAATATCCCGAGCTCACCCCCGATGATGTGAAGGCCGCCCTAACCTACGCAGCCAAGCTTCTGGAGAAGGAGGTTATACTCCCAGTTGAGTAGGCCTCTCAGATTCCTGGTGGATGAGAATCTACCCCTATCCCTAGTTGGGTTTATAGGCGCCAAATGAGGGCGTTGATCGTGTCTAGCTGACAACTAGGATTTAACGCTTCAACTTCCAGACGGATAGCAGGGTATAGGCCACGAGTTATCGTAGATGCTAACTAGAGATTCTTATCCGCATCTTCTCAATACAGCGAAGAGGATGGGTTTCCCATTCTTTAGGAGTTGGAAGTCGACCCAGGATCGAACATGCACAAATCTCCCCCCTATCATACACCGATATCTTACAGAGCCGCTACTCGTCCTCTGGATCGGCCCTGTCATGCTTAGGGTATACCAGCCTCTTGTGGGTAGGGTGACCTCGTAGGCCCTGTTCTCGGTGGCGTTCACAGACCATATAACAGGAGACTGCCAGACAGTATAGTTGAGTCTCTTCTCAACCACGATGCCTGACTCACCTCTTAGGGCGTTCCCCATCTGAAGGGTCAGGGGAACCTGCACCACACCTGCTGGATATACGAAGAGATACATCTTGAGGGTTAGATTGTCTAGTGGGGCATAGAAGACTGTGTAGAAGCCATGGATACTACGTTCAATCCCTGAATCGCTTAACAAATGCCAATAATTCAGACCATAGCCTGAGACGATGTAGAGTCCAGAGCCATATAGATGCGTAACGGGGTTCCTAATTGATAGATTTACGAGTTCGGGGAGACCCGCTAATCTATCATATCCCGCCCTCAGACTCTCAAGTTCTTCCTTCAATCTTTCGAGTTCTACCTGCTGCTCCTGAAGTCGATTTAAGACGCCGACATAAAGACCTGAGATTACTAGTATCCCTATTGATAGGATCACCACGAAGCCCTTCCACCAGCTAACTCTCCTCATCCCCCTCCGGATTATCATCGATAGGCCATCGAGATGAAGATAACGCCGAGTCTTGAGAACGACCCGGCTCTTATCCTTAAGCCCCGGGCGGGATTTGAACCCGCGATCTCCTGCTTACCAAGCAGACGCTTTAACCAGGCTAAGCCACCGGGGCCTGCGATCAGATTTATGTCGTCGGGATTTTAATCTTCCCCTTCTCAGATTAGGCCTGCGAGCTCCTTCACCTTCCTGAGGTTCTCCTGGTCTGTTCTCCGCTCATCTATTGGGGTCTCCATGATTATTGGCAGCCTCCTCAGCCTCCTGTCGTTGAGGATCAGCCTGAAGCCTTCCTCCCCGATCTCCCCTAAGCCTATATGTTCATGGTGGTCTATTCCTGAGCCTCTCTCTCCGACGGAGTCGTTTAGGTGGAGGAGTATGAGTTTCTCAAGGCCTATGGCCTCATCGAATTCGGTTAGGGTCTCCTCCAACCCCTCTGGGGTTCTCAGCTCATAGCCTGCGGCGAAGGCGTGGCAGGTGTCGAGGCAGACCGCAACTCGATCATCATCGATGAGCCTAAGCATCTCACCGATCTCCCAGAATCTCGAGCCCACCTGGGTTCCAGCTCCAGAGCCATTCTCCAGGAGGATCACCACATCTCCCTCCGCCTCCCTAAGCGCCCTCTCCACGGCTCTGGATACCCGTCTGATGCCCTCCTCGACTCCAGCCCCCCTATGGCTGCCGAGATGGGTCACGATATACCCCACCCCGAGAATCTCACAGCGTCTAATCTCCTCTTTCAAAGACTCAATCGACCTCTCATATATCTCGGGGTCTGGGGAGGCGAGGTTCAATATGTAGGGCATGTGGACGAAAACGGGGTCGAGGTGGCTGTGCATCAATTTCTCCCTGAAGGCCGTAGCCTCCTCCTCATCGAGGGGTGTGAAGCCCCAGCTCCTCGGGTTTCTGGTGAAGAGCTGGAAGGTGTCGCATCCAATCTCCAACGCCCTATCGACAGCTCTATCGATGGAGCCTCTGATGGAGATGTGGAAGCCGAATTTCACATATTGAGGATGGGAGAGGCTGGATTTAACCGGAGCGTATGGGAAACCCCTTAAGGATTTTGGCCTACTCTCTCTGGGTTGCCATCCATCGTCGAAGCCCTGAGGCTGTCTGCAGCCGTTGTGATGCTCCTCTACGCCTCAGCGAGGGATGTGCGGACGAGGGAGATACCCGATGAGGTCTGGCTCCTCGGAGGCCTTTTAGGCTTCATATTGGATGTCTACTCGGTTCTTCAGGGTGTCTATAGGCCCTTAGGTCTCGTGGCCTCCATCGGCGTCTCATCTCTTCTGGCCTATGTCGTCGCATATCTCGGACTCTTCGGGGGCGCCGACTTCAAGGCTCTCGTAGCCCTGTCGCTTCTTCTTCCGCATCCAACAGGGTTTAGGCCTCTCCTCGGTGTGGTTTCCCCCCTCTACCCCCTTACGGTTTTCTCAAACTCTGTTCTTGCAGGCGCCTCCCTGGCGCTCCTCATACTTCTCAGGAATCTCCTAAGGGCCCTTGGGGGTGAAACCCTCTTCGAAGGCCTAAGCGACCCCTGGTGGAGGAGGCTTCTGGTTCTTGTAACTGGTTTGAGGAAGCCCTTAGACTCCGTTAGGGGGCCTCCCTTCGACTATCCCCTGGAGGTCTTTGAGGATGGTGTTAGGAGGCTTATCCTGATGCCGAGCCTTGAGAGCGATGAGGAGGCCTTAAGGGTCTTTGAGGAGTTGAGGGCCGCCGGCCTCAGGGAGGTCTGGGTCTCCTCGACTCTACCCTTTCTGCTTCTCATAACCATCGGCCTATTCGTCTCCATGTTGATAGGTGATATCCCCCTCTGGCTGATCTTCAGGGTTTGGCGGGGTTAGAAGGGAAAAAGTTTGGTTAGAGGCTTTTCAGGGCCTCGTCGAGGATGTTCATCCCCCTATCCAGGAGCTCCTCCTCTATCGTCAGCGGTGGATGCAGCCTTATGCAGTTCCCATATAGGCCTGCCTTTAGGAGGAGTAGCCCCCTGGATAGGGCCTCCTTGATGACCTTCGAGGCGGCCTCGCCGTAAGGCTCCTTAGTCTTTCGATCCTTCACGAGCTCCATGGCGAGCATTGGGCCTAGGCCTCTAACGTCGCCGATAGCCTCATGCCTCTCCTGGAGCTCATCCAGGCGTCTCCTCAGCTCCACTCCCAGCTTAGCCGCCCTCTCCGGGATGTGTTCACGTTGCATGATCTCTATGACCTTCAAGGCGACGGAGCA
The DNA here is from genome assembly GCA_964525955.1 of uncultured Candidatus Bathyarchaeia archaeon. Lineage (GTDB taxonomy): Archaea > Thermoproteota > Bathyarchaeia > TCS64 > B23 > B23. The sequence goes on from CAZGKJ010000016.1 coordinate 21,515, forward strand.
GGCGATGGGGTTGCCTCCATAGGTTCCGCCCAGTGAGCCTGGATAGACGCCGCCCATCAACTCCTCGCTTCCAACGACGGCGCTGAGGGGCAGCCCCGAGGCAAGGGCCTTAGCCATCGTCATCAGATCAGGCTCAACGCCATAATGCTCTATGGCCCAGAGCTTACCCGTCCGACCGAAGCCGGTTTGAATCTCGTCGATGATGAGCTTGAAGCCGTGTTCATCGCAGAGCCTGCGCAGCTCCTTGAAGTATTCCGGAGGCGGAGCTACGAATCCCCCCTCACCCTGAACGGGCTCGGCGATGATGCCCCCAACCTCACCTGGATCGACCCGTGTCTTCAGCATCTTCCTCTCAATATATTCGACGCAGGCCAATCCACAGTTTGGGTATTCGAGGTGGAGGGGGCATCGATAGCAGTAGGCGTAGGGCGCCATGTAGACGCCTGGGACGAAGGGGGCGAAGCCCACCTTATATGGATCCCACTTCCCGGTGAGCGTCAGCGCCATGTAGGTGCGTCCATGGAAGCTGTTCTCAAAGCTTATGATGCCCGGTCGACCGGTTCTCTGTCGGACGATCTTAACGGCGTTCTCAACGGCCTCCGCCCCGCTGTTCAGCAGC
>CAZGKJ010000017.1:0-20159 GCA_964525955.1 uncultured Candidatus Bathyarchaeia archaeon
CTGGAACCCTCGCCCACAGACTCTACGGCTCGGAGCTGATATATGAGAGGCATAGGCATCGATGGGAGGTCAACCCGAAGTATTGGGGGAAGCTGGAGGAGGGGGGTGTAGTCTTCTCAGGTTGGAGCCCTGATGGGAGGCGTAAGGAGATCATGGAGCTCCCAAGCCACCCCTTCTTCCTCGCAACCCAGTTCCACCCAGAGTTTAAGAGCAGACCCTGGAAACCCTCACCACCCTACTACGGCTTCATAAGGGCCACCCTGGAGAGGAGGCTGGGGAGGGTTTAAGCCTCAACCACCCTCACGCCTGGATAGGGTGTGATAGAGCTGTAGAAGCGCCTCGACGAGCTCCTCCTCAGACCTAAGCCTCGAGACGGCGAGGGGGATTCCCTCGCCCTCTGCGAGGGAGATGGCGAGGGGGTCCACCTCACCCATCACGCCGTGTAGGACGACGATCCTCGGCTTCAGGGGGCTGATCTTCACAGCTATCATAGGAGACCTACCCCTGCTAACCCTCGTGAATATGAGGGCCCTCTCACTGGTGGAGCCGAAGATTCTATAGAACTCCAATCCCGAGAGGGTTTGAATCGCCTTCAGGCTGTCTATAATCGTATAGCCGTATACCTCCCTGTCGAGGCCCTCTGGACATGCAACCACCTCCCCCTCAACGGCCTCACATATCCTCCTCGCCGTGGCCGGTGAGGTGAACTCCCTCATATCGAGAAATATGTCGCTGACGTCGACGGCGATCCTCGCCAGCTCCCTCGTGTAACGGCCTCCACGCCTCTGATCTATGTCGAGGAGGGCCTCGACGAAGCGCTTAATGAAGTTGCTGCCGGGAGACCGTCTACGGCCCGCCTCATAGTCGCTTATCACAGACGGGGAGCAGCCCAGCTCCTCAGCCACCTCAACCTGACTCGCCTGGAGGAGGCTGCGCCACTTCCTCATCGCCAATCCTGGATTAGGGGAGATGACGATCTCCCCCGCAATCCTCCTCATCAAGGCCTCCCTGAGGGGGTCTAATCCTCTCATCTAAGTGGATTAAGTGGAGAAAAAGATAAATTGAAGGGTTGAGGAGCTTTCCACCTTAATCAATAAAAGATGGGGTTATAGGCCTGCCTTCTCCAGCAGCATCTCCCACCTTCGGTCAACCCATCTCTGGATGCGCTCTATGAGATCCTCCCGCTTCTCAGGTCTGAAGAGGTGTCTGAATCTCCCCTGAACCTTCAGATACTCCTCCACAGGCTTCTTACGTTCAGGTCTCTTAGCTATGGCGAGGCTCGGCGGCGACAACTTGTAGATGGGCCTCCCATCCTCAACCCTGCATTCGTAGAGGGGGAAGAAGCAGGTCTCAACGGCCAGCCGAGCCACCTCGATCGTCTTGTTCGACGGGAATCTCCAGCCCCTACAGCAGGGTGAGATGGCGTGGATGAATGCCGGCCCCTCCGTCTCGAAGGCGGCCCTCGCCTTCTGCATCAGGTCCAGGGGATAGGCGGGGCTGACCGTCGCCGTGTAGGGGGTTTCATGGGCGATGACTATCTCATCGATGGGCTTCTTCCACTCCCTCTTCCCAGGGATCACTGTTCCAGCTGGGCTTGTAGTCGTCCAGGCGCAGTAGGGTGTGCCACCGCTCCTCTGAATCCCCGTATTCATGTAGGCCTCGTTGTCGAGGAGAACATAGGTGAAGTCATGCCCCCTCTCCAGGGCTCCGGAGAGCGCCTGTAGACCTATGTCGTAGGTTCCCCCATCCCCTGCGAAGGCGACGATGTCGAGGGTCTCATACTTCGCCAGGGGTCCACGCCCCTTACGCCTCATCGCCCTCCAAGCCGCCTCTATCCCGCTGGCGGTGGCGGCGGCGTTCTCGAAGGCGGTGTGTATCCAGGGTATACGCCAGGCTGAGTAGGGGAATATCGTCGTCGCAACTTCGAGGCAGCCGGTGGCCGTGGTGGCTATGATGGCTCCCCTGCTCGCCTTCAAAACCAATCGGGCGATGATGGGCTCGGCGCATCCGGCGCATAGCCTATGCCCAGAGGCCAGGAGGTCTGGCTTCTCCACCGCTTCCTTCAGGGTTATGGCCTTCATCACATCCTCACCCCCAGGAATTTTAGCTTCTCAACCGCCTCTCCACGCCTCTTCACCTCCAGCAGCTCCTCATAGGTCTCCTCGATTAGATGTGGCGGCGTATCCCTCCCTCCGAGGCCGTAGATGTAGTCGACGATGATGGGATTCTCATCGACGTCGTAGAAGATTGTTCTCAGCTCCTCGTATAGTGGGCCTCCAGGGGCGCCGAAGCTCATCGCCTTATCCAGGACTCCGACGACCTCCACATCCTTGAGGAGCTTCTGGAGCTCCTCCGTGGGGAAGGGTCTGAAGACCCTCATCCTCACCATCCCAACCTTTAGACCCCGCCTCCTCATCCTATCGACGACGTATCGCACAGTCCCCATAGTCGACCCAAGGCCGATGATGGCTACCTCAGCGTCCTCCATCATGTAGGGGTGAAGCAGCCTATACTCCCTCCCTGAAATCTCAGCGTATTCCTCATCGATCTCAGGTATCGCCTTAAGGGCCTCCTTCATGGCTTCGACCTGATGCATCTTATGCTCGAAGTAGAAGTCGTAGAGGTCTAGGGGGCCCATGGTCAACGGCTTCTCCGGGTCTAATCTGAACTCCGCCTCTCCGAGGTGTCCCCGAACCTTTATGTATGGGCGCTCCCCGATGAAGTCCCTAACAGCCTCATCGCTGAGCGTCAGGACGTTCTCCATGGTGTGGCTTAGGGTGAAGCCGTCGAGGCAGACCATCACGGGAAGCTGGACGTCGAGGTGTTCACCGATCCTCCAGGCCTCTATGCATGTGTCATAGACCTCCTGGCTGTTCTCGCAGTATATCTGTATCCAGCCGCTGTCCCTCGCCCCCATGGAGTCGCTGTGATCGTTGTGGATGTTGATCGGGGCGCTCATGGCCCTGTTTACGACGGCCATGACGATGGGCAGTCTAAGCGACGCAGCGATGTAGAGCATCTCCCACATCAACGCAAGGCCGTTGGCAGCCGTCGCCGTGAAGGCCCTCGCACCGGCTGCTGCTGCCCCTATGCAGCAGCTCATGGCGCTGTGCTCCGATTCGACGGCGACGAACTCCGTGTCTACGAGGCCGTCGGCGACGTATTCGCTGAACCTCTCCACGATGATGGTCTGCGGCGTGATCGGGTAGGCGGCCACCACATCTGGGTTGACCTGCTTTATGGCGTAGGCAGCCGCCTCATCTCCATTTAGGCCGAGGAGCTTCTGCCGACTCATCCCTTCCTCACCATCCTTATAGCCCCTGCGGGGCATTCATTTGCGCAGATTCCGCAGCCCTTACAGTATCGTAGATCGACCTCTGGGTGTCCAGCGTCGAAGCTTATCGCCCCCTCTGGGCAGTAGAAGTGGCAGAAGGTGCATCTGGTGCACTTCTCAAGGTCGAACACTGGGCGTTCAACCCCCCAGTCGCCTGTGTGGTATTCCAGCGATGACTTGTAGGGTATAGCCCCGAAGGGGAGCTCCCTCCATCCAGGCTTCTGCTCACTCATCCCCTCTTCGCCTCCTTATAGGCTGCCTCTATGACCTTGACGTTCAGCTCTCCCACCTCCCCCTTGAAACGTTCCCTAACCGCCTCCAGAAGCGACTCCAGCTTAACTATGCCCGCAGCCCTCAATAGGGCGCCGAGCATGACGGTGTTTGTTATCGGACGCTTCAGGACTTCGAGCGCCAGGCTTGTGGCGTCTATTGTCCAGACCTCGACGTCCTCACCCAATCCGAGCTGCTTCCTGATCTCATCAGGGGAGCTGGAGGTGTTGACGATGATCTTACCCCCCGATTTCAGGCCCTCCACCACCGACGGCCCGAGGAGCGTCGGGTCGAGGACGACGACGAGGTCCGGCTCATAGATGCCTGAATGTATGTCGATGGGCTCATCGCTTATCCTGGTATAAGCCGTTATCGGTGCTCCAGCCCTCTCAGGTCCGAAGGCTGGGAAGCTCTGGACGTATTTCCCCTCCTTCAGGCCTCCATGGGCGAGGAGGAGGGAAGCCGTCCAGGCCCCCTGTCCACCCCTACCGTGGAATCTCACCTCGATCATCGTAGGTCTCTCCGAATCCATACTCCACTCCCATATTAAACATTAAACCCTCCGATGGGTGTGATGTCCGTCCTTCTGCCTTGATTCTCAGCCGAAGACGAGGCGTCTAAGCCTATTCAGCTCATCACGCCTCCTCTCGGCCTCCATAGCAGCCGCCTCGGCATACCTCTCCCAGCTTAGGCCTCTAACCTCATAGGCGTAGTCTATCGACCTGGATGATGCGACGATCAGTCCTTCGCCACTGCTGTTGGAGCCGAGTTTTATCGCTGCCGCTGGGTCTCCACCCTGGGGGCCGAGGCCTGGGCTGAGGATCAGGGGCTCCTCTCCGATGATCTCTCTAACGGCGCCCAGCTCCTCTATGGCTGTGCATCCGACGACGTAGCCGTTGGCCCCACGCCTATGGGCTTCACGGGCAACCCTAATGTATAGGGGCTCATCCTCGACTATTAGGCCCTGGATTTCTCTCGCCCCTGGATTTGACATCCGGCAGAGGACGAAGATGCCCTTATCCCCCTCCTCGGCCCAGCGGTATATCACGTCGCATCCGCCGTCGTAGCCTGGATAGGGGCTGAAGGTTACGGCGTCGAATCCCGCAGCCCCTATCCAGTGGAGGGCCGCCTGATTCGTCGACGATATGTCGCTGAGCTTTGCATCGAGGAGTGCGAGGCAGTCGGCCTCATGTATGGCTTCGACCATCTCTCTCAGGTCTTCGAGGGTTAGGATGTAGGTGAGGTATTGGGCGTTGGGCTTTATCATCGCCGTGTAGGGGGCTACGGCCTCTATTATGTCGAGGCAGAAGCGTTTAACCCCTCCCCTTAGGCCGTGGCGCTCTATGAGGGGCTGTGGAACCAGGTAGCGCTCCCTCATCCCTCTGACGGCTGGATCGAGGCCGACGCATAGGATGCTATCCTTCTCCCTGCTCAGCTCGAGGTATCGCTCTACGAAGCCCTCTCCAAACAACCCTATGATATGATGTCGCTCAGCCTTAAAAGGTGGAGGGTGGAAGGGGCTTTATAGGGCTGGGGACTCCTTATCCATGAGGAAATTGGAGGAGGTTAGGAGGCTTCTCAGGATCAGGGAGGGGTTGGAGCGTCGAATTAGAATTCTTGAGGGGGAGTTGGAGGATCTCCGTAGGGCCCTGGAGGAGATTGATAGGTTGATCGCCCACCTCGGCTTCAGGAGGGCTGATGAGGTCTCCTCGGAGTCTACCTCGGTGAAGGGGAGGAGTGGGATTGTCCTTGGAACCCTTAGGTGTGAGGGGGGCTCCATAATCTTCGAGCCGAGGAGCGACGTCGAGTTCTCAGCCTCCTCCCCCCTCTTCAAGGTCTTCATCTTGGAGAGGATGCTGGATGAGATGAGGAGGGAGGATGAGGAGAGGGTCTCCAGGGGGGAGCTATCCCCGGATGATGTTCTCTCCTACGATGTGGAGACGGATGGCGATAGGATCGTGAGGCTCATCATCAGGAACTATGGGGATGAGACGAGGCTTAGGAGGATTAGAAGCAATATCAGATGGACATTCGATAAGATGTATGAGCGTTTGAAGATGAGGGGGTGAGGCCTTGGACGGCGACCTGGAGCGAAGCCCCCTCTGGCTCATCCTCGTGGAAGTTGTTCACAGACTTCCGATGTATCGATACCATAAGGCCTATGTCAGAGACCAGATACTCCTCGAAGATCCAGACATCACAGCCGAGGAGCTCTCCAAGAGGCTTGACATACCCCTTGGAGAGGCCCTCGTAATCCTCAGCGAGCTGAGGGAGAACCTAAAGGAATCTGAGCAGGAGGAGGGCGAGGATGATGAAGTCTAATGCGATGATGATCATGGAGATTGTGAAGATCATCCACCAGATTCCCCCCCTTCTATAGGCCTTTTTAAAGACCTCCCCTAAGCCCCTAATGGCATCCAGGATTCGACTCCACAGACCCAATTTCGATATTTAAAGTTGCATCGACGTTTAAAACTATGCTACTCCACCACGTATCGATATGAGATGTATTCCCCAGCGGTCTCGCTTCGACTCCTTATCCTTATGATGTCCCCAGGCTCGGCGCCGAGAATGATGACTATTGGGTCGTCAGCCTTGATCCAGGGGAGTTGGTATGGCTTGACATGGTAGCGCTCAAGCATTGCCTTCCGCTCCTCCTCCGAGAGTATCTCATGCATCGGGACAAGCTCATGCTGGAAGATGTCGAAGGCTGGTAGGCTCGGCGGTATAAGCTCTATTACTCGTCCTCTACCCTCACGCTCAGCCTCCTCATTCATCTTCTCAACCTCGCTCCTCGCCGAGTATGTGTAGTGGCCTCCGCCGATGAGGATTCCCCTCACGGCTCCGAGCTCCTCAACCTTCTCCCTCAACTCTCTGATGTATGAGACGCCTATCGTCTTCTCCCCGAGGATGCAGAGGATGACGTAGCGTTCGTCGCCCCTCCTGAGATAATAGTAGATGCGGTTCCCCTCCCTCTCAACATCCTCAACCTCAAGGCCTCGATACTTCATGATGAGCTTCGCCCGCCTCTCCTCAAGGCTCTCACCCTCATTCATCTCGCCTTCACCCTCTTCACAACTGGAGGCCTAACCTTCCTGAAGATTCGGTAGCCACAGTGGGGGCATCTGAAGGAGACGTAGCGCTCCAACTCGGCGTAGGAGACACGGCTTCCACATCTGACACATTCATATATTGGGCCGGCGGGCCTCTCCTCCTCCAATCCAGACACCGACGGGGATAAACTCACTAAGGGTCTCATTAAAAGCTTTCCAAACCACCACATCCAAGAACCTGAGTTAAAGCCACTTACCCAATTTTCATAGCGATTTAGGAGCTCCTCACACCCTCCATTTTTTTACGTCTTTCAACTTTTATGAGATTCTTTTTTATAAGTGGTAGCCACTTATAGCAAGAAATAAGAATCTGTATGGGTCTTTATAAAGCGAAGTGGATTTATATTTATTTGATTGTTTATGAACAACTTTATCCCCATCTCCACCCTTTGAATTCTGGTTTGATTAGGCTGAGGTATGAGGGGGGATGGCTCCTCGCCTTTGGGGGTCCCATCCCCCTCGCTGAGTATGATCCCGCTCTCGACGCCTATAGGGCTCCTGGCATTCGTTATAGGGAGATCGTTGAGGAGCTCCGTGATAGGGGTGTGGAGTTCATAGATGAGGCCTTCAGGCCTCTCGATTGTCTAGAGTTGTCCTCTGGGCTTAGGCTTAGGGATTATCAGGTTGAGGCCCTCGAGGCGTGGAGGGGGGCTGGATTTAGGGGTGTCATTGTCCTGCCTACCGGTGCCGGTAAGACGGTTATCGCCCTCAAGGCGATGGAGGAGTTGAATGTCTCAACCCTCGTCGTGGTTCCGACGTTGGTTCTGGTGGAGCAGTGGAGGGAGAGGATTCATGAAGCCTTCAACGTCGATGTGGGAGTCGTCGCTGGAGGCCGTGAGAGGCTGATGCCAATAACGGTTTCAACCTATGACTCGGCCTCAACGAGGGCTGGGAGTCTTGGGAACCGATTTGAGCTCCTCATCTTCGATGAGGTTCACCACCTCCCATCACCGACTTATTCCAGGATAGCCCTCCAATACCTCTCCCCCTATAGGCTGGGCTTGACGGCGACCCCTGAACGGAGCGATGGGGGACACGCCGCCCTCCTCGAACTCGTGGGAGGAGTCGTCTATGAGCTGGGCGTCGAAGACCTCGCAGGAGTCTATCTGGCGCCATACACCATAGAGACCGTCTACCTCCCATTAACGGGGGAGGAGCGTAGACGATATGAGGAGGAGTTCGGCAAATACATCTCACTCCTCGAGGAGAGGGGTATAAGGATCGAGAGCGGTGAGGACTATCGTAAGCTCGTTGTGAGAAGCGGAGTCGACCCAGAGGTTAGGAGGGCTCTCAGGGCGAGGGAGGGGGCTCTCAGGATCGCCTATGGCTCGGAGGTGAAGCTCAACTATCTACGCCGATTACTTAGGGAGCATCCAGATGAGAAGATGCTAATCTTCACCAGATACAACGACCTTGTCTACAGGATCAGCAGGGAGATGCTCATACCGGCGATAACTCATCGAACGCCGAAGGCTGAGAGGGGGGAGATACTCAACGGATTCAGGGAGGGGCGCTACCTCCGGATCGTCACCAGCAGAGTCCTGGAGGAGGGCGTCGATGTCCCAGATGCCTCTATAGCTGTGATAATCAGCGGAACAGGCAGCAGCAGGGAGTTCATACAGCGATTAGGCCGGATACTGCGTAAGCGGAGGGGGAAAAGGGCGAGGCTGATAGAGCTTGTCTCAAGGGGGACGGCTGAGATCGGTATGAGCAGGAGGAGGCGTGGATGAGGCTCCCCCAGAACCTGCTGAGGGTTCGACGGCGCAGGGGCCGTATATGGCCCATCTACGCATCTCGGAGGGAGCTCCCCCTCGCAGAGCTCCTCATCTCCATCTATAGGGAGCATATAGATGAGAAGCGTTGGAAGCTTTGGGAGGCCCTGGAGGAGGTTGAGATGATGGACTATGACCCGAAGCTCGTCAGGGGCCTCTCAACGATCCTCGACGGCCACTGCATATATGAGATGAGAAGCCTCGTCGATCCACCTGAGGCGAGGAGACTCGTATATAGGCTGACGGGGGGCCGAGGGGTCACATCGATGGAGGAGCGGAGAAGGGTGCTTGAGGAGGCCGCTGAGCGATATGGCATAACGGCTGATGACCTCGACGAAAGCCTATATGCAGACTTGGAGGAGGAGCACTACCTCATAGACTTCGATCCCCCGGAGCCTATGGAGCTCCTAAGGGAGTATAACCTCGCCTTAACCTCGACTCTCCTCACCTACGCCAGGGAGATCGATGTCCACTATAATGGTCGTCCAGATGAGCTTGAATGGCTATGCAGAGAAATCGGAGATCATCGCATAAGGCAGGTAGATGGTGAAACCCAGATCACCCTTAGGCTTCCAGGGAGGAGGCGGATGGCTTCGAGGGCTGAGGATGTCGAGAACCTCCTGAAGGCTCTCATATCCCTTGGGGATTGGAGCCTATGGGCCCTGATACACTATCCAGCCTCGGGCAGGGCCTATAGATTCGAGCTCCTCAGCCATAGGGATGGATGGCTCCTCCCCTCCAGGGGCCTATATGAGAGGATTAACTCTTAGATAGCCACTCAGCCTCATCTCTGCTCAGCTCAAGCCATTTAGCTATGCCCTCAGCCATCTCCCGATCGCTCTGGAAGATCACCCTCAATATGGGTATAACATCCCTAACAGCCCTGGAGGTTGAGAGATGCATCTTTGAAGCAGCCTTAGATGAGATGGATTTGAGGATGCGCCTTCTATCTTTAGACCACCAGTATCTCAGGGCGACCCTCGGAGGCCTCATATAGCCTATGATCCACCTCCTCTCCCCCCTAATCCATGAGCCTCCGAGGGTTCTCACAGCCATATTCACCCTCCTCCAAGTCTCGCTGCCGAGATATCTCGGCGGCGTGATTGAGACCCCCTCAGGACGCTCCTCCAACTTCAATAGGTTTAGGGGGATATCCATCGCCCTTAGATGACGCTCAACGACGGTGAATAGACCCCGAGAACGTTCAAGGCTTAGGGCTACACCTCCAGCAAGCTCGTCGAACATATACTTCAGCAACCTATAGGCCTGGAAGCGCTCAGCCCTCGCCCTATGGATGTCAGCCCTCGCCAGGGCTTCGAGGGCCTCAGAGAGCTCCCCTGGATCGTCGAAGATGTAGGGGAGATTCTCATATATCCAGTCGATGAGGTCATCGTAGTTGAGCTGGGTTGAGGAGACCGCATCCTTCGCCTCCATCAGGCTCTTCGCAGCGAAGAGCCTCCTCAAGGCCTCCTCGGCGTAGAGCTGTCTATCCCTAAGCCCGAGGGCCTCCAAGTCTTTCAGGGTGACCCGCCTACGGCCCCTAGCCACAGCCTCCAAGTCGTTTATGGCTGTTCGGAGGTCTCCCTCGGAGCGGATGGCAAGCTCCTCCAAGGCCCCCTCCTCAACCTCAACGCCGACCTTGGAGGCGATCTCCCTAAGCCTCTCAACGACCTCGACGACGGGTATGGGCTTCAACTCTATCGGCAGTGAGAGCCTCCTCAACTCCCTCAGCTTCCTCTCCCAAGCCCCACTCAGGGCCGTGTAGACGGTGGCGACGAGGACTATGGGCGCCCTCGTCTCCCTGATGAGCTCCAGGATCGCCTCAACGCCCCCTCTATCCTCACGGCTGCTGAGGCCCTCAAGCTCATCTATGAGAATGAGCCTCCTCCGACCTGTGACGGTAACCTGCTGCGTAGAGGCCCTGCCCAGAACCTCCCTCAGCCTCTTGGCTGTTCTGTAGTCGCTGGCGTTCACCTCTAATAGGTCGTAGCCGAGGTCTTTGGCAGCCGCCGCTACGAGGGAGGTCTTCCCGACTCCTGGGGGGCCGTAGAGGAGGGCTGCCCTCTTATCAGGTATCCCATCCTCCCAGCTCCTAAGCCATTCGAGGAATCTCACTTTAGCCTCATCATTTCCCACAACCTCGCTTAGGGTTCTGGGTCTGAAGCGCTCAGTCCAGGGCTGCTCCGCCACCCTTCATCTCCTCCCCCGCTAAGGCGAGCTTTGCGAGGAGGGCGCTGAGCTGTATCTCAGGTCTGGAGCCCTGCGTCAATCGATAATCCACCTCCCCTATGGCGTCTGACAGCCTAACCTTCCATCGCTCAGGTATGTCGAGGCGCATAACCTCGCTGTATATCATCCTTAGAATATCCTCGGCTGCCATGCCCTCGTCGATGAGTAGGCTTCTCAGCACCTCACGGGCCTCTATGAACTCCCCCTTCAAGCTGAGCTCTATCATCTCCCTCACCCTCCCAGGGCTCACTCGACCCAGGACGGCGTAGACCACATCGGCGTCCACCCTCCTCCCAGAGGCCGCTGCGGCTGCCTGGAGGAGGTTTATGGCCTTCCTTAGGTCACCCCTCGACTCCTCGTAGATGGCGTCATATCCGTCTGGTGAGACCTCAACCCCCTCCTTCTCAGCTATCATCCTGAGGCATCGCTTCACATCCTCCTCGCTGAGGGGTGAGAATCTGAAGATGCTACACCTACTCTGTATGGGCTCTATGATGCGCTCGGAGTAGTTGCCTATGAGGCAGAAGCGGCATGTCCTCGTGTATCGCTCCATAGTTCGCCTCAATGCATGTTGGGCATCAGCCGTGAGGCTGTCAGCCTCATCCATGATTAATATCTTGAAGGGGACGTCGCCTATCGGGGCTGTCCTGGCGAAGAACTTCACCTTCTCCCTGATGACGTTGATTCCCCGTTCATCACTGGCGTTAAGCTCCATTATATAGTTCCTATACTCAGGCCCATAGAGGTCGTGGGCCAATGCCAATATGGCTGTGGTCTTACCCACCCCCGCTGGCCCCACGAAGAGGAGGTGCGGCAGGTTGCGTTCCTCGACGAAGCGTTTAAGCCTGGAGACTATCTCCTCCTGATCTATCATCTCATCTAGGCTTTTGGGCCTATACTTCTCAGCCCACATCTCGCTGCTCATGGATATTTGGGTAAGGGGGTTGAGACCCTATAAGTTCTATCTCTTCGACATGAGGTATTGATGGATTGCCTTCGCAGCCCTCTTTCCAGCCCCCATGGCGCTTATAACCGTTGCGGCTCCACTCACCACATCTCCACCGGCATATACACCCTCGATGCTCGTCTGCATAGTCTCCTCGTCGACGACTATCGTGTTCCTCCACCCTGTCTTCAAACCCTCAGTGGTTTTCTGTATGATGGGGTTTGGAACCTGACCTATGGCCACTATAACGGTGTCGACCTCGATCCTGAACTCCGATCCCTCTATTGGTATGGGTCTCCGCCTGCCAGTCTCATCCGGCTCTCCAAGCCTCATCCTGATGCATTCAATCTCCCTTACGAATCCCTTCTCATCCCCTATGAATCTCACCGGATTTGCGAGGAATATGAACTTCACCCCCTCCTCCTCTGCGTTCTCAACCTCCTCAGCCCTCGCAGGCATCTCAGCCCTGCTCCTACGATAGATGACGTAGACCTCCTCAGCTCCAAGTCTTAGGGCGCATCGAGCCGCATCCATGGCTACGTTTCCACCGCCTATGACGGCGACCCTCCTACCAACGTGGATTGGGGTGTCATACTCTGGGAATAGGTATGCCTTCATCAGATTCGTCCTGATCAGGAACTCGTTTGCTGAGTATATCCCATTCAGGTTCTCACCTGGGATTCCGAGGAATCTCGGTAGGCCTGCTCCAGTCGCTATGAAGATGGCGTCGAAACCCATCTTGAATAGCTCATCGATGGTGTAGAGCTTCCCAATTATAGCGTTCAGATGTATCTTGACTCCCAGGCTCTCCACATACTTTATCTCCTCCTCCACGATCCTCTTCGGAAGCCTGAACTCCGGTATGCCATACATGAGGACTCCGCCAGGCTTGTGGAGGGCCTCGAATATCTCAACCTCATGCCCAAGCTTCGCAAGCTCAGCTGCACAGGTCAGCCCAGCTGGGCCTGAGCCTATCACTGCAACCCTCTTACCCGTCGGCTTCGCCCTCTTCGGAGGCCTCCTCCCATGCCTCATCTCCCAGTCTGCTATGAACCTCTCAAGTCTCCCTATCGCTATGGGCTCGCCCTTAACCCCCCTCACACATTTAGCCTGGCATTGAACCTCCTGTGGGCAGACCCTCCCCGTTATCGCTGGGAGGACATTCTTCTCCCTTATCTTCTCAGCCGCCTCAGTGTATCTACCCTCCACTATCAGCCTTATGAAGCCTGGTATATCCACTCCGACGGGGCATCCCTCAACGCATCTCGGATTCTTGCATTGAAGACATCTCTCAGCCTCCCTCCTCGCCATCTCCTCGGTGTATCCCAGGGCGACCTCCCTGAAGTTGTGTATCCTCTCCTCAGGCGGTTGCTTGGGCATCGGAACCTGCCTCTCAGCCTCATCCATCCCCCTCACCTCCGGTGATGAGAGCCACCCCCTTTAGAGGCTTGTAGAACTTCATCAGCTTTATAGGGGGCGTCAGCTCCCTCTTCTCAATAATCTTATAGGGCATCACATTAACCTCCCAAAAATCTATTTTAAGATTACCCTCCGAGCCATATCGGCGACTGGTGGCATCATACTCGATCAGCCCAGCCGATCGTTGAGTGATGATGCTACGCTTAAAAAAGGGGGTTATATTATGCCTCTCACCCTCATGGCCTCGGCAACCCTTCCGAAGGCGAGGGCGTAGGCCCCATATCTCGGGCTTATCTCATACTTCTCAGCCTGCTCCGTCACATCCTTGAAGGCCTGTGTCATAACCCTCCTCAGCCTCTCATCGACCTCCTCAGCTGTCCAGTAGTATCCCATCCTATTCTGAACCCACTCGAAGTAGCTGACTGTCACGCCGCCAGCGTTTGCGAGGATGTCGGGTATAACTATGACACCCTTCTCCTCCAGGATTCTATCCGCCTCCGGCGTTGTTGGGCCGTTGGCCCCCTCCACGATCAGCTTCGCCTTCACATCCCCAGCGTTCTCCCCCGTCAGCTGGTTCTCCATCGCTGCGGGTACGAGTATGTCGCACTCCGCTATGAGAGTCCCCTTCGACCCAATCTCCTCACACCCTGGGTATCCGGAGACGGTTCCGGTCTTCCTCTTATGCTCCATAACCTTCTCAGGGTTCAGCCCATCCTTGCAGTATATCCCCCCCTTCGAGTCGCTTACGGCGACGATCTTCGCCCCAGCCTCATAGAAGTTTAGCGCCGCGGGGTATGCAACCTTCCCGTATCCCTGTATCGCCACCCTAGCCCCCTTTATCCGTATCCCATACTTCTTTGAGGCCTCAACAGCTGTGAAGAATACCCCCCTACCGGTAGCCGTAGCTCTACCTACTGAGCCCCCTATGCATAGGGGCTTAGCGGTTATCACCCCTGGTATGATCCTGCCTGTGATCTTGTAGTATTCATCGACGAACCACGCCATTATCTGGGCGTCGGTTCCGACATCTGGGGCTGGTATATCGAGGTCTACACCCACGAATCCGGCTATCGCAGCCGCATAGGCCCTTGTGAGCCTCTCCAGCTCACCCCTGGAGAGCTCCTTTGGGTTGCATGCGATCCCGCCCTTGGCTCCCCCATAGGGGAGGTTGACGACGGCGCATTTCCACGTCATCCAGGCTGCGAGAGCCTTCTCCGTGTCGAGGTCTACGTGGGGGTGATATCTGATACCGCCCTTGCAGGGCCCCCTGGCGTCGTTGTGATGTATCCTGAAGGCCTCGAAGACCCTGACGCTTCCATCATCCATCCTTATCGGCAGAGAGACCTGCAGTATGGCCTTAGGCCTGCTGACGACCTCGTAGAAGGCCGGTTCAAGACCCATGATCTCTGAGACCTTCTTGACGACCTTAAGCTGCTCCTCCCACGGGTTGATCCTCTTCTCAGACATCCTCTTCACCTCTCCCTCACCTTATTTATTCCTTACGACCAGCTCCACCTATAGAGATGTTATACACAGGTCTCAGTCATCGTCGCCGATCAGCCTTAAAGGGGCTGATCCAAGCTCCTTAGATTGGATGCGGCAGCGTCAAGATTTATAAGATGTAACCCCTCCCCCTAATGATTCCCATCGAATATTGGGAGGAAAGGGGAGATTGATTGAGGAGGGGAATCTTAAACTCGCATTTTACTCCGCCGCAGCCTGTGGCGGATGCGACGTGGCCATCCTCGATATAAATGAAGGCCTTCTCGACTTGATGGAGGCTGCGGACATCGAGTTCTGGCCCACAGCCATGGATGTAAAGATCGATGATGTGAAAGAGATGCCGGATAAATATATCGATGTAGCCTTCTTCAACGGAGCCATAAGGATAGAGGAGCAGGAGTATATAGCTAAACTTCTGAGGGAGAAGTCGAAGATCCTAATCGCATATGGATCATGTTCATATATAGGTGGAATACCAGGTCTGGCAAACCTCTTCGATAGGATGGAGATCTTTAGAAGGGCATACATCGAGACGGCCTCGACATCCAACCTAGATGGGGTCGTGCCGAAAACCCATGTAGACATCCCAGAGGGGAGGCTGGAGCTGCCAGGCTTCAAAGACGACGTAAAGACGTTGGCGCAGGTAGTTGAGGTCGACTACTATGTGCCTGGATGCCCCCCGACGGCTGAGAGCACACTCTCCGTCGTAGAGGCGATGCTGCGGGGTGAGCTTCCACCACGGGGTTCAGTCCTCGCACCCCCTAAATCCGTATGTGATGAATGCCCAAGGAATCCAAAGGGGGAGAAGAAGAGGATCTCGGAGATCCATCGAATCCATGAGGTGGCTCCAGACTCCGAGAGATGTCTACTGGAGCTGGGTATACCATGTATGGGGCCTGCCACAAGGGGGGGATGCGGGGCGAGGTGTCCGAAGGCTAACATGCCCTGCATAGGATGTGGAGGCCCCTGTCCAGACGCCCCCGAGCAGGGTGCGGCCATGCTCAGCGCCTTAGCCTCAATAATCGAGAGGGGGGTGAAGATGGAGGATGTTGAGAGGCAGATCAGGGATCCAATTGGAACATTCTACATGTTCTCACTGCCATCGTCGATCATAAACGGGAGGGTGGAGAGGAAGTGAGGGAGATCACCATCAACCCCATCACGAGGCTTGAGGGCCATGGGAAGATAACGATCTTCCTAGATGAACGGGGATTCGTCGAGAACGCCTATTTACAGATACCTGAGTTCAGGGGCTTCGAGAAGTTCTGTATCGGGAGGAGTGGGGAGCTCATCCCCCAGATAACGAGTAGGATATGCGGAGTCTGCTCCGTCGCCCATCACCTAGCCTCAGCGAAGGCACTTGACGAGGCCTTCAAAGCAGAGCCTCCCCCAGCCGCCAGGAAGCTTAGGGAGCTCATGCACTGCGGCTACATCATATCGGATCACATACTCCACTTCTACTACCTCGCCGCACCCGACTTCCTCGTAGGCCCGAGGGCATCCCCTAGGGAGAGGAACATCATCGGATTGGTGAGGAAAATGGGCCTAGATCTCGTGAAGCAGGTCATCAGACATAGGGCATACGGCCAGAACATCGTGGAGATAATAGGTGGAAAGGCCATCCACCCAGTCTGTGGACTGCCAGGGGGAGTATCTAAACCACTAACCGAGGAGGAGAGGGGGAGGGTGAGGGAGATGGCTGAGTCATGCGTCGACTTCGCAGAGTCCTCGCTGAAGCTGTTCCATGAACTCGTACTTGAGAACCCTGATTATGAGGAGATGATCGAAGGCGACATCTACAGGTTGGAAACCTACTATATGGGCCTGGTCGATGAGGATAATCGGGTTAACCTCTACGATGGAAAGCTCCGCATAGTAGACCCAAACGGTAGAGAGCTCCTGAAATTCGATGCATCCGAGTATCTCGACGTCGTCGAGGAGCACGTCGTGGAGTGGAGCTATGTGAAGATGCCATACCTGAAGAGGATTGGATGGAGGGGCCTCATAGATGGAGCTGGGAGCGGAGTGTATCGTGTAGGCCCCCTCGCAAGGCTGAACGCAGCGGAGGGGATGGCAACCCCCCTCGCCGATGAGGAGTATAGGCTCATGTATAAGACCCTCGGGAAACCCGCCCACTCGCTGATAGCATACCACTGGGCGAGGCTCATAGAGATACTCTACGCCGCCGAGAGGGCTGTGGAGCTCGCAGGGGATCCAGAGGTGACGAGCCCTGAGATTCGCAGCCCCATCGGTGAACCTGGGGAGGGCGTCGGAGTCGTGGAGGCTGCGAGGGGGACGCTGATCCACCATTATAAGCTCGACGGGGATGGCCTCATAGAGGATATAAACATCATAACCCCAACCGCCAGCAACTACGCCTCCATCTGCATGTCGATCCGAAACGCAGCGAGGGGCCTCATAAAGGGGAGTGAGGTGAGCGAGGGGCTGCTCAACATGGTCGAGATGGCATATAGGGCCTATGACCCATGTATGGCATGTGCATCCCACCACGCCATCGGCGAGCTACCCCTAACGGTTGAGATATATGATCATCGGGGCAGGCTGATGAGGAGGGTTGAGAGGCCAAGCCTTAAGCGTGTCGACTGAGGGATCACTGGAGATTGAAGGCTGGAGAAGACGGCTTAAAGATAAGGCTCCTCGACTTCCTCTCAGACGTCGAGAAGGTTGTGGTGATCGGAGTTGGAAACAGGTTTAGAAGGGATGATTATGTAGGCGTTGAGATCGTCAGAGAGTTGAGGGATGAACTGAAATCAGATAGGGTTCTACTAATCGCCTGTGAGATCGCTCTGGAGGATCACATCGAGAGCGTCGTGGAGTTCAAGCCTTCACACATCCTGATCATCGACGCTGGGATGATGGGCCTAAAGCCTGGAGGGGTGAGGCTTATAGACTTCGAGGATCTAGCCCTGCGTCCAGCGGTCTCAACCCATATGCTACCCCTAAGAATATTCTGCGAACTCGTTGATGAGATGACTGGAGCCAGGATAGCCCTACTCTCCATCCAGCCCAGGGATATAAGCCTTGGGGAGGGTTTAACCCCAGAGCTGGAGGGGGCCGCCAGGGGGATAGCCCTAACCCTCCTCAAGGTCTTAAAATTTAAATCAATCATCGAGGAATAAATCCGAGCCCTAATGGGTCAAACATGCGTTATAGACGTCGACGAAGATAATTGTAGCCTATGCTCAATCTGCTCATCCGTATGCCCCTTCGACGCCCTCGAAGTCGATGAGGAGAAGGGGAGACTCATCCTCGACGTTGAGAAGTGCCAGGTCTGCGGCCTATGCTACAGCGCCTGCCCAGCCTCCGCGATAAACCTCCTCTACTATGAGCCGGACTCCCTCCTCGCCTACCTTGAGAGGAGGATGGGGGAGACGGGGCTGAAGACCCTAGCCCTCGTCTGCCGCGGCGTAAGTCCACCTCCAAGCGGTAAGGTTAGAGATTTCCTAGCTAAGCAGGGCTTCGAGGACTACATTCTGATCAGGGTTCCATGCGTCGGCCGCATCCCATTGGAGTTCTATCTGAGGGCGTTGAGGATGGGGGTTGAGAGGATAATCGTCGTCCAATGCGACGAGGACTATTGTAGATTTAAGGATGGAAGCGATGTAAGCCGGAAACGTCTGACGCTTCTGAGCTACGTCCTGAGGGAGCTCGGATTCGGGGAGGACACCATCCTATGCTACACGAATCCCATGAAGGCGGTCTACATAACGGAGAACTGTGTTGGATGTGGGAAGTGCGCCTTCATCTGCCCCTACGACGCCATCACACTCCAACCTGGGGGCACTCCAACCATAGACCTAGACTCCTGCGTCGGGTGTGGAGTCTGCGCAGTGGTATGTCCACATCAGGCCATCCAGCTCGAAGGTTACGAGTATGACGTAGTCTCAACCCTCATCCATGAATATGCCTCGATGATCAAGACTCGCCCCTCGATCCTCGTCTTCATCTGTCAATGGTCTGAGTTCACGGCTTTAGACAGGGTTAAGAATGGACTATACAACGAGAAAACGGCTGTCATAGAGATACCATGCCTTAAGGGGTTGGATCCAGCCTGGATCGTTGAGGCCTTATACTCAGGTTTCGACGGAGTGCTCGTGATAGCATGTCCGGAGGAGAAGTGTAAGCTGGAGAGGGGAACCGAGATAGCTGAGAGAAACGTCGAGGATGTTCTCAGCATCCTCGAAAAATTGGGGTTGATGGGTAGATTTCAAATATATAGGTTGACGCCCATATACCTCAACCAATTTGACTCCATGCTTAGGGAGTTCTCAGATAAGCTCTCCGGAATCGCTGGGAGGTGAAAGGGATTGTTTGAGATACTTGAGAAGAGGGAGTTAGCCCAAAACATCAAGCTGATTAAGATCTCCGCACCCCATATAGCGGAGAAGATTCAACCCGGTCAATTCGTTATCCTAATGGCCGATGAGAAGGGTGAGAGAATCCCACTAACCGTAGCCGACTACGATCGTGAAAAGGGGACGATAACCATCGTCTTCCAAGAAGTTGGGAAGACAACTAAGATGCTAGGAGCATTCAATGAGGGGGATGAGATACCCGTCATAGTCGGCCCCCTCGGAAACCCCGCCGAGATCGAGAGATTCGGAAAAGTTGTCTGCGTCGGCGTAGGCGTCTTCGCCGCACCCATGACCCTCCTAGCCAGATCCTTCAAGGAGAAGGGGAACTACGTGATAGGGGTTAACATAGCCAGGAGGGCGGATCTAATAATCTTCGAGGAGGAGTTCAGGGCCGTATGCGACGAGTTCTACGTGAGCACGGATGATGGCTCACGGGAATATGAGGGAATCGAGTTTATGAAATTGATACTTGAACGCGGCGTGGATAGAGTCGTCGTCTGCGGCCTGGTTCCGATTCAGAAGAGGATCTGTGAGTTGACGAGGCCCTACGGGGTTAAAACGATGGTTCACCTCACCCCGATAATGGTCGATGGCACAGGCATGTGTGGAGCCTGTAGAGTTATGGTCGGCGGAGAGACGAAGTTCACATGTGTGGACGGCCCAGAGTTTGATGGGCATCAAGTTGATTTCGACGAGCTTGAGCGTAGGAAGCGTATGTATCTGGTTCATGAGAAGGTCGCCCACATGATGCATAAACGCCTCGGAACGGAGTGTTAAGGGTTTAGCATATCCCGTTAAGCGGTCCACTACCACATCGCCGCATAGGGAGCTTATTATTGTAACAGGTGAGTTTTGAATTCACTAGGTGGAGGCCTTTTCTAACCTTCGACATTCATCTGCTGCCTTCTCTTGTAAAATTCCATGGCTTCCCTCTCCTCCTTCCGAAATCTTGCAAGTCTGCGGAGTACATCGTCGAAGTCTACCTTATGGGCGTTAAAGATCGGGCCGTCGACGCAGCTGAACTTCACCTCCCCGTCGACTAGGACTCGGCATGAACCGCACATGCCTGTGCCGTCGACCATTATCTGCCTCACGGTGACGTAGGTGGGTATCCCGTAGGGTTTGGTTAGGTTTGCGAGTTCTCTAAGGCTGTTGATGTCTCCCCCGGCAAAGATGATGTCGACTCTCCCCTCATCC
>CAZGKJ010000018.1:0-19713 GCA_964525955.1 uncultured Candidatus Bathyarchaeia archaeon
CCATGAGCGGAGGCACCCTAATCGCCCTCGCCGCCGACGAGATACTAATGGATCCACACGCCGTTCTAGGCCCCGTCGATCCACAGCTCGGAGACAGGCAGGGAGTCTACGCAGCCGCCTCCATACTCAAAGTCCTGGAGGAGAAGGATGTCGACAAGATCGATGACAGAACCCTAATACTGGCTGAGGAGTCGAGGAAGGCGATGGAGCAGATGAAGCGCATCGTCCGGAGGCTGATCGAGGATAAATATCCCGATGAGCAGGTGGAGCGCATAGTTGAGGAGCTCGTCAGCGGCGTCTACACCCACGACTACCCCATAACGGCTGAGGAGGCTAAGAGGCTTCTCGGCGACAGGGTGAAGCTCGGCCTGCCCGAGGAGGTATACTCACTGATGAGCCTATACAGGATGGAGGTTAGACCCAGGAGGCCAAGCGTCGAATTCGTCCCAATAACGCCCATCCACAGGGCAAGTGAGGAGGCATGAGGCAGCCAGCCCTCCTCAACGGGGAGGAGATAAGGAGGCTCATAGAGGAGGAGAGACTCATCGAGGGCTATATAGACCTCGAAAAACAGCTCCAGCCAGCGGGCTTCGACCTCACCCTGGCTGAGATATATGAATTCCTCGATGCAGGCTCCGTCGACTTCACCAACGAGGAGAGGAGGCTGCCGGAGATGAGGCCCCTAAAACCCGATGGGGAGGGATGGTTTAGGCTGCCGAGGGGATGCTACCTAATCGTCTACAACGAGGCCGTCAGGATACCCCTCGACATAGTCGCCATAGCGAGACCCCGATCGACGCTCCTCAGATGTGGGGCCTTGATAGGGACGGCGGTCTGGGATCCTGGATATGAGGGGCGAAGCTCATCTCTGCTGGTGGTCCACAACCCAAATGGCATCAGGCTGAAGAGGGATGCGAGGGTGACTCAACTCCTCTTCTTTAGAATCAATAGGGTTGGGGAGGGTTATAGAGGGACCTATCAACGTGAACGGCTGGGGTGAACCCCTTTTAAAGGGGTGAGGCCCATCAACCTCGGTGAAACCTTTGAGCCGAAGCCTATACAGGTCGAGGCTTAAGGCCGCCCTGGAGGAGGAGGCAGCCAGATTCCACACCTCCATCTACGAGGATCTACGCATCTTCGAGGAGGATATCGATGGGACTGAGGCCCATGACATAATGCTCCATGAGGCTGGCATCATACCCCGAGAGGCCTTGAAACTCATCCTCGAGGCCCTGGAGGAGCTGAGAGCTGAGTGGAGGGAGGGCCGCATCGAGGTCGGCCCCGAGTATGAGGATGTCCATGAATATGTCGAGTCGAGGGTGATAGAGAAGATAGGCGTCGAAGCTGGAGGCATGATGCATACGGGTAGAAGCCGAAACGATCAGGCGATGGTCGACGTTAGAATGAGGGTGAGGAGAGAGCTCCTGGAGGTGGCTGAGGATCTCCTGAGGCTGCTGGAGACCCTGCTGAGGAGGGGTGAGGAGCACGCCGAGACGGTGATGATGCTCTACACCCATGGGCAGCACGCCCAGGTTGGAACCCTCGGTCACTACCTCCTCTCCTACTTCGACGCCCTCCGGAGAGACCTGGAGAGGCTGCTGGAGTGCTATCGAAGGGTCAACCAGAATCCCCTCGGAGCAGGGCCGATAGGGGGGACGAGCATACCCATCGACAGGGAGCGGACGACGGAGCTCCTAGGCTTCGACGAGATGGTTGAGAACTCGATAGATGCGACGAGCAATAGGGACTGGGCGATAGAGGTGGCGGCAGTCTCAGCCATATTGATGTCAACCCTAAGCCGATTGGCCTCAGACCTCATCCTCTGGTCAACGAAGGAATATGGATACATAGAGCTGGCCGACGAATATTCGACTTCCAGCAGCATAATGCCTCAGAAGAAGAATCCCTCAACCCTCGAATTGGTGAGGGGGAGAACCTCAGAGGTCTACTCAGCCCTCGAGGAGCTGTTGGCGATGGTTAAGGGGGTGCCGACGGGCTATCATCAAGACCTACAGGGGACGAAGCCTCCGCTTTGGAGATGCCTCGACGTCATCAAAGGTTCGCTGAGGATCATGAACGGAGCCATCTCGACGATGACCGTGAAGGCTGAGAGGATGAGGAGGGTCGCCGAGGAGAGCTACACCTACGCCGTCGACCTCGCTGAGGCCCTCGTTGTGGAGGCTGGCCTACCCTTCCGAGAGGCCTATAGGGTGGTGGCCCACATCGTCAGAGGCCTCAGGGGGCGGAGCCTGAGAGAGTTAGCCATCGAGGAGTTGGAGGAGGCGGCGAGGGAGGTTCTAAATAAGTCGATAGAGGTGAGGGAGAGCCTGATAGAGGAGGTGACGGACCCCTATAGGTCGCTGGAGCGCCGAGCATCGAGGGGAAGCCCGAGGCCGGAGGAGACGAGGAGGATGATAGCTGAGAGATGGAGAATCCTCGAGGCGATGAGGGGAGACATCGAAGAGCTTAAGGGGAGGGTGAAGAGGGCTGAGGAGAGGCTGAGGGAGACCGTTGAGCTCTACCTAAAGGGTTGAAGGTGGCGGATTTATTAACGCCCTGAACCTCTTTAGGATAAGAGTTGAGGCTCTGGCCCTGGGTGATCGCCTTCGCCATCGTCGCCTCAGCAGCCTTCCTCATAGAGTTCTACGGCTCCAGGCTGTATCCAATCACATCCTATGAGGCTGAAAACCTGCCACTTATGAAGGCTGGGCTGAGGCATAGATTCGACATCTATAAGGATGAGGAGCTCGTCGGCCACTACACCTTCTGCATCGTCGACGTCGAGGAGAGGGATGGATGTAGGGTTTACGTCACGAGGTCGAGGACCTCAGCCATCTATAAGGGTGTGAACATCACCATAGACACCCTCTACATCTTCGATGAATTGCTCAACCCCATAGAGTATAGGCTGAACGCCACGTTGGGCGAGAAGCATGAGAGAATCCTCTGCCTCTTCAAGGATTCCATGGTGAACGCCTCCCTATGGAGGGAGGGGAGATGGGTGAATAGGGAGGTGGAGCTCCCAGACGACGCCGTGCTCATAGACACCAACATGGCCTGCCAGTGGGAGCTCTTCTTCAACACCTTCGAATTCACCCCTGGTAGGAGGGTGAGATTCACCATGTTCATCCCCCAGCTCATGGATAAGGCGAGGATCGACATCATACTCGACAGGGAGAGGGAGAACGTCGAGATCGGGGGAGTTGAATACAGATGCCTCGTCGCCAGGGCTCCAGACCTAAACCTCATCTTCTACATCTATGAGGGGCGGCTGTTGAAGCTGGAGCAGACGAGGGAGAACTTCGAGTTCATAGCGTCAGCTATAACCCCAGATGGAGAGGGCTAAGGCGCCATATAGGACGGCCTCATCCCCGAGGGGGGTCACCATGATCTCCGGACGCCTATTGATGAGATAATCATCGATATACCTCTCAATCGGATCGAGGATGAGCCTCGGATTCCTGAGGGCGATGGAGCCACCAACGGTTATGAGCTCCGGATCATAGGCGTTCACCACATCCGCAAAGCCTATTGCGTTCACAAACCCTATCCGGTCGACGATCCAGAGCGCCGTCTCATCCCCCATCTTCGCCGCCTTGAAGATTAGTTCAGCAGTCAACCTCTCAGGGTCTCCACCGGTTAGCCGATGGAGGGGGCCATCTCCAAGGCCTCTACCCCTCAGCAGAAGACGAGCGTAATTGGGTATGTTCCTCCCTGAACAGTAGGCCTCCCAGTGGCCTCGGCATCCACAGCCGCAGACCAGCTCCGAGTCGGGGTCTATGGTTAGATGCCCTATCTCAACGGCGTTCCCATCCTTGCCGAGCAGTAGATGGCCGTCTACGATGGCTCCCCCTCCGAGGCCTGTGCTCAGGGTGATGTAGACGAGGTTTCTTAGGCCTCTGCCTGCGCCGAAGTGTTTTTCGCCGAGGACGGCTGCCGAGCAGTCGTTGAGGAGGCTCACCTCCACCTCGAAGGCCTCCTCCAGGGGCTCCACGATGGATATCTCGTCGAAGGGTAGGTTAGGTGTCCTAACTACGCTTCCACGGCTGAGGTCTAAGGGTCCTATGGAGCCTATGCCTATGGCCTCAACCTCCACATCCAGCGCCCTAATCATCCCTATGATTTGGTTTACAACCCCCTCTGGCCCATGCCTCCTATCTGTCTCCTCGACGATGCGATTCCTCAGCCCCTCCTCGTCTCCCGACGCCACCCGAACCCATGTCGCCCCGAGATCGACGGCGACGTGGATTGCCTCCACCCCCTTAAATCCCTGAGATGAGGCTCTGCATCATCATGTAGTCGCCTCCAAGCGGCATCCCAATCCACCATGCTTAAGGGTCGGCGTCAGCCCTCTCCCGATGCTTGTAGAGGCTCCTCAAATCCTCCTCTATGCGCCTCAGGAGTTGATTCAGGGATTCCTCATCCATCACTGTTCCGAGGAAGCTTCGATAGATGGGCTCCGTCGATCTGAGGGTCAGCTCCAGCACCACCTCATCGAGGAGGTCGTCGGGGCCCTGGAGTATGAACTCCTCATGCATCTCCCCCCTCTTATCGATGGTGAGCATCACCTTCTCCTCCCCCCTCTTAAACTCGTAGATATCCCTATGGCCTGTGAGGGGGAGGTAATCCATGCTCCGCTCGTAGCCATGCCCCTCCAATATCTGGGAGATTAGGTCTATGATGAGCTTCCTCGGCAGACAGCCGACGGGGAGAGTTCTCTTACCCATATCGGCCTTTAAAGGTTTAAATCCGGTGGAATATCAGAGTTTCTGATCGCTATGGGTGAGGGGGGAGTCTTCACCCTCCTCCTTCAACTTGTGTTAGTTCTCTTTGTCGCTAAGATATGCAGCGCCGTCCTCTACCGCTTCGGCCAGCCAGAGGTGTTAGGGGAGATCATAGCGGGCATCATCCTCGGCCCAAGCATCCTAAACATCTTGAAGCCGAACATCGTCTTCGAATTCATCGCGGAGTTCGGAGTCATCCTCCTCCTCTTCGAGGTCGGCCTCGAAACAGACCTGAGAACCCTAATAGGGGTGGGCCGAGGCTTAGGCCTCATCGCCCTGGGGGACATCCTCCTCCCCTTCGCCGTTGGAACCCTGATGGGCTACGCCCTGAGGCTTGGACAATTCTCATCCCTCTACCTCGGAGCAGTCTTCACCGCCACCAGCATAGGGGTCTCCGTCAGGGTTCTCTCAGACCTCGACCACATGGACGCCCCAGAGTCGAGAGCCGTCCTCTGCACCGCCATCTGCGACGACATAGTCTCAATGCTCCTCATCGCCATCCTCTTCGGCCTCCTAGAGACTGGGTCTCTGAAGCCGCTTATCATACTGAGAACTGTCTTAACCTCAACGGCCTTCATCATCCTCACCCTCCTCCTCGGCTCCAAGGCGTTACCAAGATTGATGACCGCCCTGACGAGGATACCTATGAGGGGGACACTCCTATCCTTCGCCCTCTTCCTCGGCATCTCCACAGCCTACATCGCAAATCTCATAGGTTTGGCTCCCATCATGGGGGCCTTCATCGCCGGTATGCTCCTCGCAGAGTCTAAGGAGAAGGAGATCATCATCGACGACCTCACACCCCTCAGCCACGTCCTCACCCCGATGTTCTTCGTCCTCATCGGAGCTGCGGTCGATGTGCGATTCATACCACATCTACTCCCCCTCGCCCTCCTCTTCATCCTCGTCGCAATAGCCTCTAAGACCCTCGGCTGCGGCTCCACATCACTGCTGGCGGGCTTTAAGGGCTCTCAGGCCCTCATAATAGGGTTGAGCATGATACCCAGAGGTGAGGTAGGCCTCATACTTGCGAGGAAGGGCGTCGAGGCTGGCCTCATCAACCAAAACCTCTACGCCCTCATCGTCTTCATGGTTTTAGGAACAACCCTCGCAGCCCCCCTCCTCCTAAGATTCCTCATACGTCGAGAAGAGGAAGAGGAGCAGCTTTAATCCATAAGGTCGCCTTCTTCAAGCTCGATGAGGGTCATAACGTTGCTAACGGATTTCGGCCTTAGAGACTCCTATGTGGCTGAGATGAAGGGCGTCATCCTCAGAATAGCCCCAAACGTCGTCATCGTCGACATAACCCATGAGATTCCAAAGTTCGATGTGGAGGAAGGGGCCTTCCACCTCGCCCGATGCGTATCCCACTTCCCTGAGGACACCATCCACATAGGAGTCGTAGACCCAGGTGTCGGAGGTTCGAGGAGGGGCATCATAATAGAGGCTGAGGGGGCGATCTTCATAGGCCCAGACAACGGCCTCCTCGCCCCAGCGGCTGAGAAGCTCGGTGTGAGAGCCGTCTATGAGATCAAGGCCTCAGAGCTGTTGCCTGAGAGGTTCTCGGAGGTCTTCCATGGACGAGACGTCTTCGCCCCGACGGCCGCTCACATAGCCAACGGCGTTCCACCCTCTGAGCTTGGGGTGGAGCTCCAAGGCTATGTGAGGCTTCCAAGCTTCGACGTGGAAGTTGAGGATGGACAGCTAAGGGCGAGGGTGATCCACATAGACGGCTTCGGAAACGTCGTCCTCGGAGCCACCGATCGAGAGCTGGAGCTCCTCGGCGTTAGGTTTGGAGACCTCGTGGAGGTGGAGTGGGGTGATAGACGGCTTAGGATGCCCTATGTCAGATACTTCTCAGCCGTGGGGGAGGGTGAGCCGCTGCTGCTCCTGGATAGCGGAGGCTACCTGGAGCTGGCCGTAAATCTGGGCGATGCCTCAAGGCGGTTTGGGTTGAGGAGGGGGGATGAGGTCTCCCTTAGACCCCTTTAGACTCCTCCTCAACCAGCTGGGTGTAGAACTGGTGGGCCTCCTTAGGCGTCGCATCCTCATGGATTATGGCCCTGACAGCCCTTATCATGGCGGCTGGATGATCATTCTGCCAGATGTTCCTCCCCATGACGACGCCGGATCCACCGGCCTCAAGAGAGCCATAGATCGTCTCGAAGACGTCCATCTCCGTCTCCATCTTTGGGCCTCCCGCTATGAGAACCGGGACAGGACAGCCCTCAACAACCTTCTCGAAGCCGTCGCAGTAGTATGTCTTGACGAATCTGGCTCCAAGCTCGGCGGCTATGCGGCAGCATAGGGCGAGATAACGTGCCTCCCTCTTCTCAAGCTCCCTCCCCACGGCGGTGACGGCGAGGACGGGGATGCCGTAGCGTTCGCATTCATCGATGAGCTTGGCGAGATTCGTGAGGGTTTGATGCTCATGCTCTGTGCCTACGTAGATGGAGAGTGAGACGGCTGAGGCGTTCAGCCTTACGGCCTCCTCCACGGAGGTTATAATATCCTCATCTGACAGCGATGGGCCAACTATGCTCTGACCACCTGAAACCCTGAGTATAACCCCCTTATCGAAGTTGGGGTCGACGCAATTTCGGAGGATTCCCCTCGTCAGCATTATGGCGTCGAGGTATGGTATGAGGGGTTCAAGGGTCTTCCGAGGGTCCTCAAGGCCTGTCATGGGGCCGAGGAAGTAGCCGTGGTCTATAGGGATGACGAGCGCCCTCCCATCCCTTGGCTGGATTATCCTCGACAACCTGTTGCGCATACCCCAATCCATGGTGAATCCCATGGATATGTGGGCTTAGAGTGCTTAAATCCTTCACCATGACAGCCCTTATAACACCCTAAGCGGATTTGAAGCGAGGATGGATCATCCCCAGGGGGTTCCCAGGAGCCTCATCTACCCCGAGGCGCCGCTATACAAGATTCTGGAGAACTCAGCCGTCAAGTATCCTGAGAGGCCGGCCATCATCTACTATGGTCGAAGGATCAGCTACTCAGAGCTCTGGGAGCAGTCGCTTAGGGTTGCCTCAAGCCTCATGGAGATGGGCTTAGAGAAGAGAGATAGAGTCGCCCTGCTACTGCCGAATATCCCACAGTTCATCATCGCCTACTTCGGCATACTGGCATCGGGATGCATAGCGGCACCCCTCAACCCCCTAAATCCGAGGGGGGAGCTCCAACGAGAGCTCTCGGAACTCGATGCGAGGATCCTCATAGCCCTCGACAGATTCATGGATAGACTACCAAACGGAGATTGGGAGCTCTATATCGCCGAGGCTGAGAGATATCTCCCCCTACATCTCAGAGTCCTAACCCATCTGAGGCGGAGAGATGTAAAGCGGGGCGAGAGGGCCAGGGGGTTTAAGGAGCTATTGGAGGCCTCCCCCAGGAGGCCGGAGGTGGAGATAGACCCGAGGGAGGATTTGGCGGTCATCCTCTACACCGGTGGAACCACTGGGCCCCCTAAGGGGGTGATGCATACACATTACAGCCTCATGGCCAACGCCCTCCAAACCTACCATTGGACCCGGGGCTGGGGCGAGGCCCATAAGCCCTATCCGGCTGGGTGGCCCCACGTCGTCTCAGCCGTCCCCTTCTTCCACAGCTACGGCCTAACCGTTGCGCTGCATGAGCCCATCCTCGCAGGGGCCACCCTGATACTCACACCGAGGCCTGAGGCCGAGGAGATAATGAGGGCCATAGAGCGCTATAGGGCGACCCATCTACCAGCGACGCCGAGGATCATCCGAGAGATCGTGAACCACCCGAGGGTTGAGAGCTACAACCTGAAAAGCCTAATGCTCTCCGTCACCGGCGGAGCGCATCTGGAGTGGGAGACGGCTGAGAGATTCATGAGGCTCACCGGAGCCAGGCTGCATCACGGCTATGGACTCACGGAGGCTGGCCCCGTCATCCACTGCACACCCCTCGATAGGGAGCCGAGGCCGAGCTCAGCGGGTTTCCCGCTGCCGGATACGGAGTTCAGACTCGTCGACCTGGAGACGGGTAGATATGACGTGGCGAGGGGGAGGCCTGGAGAATTGGTGGTGAGGGGCCCCCAGTTGATGAGGGGTTACTGGCGCCGCCCAGAGGAGACGGAGAGGGCTCTGAGGGGGGGCTGGCTATACACCGGTGATGTGGCCATCCTCGACGATGGGGGGTGGCTATACATCCTTGGGAGGCGTGATGAGCGTATAGTGTCTGAGGGGCATGCCCTCTGGCCGGGGGAGGTTGAGGAGCTGCTGAGGAGTCATCCAGGGGTGGAGGATGCCGCCGTAGTTGGGGTGGCAGACCCGATGAGATGCGCCATGGATGTCCAGGCTGTGGTTGTCCCAAGGCCTGGATATGGAGAGGAGCTGATCCCATCGCTTCTCGCTCTATGCCGAGAGAGACTCGAATCCCATAAGGTTCCCTCGAGAATCCTCATCGTCGAGGAGCTGCCGAGGACATCTCTCGGCAAGATCGATAGGAGGGGGGTTAGGATGCTGCTGGAGTCTTCACCTCGACCTGATGTAGGCGAGGGTGAAGGCCCCTATGGAGAGGAGAACCGTTAGAGCTCCTGGTGGTAGGTCTAATATGTATGAGAGGGCGAGGCCGAGGAGTAGCAGCGTCAGGCTTAGGAGCGTCGATAGGATCATCATCCCCCTCAGGCTGTGGATGAGCCTCAGGCTTATGGAGGCTGGGATTGAGAGCAGAGCTATGGTGAGGATGACTCCTACCGCTCTGACGAGGACGACGACGCTGAGGGAGATGAGGCATAGAAGAGCCATGTAGAGGAGCTCAACGGGGACGCCGACAACAGCTGAGAACTCCTCATCGAAGCAGAGATTTAGAAGCTCCCTGAAGAAGAGGATGACGACCAGCAGTATGATGAGGTCGAGTATGGCCATCAACTGGAGCTCATGCGTCGGAACCGTCAGGATGCTTCCGAAGAGGTAGGCTGAGAGCTCTGGGACATATCCCCTCTTAAGGGAGATGAAGAGGACGCCTAAGGCCATGCCCAGAGCCCATAGGATGCCTATAGCGGCATCCTCGCTCACCTTCCCCCTGCGGGTTATCACCACCATCACCAGAGCCGAGGCGAGGCTGAATGGTATGGCCGTGAGAAGCGGATTAAGGCCGAGCAGGATGCCGAGGCCTATTCCTCCGAAGGTGGCGTGGGAGATTCCCCCGCCGATGGAGACTATGCGCTTCACGACGACGTAGGCCCCCACGACGCCGGAGGCGACGCTCACCAGCAGGGAGGCGAGGAGGGCGTTTCTTAGGAAGAGGGGGAGCATCAACGCCTACACCTCCAGGGATAACCCCGCTCCAAAAGCTCGATCTCATGCCGATAGGCCTCACCCAAGCCTCTCAAAACCTCCTCCCTCGACCCATAATAGCTGATGCGGCGGTTGAGGCAGACAACCTTCTCCACATAGGTTGAGACGGCTGCGATGTCGTGGGAGACGAGGAGGATCGCCATACGCTCCTTCAACTCCACCAGCAATCTATACAGGGACTCCCTCATCTCAGGGTCTATGTTCGACATCGGCTCATCGAGGAGTAGAAGTCTCGGCTCCCTCGCCAGGGCCCTGGCGATCAAAACCCTCTGGAGCTCCCCACCTGAGAGGTGGCCGATGCGGCGATGACTATACTCAGCCATCCCAACGGTCTCGAGGGCCCTCATTGCAGCCTCCAAATCCTCCTCCCCATAGGGCTTGAAGGGCCCCCTATAGCGCCCCATGAGGACGACTTCCAGAACCGTTATGGGGAACTCCCTGTCAAAGGAGACGTATTGGGGTAGATACCCAATCCACCGCCTCCCCTCCTCAGGGCTTTGGCCGAAGACCCTCACCACGCCTCTAAAGGGCTTCACGAGGCCGAGGATCACCCTTAGAAGAGTCGTCTTCCCACCACCGTTTGGGCCGATGAGGGCGACGAACTCCCTCTCATATAGGGTTAGAGATATATCCTCCAGAACAGTGACTCCGTCGAGGCTGACCCATACATCCTCAAGCTGGACTATAGCCTCACCCAACTCCCAACGCCCCCCTAAGGGCCTCGAGGACTCGATGCATATTCTCGACGTAATCCTCGGCGAGGGGGTCTATCTCCACGATCTCAGCGTTCAGCTCCTCAGCAATCGCCTCGACGCCCCTACGCCCAGATTGGGGTGAGGTGAAGACAACCCTGATGCCTCGGCTCCTGGCCTCCTCCGTGAGCTGCTCGATCCACCTCGGTGAGGGTTCCTTCCCCTCCCTCTCCAGGGCAAGCTGTTGGAGGCCGTAATCCCTGCAGAGATATCCCCAGGCGGGGTGGTAGACCAATATCGCCTTGATCTCAGCCCTCGACGCCACCTCCCTGAACTCCTCATCCAGCTCCCAAAGCTGGGAGAGGTAGCGATCCCTATTCTCAGCGTAATAGGCCTCATGCTCGGGGTCGAGCTCCACGAGGGCGTTGTAGATGTTCTCAACCATAACCATCGCACATCTGGGTGAAAGCCAGACGTGGGGGTCATCCCTCAGGAGCTCCAAGCCGAGAGAGGCGTTGACAACCCTCATCTCTTGGTTGATCTCCCTGAATCTATCCATCCAGGAGAGCTCAAACTCTATTCCTGAGCCCACCATGACGTAGAGGTCAGCCCTACTCAGCTTCGAGAGCTGCCCAGGGGTGGGCTCATAGGTGTGGGGGCTCGCCCCCTCTGGAACCATTATGATGACCTCAACCCTCTCCCCGCCGACGGCCTCGACGAACTCGGCGAGGGGGGGTATGCTAACGGCCACCAGGATTCTACCGCCGCCTATGGGGTTTAGGGTGAGAAGTAACCCGACGGATACAAGCGAGACCAACGCCATCGACAGTGGCAGCTTCCAATTCATTAAGCCCAGAGGGAGAGTGATTATCAATATTTAAACCTTCCCTTAATAAAAACTATGAAAATTCTTATAAAGTCTTAATAATATCCATCCCAGATGCCTCGGATCATCAGCGTCTCCCTGAGTGAGAGCCTATTGGAGGAGGTTTCGAGGATTCAGAGGGAGATGGGGTTCTCAGGTCGATCGGAGGTCATCAGGGCTGGCTTGAGGAGGCTCATCGCGGAGCGCCGTGAATTGGAGAGGATGAGGGGGAGGATCAACTCCATTCTCCTCGTCGTCCATGAGAGGGAGGATGAGGATATCGTCAACAGGATCAAACATGAATTCGACGACATCATAAACACCCAGCTCCACAGCCACCTCAAGAGGGAGAAATGCCTGGAAATATTCATCCTAGACGGGGAGGCGGAGAGGATTAGAGAGATCGTCGACCGCTTCGAGACCTGTGGAAAGATGGAGTACGTGAACCTCATCATCCCATAGAGGGAGCAAAGGTCTCTAAGCCTCCTCAAGGCTTCAAGAAGTAGGAATCAACCCTTCATCGAGGAGGCTTTCTCCGAGACTCCTTGAGATCAGTGGATCAAAAGCTCGAAGGGATGAAGTTATATAATTAAAGGGGAGGTCATAGCCTGATGAGATTTGAGATTGTAGGTCAACCAGCCTACACCGCCCTGAGGATACATCTGGATGGCGGTGAGAGCATAACAGCTGAGGCTGGAGCCATGATGGCCCTTGAGGGAGACGTGGAGGTGGAGACCCATACCGCCGGAGGCGTCCTGAGGGGTTTGATGAGGAGAGTCCTAGCAGGTGAAACCCTCTTCATGAACACCTTCAAGGCTGGCCCAGGCGGAGGCATAGTCTGGCTGGCGCCCAGCCCTCCCGGCCATGTTGAGCATATCGAGCTGATGGGGGACGGAGTAATCATCCAGGATATGAGCTTCCTCGCATACCACGGCGACGTAAACCATGAGATCGTCTGGAGAGGCCTAAGGGGTATGGTCTCCGAGGGCAACCTCTTCTGGCTTAGGGTCTACGGCCATGGAGGCGTCTGGGTTAACAGCTATGGATACATCCTGGAGAGGGAGCTTAAGCCTGGGGAGAAGCTGACCATAGACAACTTCCACCTCGTAGCCCTAAGCGACGATGTTGAGTGGAGTGTTAGAACCTTCGGGGGATTGAAATCCTTCTTCTTCGGAGGTGAGGGCTTCATCGTCGACGTCAAGGGGCCTGGAAGGGTCTATCTACAGACGAGAACCCTACCGGAGCTGGCGTATCTCATCAGGAGATTCATCGGCGGGGAGAGATCGAAGGGGTTTAGATTTAACGTCTCTATTTAGACAACGTCCTCAATGAACAATATTTAAATATTTTTATATTGTTATATTATCCATGCATCAGAGAGCAAACTTAGAGTTGAAGGCTGGAATCCTAAAGGCCCTCGCAGACCCCATCAGACTTGAGATATTGGAGCTATTACGCGATGGGGAGAAATGTGTATGCGAGATCACCTCACATTTAGGCACCCTACAACCCCTAATCTCAAGGCATTTGACCATTTTGAAACGTTATGGTATTGTAAAATATAGGAAAGATGGGAATAGAAGATACTATTCCATAACCGACCCAAGAGTTTTTCAAATAATTGATTTAATCGACGATGATCTATTGAACTCCCTTTCAAAAAGAATTATTGAACAAATAGTTTAGGGGTGAGATGTAAATGTCAAAGAAAGATGATAAGGATTTTGGGGAAACATCTTCTCCTGATGTTGTTAAGAGGATAGAGATCAAGGAGATAACGCCTTGCATAATTGATCCGAGGAGGATTAAGTTTATAGCTCAGGCAGATCAACCACTGGGCGATATTTTACCAATTCTTTATCTGGCGATTCCAAATGCGAAGTATTCTGAGGGGATTAGATCATTAAGCTATAGATATAAGGAGCATTTGGTTACTATATTTTCAAATGGGCAAATTGGAATGACTTATGTTAAGGATAGAGATGAGGCTGAACAATTGATTGAGGAGGTTAGAGATCTGATAAATCGTGCCTTCACCTATCTGAAAACTCATGGAAAGCCAGGCTTGGAGCAGGTTCAAGCGAAGATGGGGGTTAATCCCATGAAGGTTTATAATCTGCTGCCGAGGACAAACTGCGGGGAATGTGGTGAGCAGGGTTGCTTCGCCTTTGCGGTCAAACTTCTAAATGGTGATAGAACCCTGAATGATTGCCCCCTTCTAATGAGGGAGGAATATGAGGCAAATAGGGTTCAAATCGATAGAATGTTGAATCCAATAAAATTAAGGTAGAGCTGGCTACTTCAATTCGTCAGCCTCGCCTTATATCTAAACTGCCTTTCATAGAGCTCCCTCAACCTCTCCAGGGTGTCAGCCTCCTCAGGACCCTTATCCAATCTGATACGCTTTATCCTGGCGAATCTGAGGGCGAATCCAGATCGATAGTGGGGGCTTCTCTGTATCTCGTTGAAGGCCACCTCCACGACGATCTCAGGCTTCACATAGACGGTCGTAGGCGTCTCACCGATCTTCAGCTCCAGAAGCCTCCTCGTCATCCACTCGAACTCCTCATCTGTGAGGCCCTTGAAGGTCTTGCCCACCATGCTGTAGCCGCCGTCGTCCCTGACGGCGAGGTGATAGTTGCTTAGCCATCCACGCCTTCGGCCATGACCCCACTCGGCTGCGATTATGACGACGTCGAGGGTCTCAGCGGGCTTTATCTTCAGCCACAGCTTCCCCCTCCTACCGGGGGTGTAGGGGCCGTCAAGCCTCTTCGCCATGAGGCCCTCATGCCCCTCCTCCATGGCCTCCCTCAGGAAGGCCTCAGCCTCCTCTGCGTCGTCGGTTATTATGCGTCTAGCCAGCAGCTCCCCAGGGCAGATGGACTCCAGGAGCCTCCACCGCTCCCTGTAGGGTTCATCGATGAGAAGCCTCCCATCGAGATAGAGGATGTCGAAGAGGTGTAGCCTCAGGGGTATACGCTTCACCATCTCCTCTACGTCGTGAACCCGTCTGAAGCGCCTCATCAAATCCTGGAAGGGGAGTGGACGGCCGTTTCTGCCTATGGCCACCACCTCCCCTTCGAGGATGATATCCCTCGACTTGATGACCG
Source organism: uncultured Candidatus Bathyarchaeia archaeon (assembly GCA_964525955.1). Taxonomy (GTDB): domain Archaea; phylum Thermoproteota; class Bathyarchaeia; order TCS64; family B23; genus B23. Next base: position 14,785 of record CAZGKJ010000018.1, read on the forward strand.
CATCGATGAGTTCAACTATGTCTGGGAGGCTTTCGGTGACGTCGCTGAGCCTCCTGCTGAATATCCGGATGTCGTCTCCATGTCTATGAATCTGGATTCGGGCTCCGTCGAACTTGTATTCGAAGGCCGTGAGGGCGCCGTGCTCCTCCAGGGCCTCTTCGACATCTTCAGCCATGGATGCCAGCATAGGCTTGAGGGGGTGGAACATCCGAGGCTTCACAGCCCTAATCCCCTCCTCCCCCTCCAGGATGGCTATTTGGGCCACCTCTCCGAGGTCTCCGGTCAGCATCAGTGCTCTACGTAGGAGCTCCAGGTCTACGCCTGATGCCTCGGATACGGCTTCGAGCATCACCCCCTCATTTACTCCGATGCGCATCTCCCCGAATATGATGTGGATCAATAGCTCAACCTCGCCTCGTGAAGCCCTGCTGAAGAGGGCCTCCAATAGGCGTTCTTTCCTCCGCCTTGAACCGGCTCCCTTGGCCTCAGCGATCTCCGTGAGCAATCTATGGACTCCGAGGATTGTGAGCGGCTCATCGATGAGGGTTCTCAGCCGTCCACCCCTAAGGGCCCGTTTGACCGTCTCGAAGCCCACGTCGAGGGTTCGCTCATCATACTCTGGGAATATTGAGCCTACGGTGAGTAGAACCGCTGGAGCTATCTCCTCTGGATGCAGCTCCCTCAGGAACTCGGCGATGAGGCTTGTCTTCTCCTTCCTCCTCGTCGTCCCCCTCAGAGCCGTACAGAGCTCCAGAAGCCTTTTGAAGGGGGTTTCACTCATAGCCAATCCTCCAACCTCCTCTGCCCATAGGCCCTCCTCATGCGGGCTATGAGGGTCTCAACCCTCCTGGGGGAGAAGCCCCGCTCATCGCAGAGGAAGCTCCTCAAACCCTCCTCATCCGGTGGATTCCAGCATACCTCGTAGTCCTCCACGACCTCTGGGTTTAGGTATAGCTCCCTGATCTCCTCATAGTTCTCCGGCAGACCTGCCCTCACCTCCCCTGGCAGCGCCTCCAGGCCTCCATAGGTCTTTATCAGCTTTACAGCTCGTTTCGGGCCTATGCCTCTAACACCCTCGTTGAAGTCGGTTCCGATGAGGATGGCGATGTCGATGAGCTGCTCACGGGTTAGGCCGTGAGCCGACAGCAGCCTATCCAACTCTATGAGTTCAGGCTCCAATCTTCGAGCAATCCCCCTGCTGGGTAGATACTCCTCACCCTGTATGGTGACGTATCTAACGAGGCGTGAAGCTCCGAAGAGCAGTGAATCATAATCCCTGCTGTTCACGGCCCAGGCGTCCCCCCTCCGAACCATATAGGCTGCCTGAGCCTCCCCCTCTGAGGGGGCCTGAATCCAGGGGATTCCCAATAGGGTGAGGAGCCTCTTAGCATCCTCTATCATCTCCCCTGTCAACCGCCCCGTCATCACGGCCTTTGAGAAGGCTTTCGCATAGTCGCCTCGTGCCAGGGCTTCGAGGTATTCCCTCTCAGCCCTCATCCTCACCTCCCTACGCTTCTCGATCTCGCTTAGCTTCAATCTCGGCGGCTTCCCATCGAAGATGTAGATGGGCCAGATATCATAGTCAGCCATAAGCCTCGTCGATCTGAAGGCGAGGCCGACGAGATGGGAGGTCACTCTGCCCTCTTGGTCGCGGAGGGGCTGTCCGAGGGGCGTCCTTATCAGGGCGAGGAATTGATGGAGGACGTTGTGGGCGTCTACGGCGAGGACTCTCCCCTTAAGCTCCTCGAGGCTGCTGACACGCTTAACTATGATTGGGGTGAGATTCACACCCAAGGGGGATCAAGGAAGAATAGTTGGGGGCTGGTTAAATCTTCTACTAACACCTGGTTAGGTATCGCTCTATCTCCCACTCCGTAATCCTGTTCAGGTTCTCCTCCCAGCTCCCCCCGACATATGAGAGATACTCCTCATATTCCCTGCGCTTCAACTCCATCAGGTTCTCTGAGACATATCCGCCGAGGGCGTCATAGACAACCCTATCAGCCCTGAAGGCCTCCAGGGCCTCATCAAGGTTGCCTGGCAGCACCCCCACGCCATGGCGTTCAAGCTCCTCTCTGGGGAGGTGATAGACATTCCCCTGTATCGGCTCCCCAGGCTCGATCTTATGCTCAACACCATCGAGGCCAGCGCTCAGGACGGCTACGGCCGCCAGATAGGGGTTTGAGGAGGGGTCTGGATGTCGATACTCGACTCTGGTTCCAGCCTCAACGCCCCTCGGATATTGGGGAACCCTCACCAGCGTCGACCTGTTTCCGAGGCCCCAGCAGATGTAGACCGGAGCCTCATAGTGGGGCACCAGCCTCTTATATGAGTTGACAGTCGGAGCCACCACCAGTGAGAGGGCTGACGCATGCCTCAGAAGCCCCCCAATATAGTGGAGAGCCATATCCGAGAGGCCTACTGGGCTTTCGGCGTCGTGGAAGAGGTTGCGGCCGGTCTCTAAGTCGATGAGGCTTTGATGTAGGTGGCATCCGCTTCCATTGATGCCCCAGAAGGGTTTGGGCATGAAAGTGGCGGTCACCCCATACTTCTCTGCGATGGTCTTAACAGCCAGCTTATACAGAACTATGTTGTCAGCCGTCTTCAGGGCGTCGGCGAATCTGAAGTTGATCTCATGCTGCCCCTCAGCCCCCTCGTGATGAACCTTATCCAACTGGAATCCCGCGGCCTCCAGGTAGATTATGGTCTCCATCTTCACCTCCTCAGACCTGTCGAGGGGCGGCAGATCGAAGTATCCCCCACTCCCAGCAGGCCTTATACCCGAACCCTCACGTTTGACGTAGAAGAACTCCACCTCTGGGCCGAGGTTGAAACCCATGCCTCGCTTCTCCAACTCCATAGTTCTCCTCAGCAACCCCCTCGGATCGCCCTCGAAGGGTTTTCCATCCGGCTTTGAGACGTAGCAGAACATGAGGGCGACGCCAGGGGTCTCCCATAGGGGTATGAGGAAGGTGGAGGGATCTGGATGGGCTACGAGGTCGCTGGCCTCTATGTCTGTATAGCCGGGAACAGATGAGCCGTCAAAGCCTATGCCTATCGTCAGGGCCTCCTCCAACCTGTATTCGGGTATCATCATCGCCCTCGGGCTGCCATAGATGTCGACGACGATGAGCCTCACATATTTAACGTCCCTATCCCTCACGACTTTGAGAATCCTCTTAACATCATCCTCGGAGACCTCTATGAGGGGCATGGGATCAGGCGCCTACAATACATATATTAAACTTATGGGATTTTCTCTAAACGTTTGTTCGAAAAGCTATTATATTTTTGAATGGATGTTTAATCATGTTCGCCCTCGACGAGATCGACAGGAGGCTGCTCAGGGAGTTATTAATAGACTCCAAGCGCTCCTATAGGGAGCTGGCCAGGAGCATAGGGGTTTCGACGGCCACCGTCATCAACAGGGTTCAGAGATTGGAGAGCAGCGGGGTCATCAAGGGCTACACGATCATCATAGACCATGAACGCCTCGGCTTCGAGCTGACCGTCGTCACGGAGATCACCGTCTCGAAGGGGCGTCTCATAGAGGTGGAGGAGGAGGTTTCGAAGCTGCCTAACGTCTGCGCCGTCTACGACGTCACGGGCCTAACCGATGCCATGGTGGTTGCGAAGTTCAGAAGCCGCCGAGACCTCAGCAAGTTCACGAAGGGTCTGTTAGCGATGCCCTATGTTGAGAGAACCAACACCCACGTCGTCCTCACAACCGTGAAGGAGGACTTCAGAATGCTCGAGGCCCTATAGCCCCCTTTTGTCAAAAATGGGGTTAGCCCCTTCTCAGAACCCTCCCCGGAAGAGCTCCCGTATGCTCCCCCTCATCGATGACCACGACTCCGTTTACGATGACGTATTCTATTCCCTCAGGATATTGATGCGGCTCCATGAATGTGGCCTTATCTATGACGGTGTCTGGGTTGAAGATTGTGATGTCGGCCTTGAATCCAGGCCTTATTAGGCCTCTGTCCCATAGGCCGAAGCGTTGAGCTGGGGCTGATGTCATCTTCCTCACAGCCTCCTGGAGGGTTAGGACTCCCAGCTCCCTGACATATCTGCCGAGGATTCTCGGGAAGGTTCCATAGTATCTGGGATGCGGCTTGCCACGGCCCAGGACTCCGTGGGGTGAGATGGCTCTGCCGTCGGAGCCAACCATCATGTAGGGGCTCCTCATCACCCTTTGGACATCCTCCTCAGACATGCCGAAGGCTACTATCCAGGTCTGCCCCTCATCCTCCAGCAGCAGATCCATAACGGCCTCAACTGGTTCTTTACCCATCTTCTCGGCGATCTCGGTGATGCGCAGCCCCTCATACTCTGGATGCCTGTTTGAGACGACGACCATGATTATGCTCCAATCCCTATCGCTGATCTCCTCCCTGATGCGCCGTCGATCCTCTGGATTCCTCAACCTCTCCAGCATCGCCTCGGCGCCGCCGACGTGAACCCAATCGGGGAGATAGGCTGAGAGGCCTGTGCTTGAAGCCGTGTAGGGATACTGGTCAAGGGTGACGTCGACACCCCTTCTACGGGCCTCCTCCACCAGCCTCAACGACTCCCTGGTTTTGCCCCAGTTTCGCTTACCTGAGGCCTTGAAGTGGGATATCTCAACTGGCAATCCAGCTTTCTCCCCTATCCTTATGGCCTCTCTAACAGCCTCGAGGAGTGTGTCTCCTTCGCCTCGGATATGTGATGCGTAGATGCCTCCGTATTTTGCGGCGACCTTGGCGAGCTCTATTATCTCCTCGGTCTTAGCATAGCATCCAGGGGGATAGATGAGGCCTGTTGATAACCCCCAGGCTCCGGCCTCCATCGCCTCAGCCGTCAGACTCTTCATCTCCTCCAACTCCTCGGGGGTTGGCTCCCTGTCTTCGAAGCCCATGACGTTCTGCCTTATGGTTCCATGGCCCACCA
>CAZGKJ010000019.1:0-2708 GCA_964525955.1 uncultured Candidatus Bathyarchaeia archaeon
GTGTTAAGGGCGATGAGAGAGCCTATGGATGGACGGTCGCCGTCAGGATGGTGGAGAGCGTCGATGGGATGACAGCCAGCTTCTACAAGGTACCCTGGACGCTTCTGGAACGCATCTCGACGAGGATCACAAACGAAGTTCCAGAGGTGGTGAGGGTGGTCTATGACATAACCCATAAGCCTCCATCGACGATAGAGTGGGAGTAGGGATGGGCTTCAAATACCTCGAAGAAGGGCCGACGGCTGATCTGCTCGTCGAGGCCTATGGATCGACACTCGGCGAGGCCTTCGCCAACGCAGCCCTAGCGATGTTCAACGCCATGACACCCCTCGAAAAGGTGGAGCCGAGAATTTCGAGGGTTGTAGAGGTGAAGGATGGAGACCTGGAAGGGCTGCTCTACGACTTCCTCGATGAGCTCCTATACATCAACGACACTGAGAACCTCATCTTCTCCCAGATCGACGTCGACGTGGATGCTGAGAGGCTGAGGCTTAAGGCTCGCTGCAGGGGGGAGCCCTTCGATCCGGAGAAACATGAGGCTGGAGCTGTTGTTAAGGCCGTCACCTTCCACCAGATGAAGGTTGAGAAGACGGACGGCGAGTGGAGGATCAGGGTGGTCTTCGACCTCTGATACGGCTGTCTAGGCTCTCAGCCACGTCGTCGAGGGCCTCTATGGCGTGGACTCCGAGGAGGGCCATCAATCTCCCAAACTCCCTCCTAAGCCTCCTGTCAACCCTCACGCCCCTGAGTTCGAGATGCCTCGACAGCCGCCTATAGAGTCTCCGCCCCTCCTCATCGAAGTCTGTGAGGATTAGAATCGTCTTCATGCTCTCAGCGAAGCCCTCCACCAAGTCGATCTCCAGGAGACGATGATGCGAATAGAGCTCCACCTCACCTCCATAGCCGAGCGCCCTCAGGGCCTCTAGGTCTCGGATGCCCTCGACGAGGATGATCTCCCCAGACTCCTCAGCCTCCTGTAGCAGCCTCCTCAAATCCTCCAGGGCCTCTCTCCGCTCTTCGTCCCGCCGCATAGTCTTCACCGAACGAGTATGACGGCTATATCGTTGACATTCGTCCCCGTCGGCCCCGTCTCTATGAGGTCTCCGAGGGGCTTGAAGAAGTTGTAGGAGTCGTTCCGGTTTAGGTGTTCCAGGGGGTCGATGCCCAGGGCCTCAGCCCTCTCCACGGTCATGCCATCAGCAACGGCTCCAGCGGCATCCGTCGGGCCGTCGACGCCGTCGGTGGCCATCGACGCCACGAGGGCATCCAGACCCCTCAACCCTAAGGCTGAGGCGAGGGCCAGCTCCTGATTTCTCCCACCTCTCCCCGCCCCCCTGACGGTTACGGTGGTCTCGCCTCCGGCTATTATGGCTGCTGGAGGCTTGAGGGGGTGACCCGTGGAGACAACTTCCTGAGCTATGGAGGCGTAGAGGCCTCCGATGACTCTAGCCTCCCCCTCCACCCGTGTTGAGAGCAGTAGGGCCCTGTAGCCGAGGCTCTCAGCCCGATTCAGGGCTGCTGAGGCTGCTGTGTAGTTGTTGGCCACTACGATGTTTAGAACCCGTTTGAAGATAGGGTCTCCAGGCTTTGGGGTCTCATCGACTTCGCCTCTCAATCCGGCCTCAAGGCGTCTCCTCACAGATGGCGGCGCCTCAGTCCATAGGCCATACCGCTTTAGGGCTTCGACGGCGTCGCTGTAGGTCGTCGAATCCGGCGCAGTGGGCCCCGAGGCTATGGTGTCGAGGGGGTCGCCTACGACGTCGGAGAGTATTAGGGAGACAACTGTCGCTGGCTGGGCCCTGGATGCGAGCCTCCCACCCTTTATGGCTGAGAGATGCTTCCTAACGGCGTTCAGCTCGTTTATCCGTGCCCCAGCCAGCATCAGCCTCGATGTTATCTCCCTCAACTCCTCTAGGCTGACACCCTCAGCGGGATAAGTCATCAGAGCTGATCCCCCTCCGGAGATGACAGCCAGGATCAGGGTCTCCTCGTCGATGTCTTCCAATAAGTTGAGCATCTCCCCCACGGCCTTTACGCCTTCTTCATCTGGGAGGGGATGTGAGGAGCCGAGGGCCTTGATCCTCTTAAGCCTCAGATCGGTCTCAGTGCCCCTGGGAACGATGACTACGCCCCCATCGATGAGGTCTCCCAGGATATGTTCAAGGGCCTCAGCCATCCTCCCCGACGCCTTTCCGCCTCCAACGACGAAAATACGCCTATAGGCCTTGAGGGTGAGGGTGTGGCCGCCAACTTTTACGCTGTCTCCCTCCAGGGTGAGCGCCCTCTCCACCGCTCTATATGGGTCTGCGGCCTCCAGGGCGGCCTCCAAAATCTCTACGGCATCCCCTCTAAGTCTCCTCAGCTTCGGCGTTGAGCCATTCAGCCTAAGTCTCTCAGCGTTCTTGATGGCCATCGAAGGCGATAGGGTTCTACTCCTTTATGATGTATTTGCTGGCTGGCGGCGGCTCTGGGTCGAGACCCTTCCTTTCACGCACCTTCCTGACGATCTCCGGTAGCAGCGTATCTGGGACTGGGGCCCAGTGGTCGAAGGTGCACTGCCAGAAGGCGCTTCCGGAGGTGGCTGATCGCATCTCCTGTGAGAGGCCGAGGCTCTCTGCGACGGGTATGTAGCCTGTTATGAAGACTATTGGCCCCTTCTGCTCCACGCTGTAGATGCTGCCCCTCTTCCTGCTTATCAGCCCCGTGAC
>CAZGKJ010000019.1:2808-19504 GCA_964525955.1 uncultured Candidatus Bathyarchaeia archaeon
GCACCCTCACCTGGATCTTGTAGATGGGCTCCAGCAGCGTAGGCTCGGCTGAGAGTATGCCTGCGTAGATGGCTTGCCTTGTGGCGGGCATTATCTGAGCCGGCCCCCTGTGGACGGGGTCTTCGTGGAGCTGTGCGTCTACGAGGGTTACCTGAACGCCCCTTATGGCTTCGCCTGCGAAGGGGCCGGCTTCCATTGCCCAGTGGAATCCTCCTGCGATGTGCTCCTTCACCTCCCTTAGATATTGGACTCCGGTTGTTGCGTCGATGAGGATGTTGGCGTTTCTGTCTATGGCGATTACATCCCTCGCCTCCCTCGAGGACCAGCCTGCCTCCTTCATCAAGACCTCCAGCCGCTTCCTCCTGGACAGCGCCTCGGTGAGCACGCCGGTTCTTACGAGCTCCACAACCCTCTCGTCGAGGGGTTTGACGACGAACCAGAGCTTGTTATGCTTATTCGGGCTCTTACCAAGAAACGGCCCAGCCTCCCTCCTTATCGTCTCCCTATAGACGACGGTCGGCTCGGAGGCGATGACCTCGACGCCATACTCCCGCTTCAGGTCTTTGAGGGCGATCTCCAGGTGGAGCTCACCCATGCCGGAGAGGAGATACTCACCGGTCTCCTGGTTGATCGTCGAAACCAGATTCGGGTCCTCGATGGAGAGCTTCGTCATCGCATCTATGAGCCTTGGGAGATCTCTTGGATGCTTAGGCTCAACAGCTATAGTTAGAACTGGGTCTGAGATATACTTCAACTCCTCGAAGCCGACTGCCATGTCTCGATACTCATAGTCGACGATGGTCTCACCGGCTCTGGCATGCTCGAGGCCGAGGATGGCTGCGATGTTTCCGCAGGGTATGTGGTCGACGACCTCCCTCCACTGACCCATGTAGATGCTGACCTGCTGAATCTTATGAGCCCTATTGGCCATCAGGAGGTAGACGTCGTCACCCCGCTCTATGGTCCCCGAGAAGACCCTCCCAGTGCTGACTATGCCAGCTTGGGGGTCAACCTTGACGTTTGTGAGGCAGACGACGAGGGGGCCATCCTCATCGAGCTCCATCATGGCTCTGCCGATCTCGCTGTTTAGGTCTCCCTTCCAGATGGCTGGAAGCCTGAAGGGCTGAGCCTCAACGGGGCTTGGGAGGTGGTTGACAACCATCTCGAGGATGGCCTCATGCAGCGGAAGAAGCTTCCTAAGCTCGTCGAGCTCATCATTCTTGTAATACTCGACGATGTCGCTGAACTTCAACCCCTTCCTCTTCAGCATGGGTATGGTGAAGCCCCAGCGGTCTAGGGCTGATCCAAAGGCGACGGTCCCCTCAGCGGCGTTGACGGTCCACTTATTCCTAATCTCCTCCGAGCCGTAGGTCTGGACGATTGTGTTGAATTGGTTGATGATGCGTAGAAGCTTCTTCTGAACCCCAGCCGCATCGAGCTTCAGCTCCTTGATCAACCTGTCGAACTTGTTGATGTATAGCACAGGTTTAACCCGCTCCCTGAGGGCGGCTCTGAGCCTGACCTCGGTCATGATCTGGAACTCCTCGACGGCGTCGACGAGGAGTATGCAGCCGTCCAAAGCCCTCAGGGCCCTAGTGACTTTGCCTGAGAAGTCTACGTGGCCTGGTGTGTCGATGAGGTTGATGACATACTCCTCTCCGTCTCTTTCATAGAGGAGGCTGATGTTAGCCGTCTTTATTGTGATGCCCCTCCTCTGCTCCTCCTCGAGGTAGTCGAGCGCCCTCATCTCACCTGCCCTGCTTGGGGCTATGATGCCAGCCATGGCGAGGAGGCTGTCGCTCATCGTCGTCTTCCCATGGTCTATATGGGCTATGATGCCGATGTTCCGGATCCTCTCCTTATTATGCATCAGCTTCAGTATCTCACTCGTCTGCTTGAACCTGGGCATACATCAAACCCCTTGAGCTTCCTATATGGGAAAAGGCATGCCTTTTAAATCTATTCGTCGAGTTCTCCCTCCCTCAGCGTGAGGATGGCCAGCAGGGTTAAAGCGGCTATGGAAAGGCTGGCGAGTATTGGGCCGTTGAAGCCTAGGTGATCGTAGAGGAATCCCCCTATGATGGGCGCTGGAAGCGATATGAGGCCCATGAGGGCGTTTACGTCTCCGAAGGCCCTTCCACGCTCATCCTCACGGACGATGTCTGAGAGATAGGCGTTGAAGGTTGGAATCCACATGGCGAGGGAGACCCCCCAGAGGGCGTGGAGGACGATGTAGACGAAGAAGCCCCTGGATATGAGGTAGCCTGAGAGACTCATCAGCCATAGTAGGATGGATGAGGAGAGGAAGGGTCTTCGGCCGTATCGGTCTATGAGGCGTCCCATGGGTATTTGAGCCACAACCGTGGCGGCGCATAGGATGTTCATCAACAATCCAAGCTGGGTGAGGGTGAGGCCATAGGACTTCATCAGCATCCCGAGGAGTATCCCCTCCACCATCGTGGAGGAGAGGTTGCCGAGTATTCCCACGGCGTAGAGCCTTGATAGAACTCCCCTCGGCTTCACGATGCCTCCAACATCCCTGAGGAGCTCCCCAGGGTTTAGGCCTCCTCCCCTATGGGTCTCGGAGACGTAGAGCCATACTATGATTAGGGAGACGGTGTCCGTGAAGATGATTGTTGCGAGGAGGGGTCTCATCCCAATCCGATCTGCGAGTATGCCAGCGACGGCTGAGAATATCAAGCCTGGCAGGAACCAGCTCTCCGAGAGATAGCTGTAGGCCCTCCCCCTCTCACCGATCCTCACAGACTCGGCGACGATGGAGTAGGCGGCTGGAATCCATAGGGCCTCTGCGAGGGCGAGGAGGAGGATCGCAGGTAGGAGCTGGGGCCACCTGGAGGCGGAGACGATGAGAGCTATGGAGGTGATCCCCATGAGGTAGGCCATCATCATCGGCCTCTTCCTCCCGAAGACGTCTGAGAGCCTCCCCATGATGGGCTGGAGGGCCGAGGTCACCCCGATGCGTATGCCCCTCAAGAGGCCCAGGACGGTCATGGAGGCCCCGAGGCTGAGCACATATGGCTGCTATAGTACGTAGAAGATGGTCCACCCTATGCTGGAGATGAACTCCCCGGTGACTATAGCCGGAATATTCCTATTATGGGTCTGGGGATTACTCTCCCCCTCATCCTCCACCCTTGATACAGGCCTCCGAGGTCTAAGGGATATGAGGAAGCCGGTTCCTTATAGCCTTGTCAGTGAATCCTTGGATGTCTCCGGATCATGTCGAGCTCTGTGAGGCCGAGCCTCCGCATCAACTCGGCCACGACGGAGTCGAGGAGGATCATGACAGAAAGTTCAAACATCGTTCCGAGGGGTGCGAGGTCGTAGACGCCCCTGATCTGGCGGCGCTCGTAATCCGTCTCGGCGTCGATCTTGGTTCTACCCTTCACCACCACGATGATGTCAGCCTTCTTACCTATGGGGGACTCGGGATGGGATGTGATGGCTATAACCCTGGCCCCAACCTCCTTTGCGGCCTCCACCTGCACCACCACGGTTCTCGTCACCCCCGATCCGGAGATGGCGACCACGAGGTCTCCCTCCTCGAGGGCTGGGGTTATGGTCTCCCCGCTGACGTAGACGTTGAAGCCGAGGTTCATCAATCTGAGGGCGAAGGCCCTTCCGACGAAGCCGCTTCTCCCCGCCCCCACAATCAGTATGCGCCTATCCTTAGATTTGAGGATGGCCTCAACCATCCTCTCAATATCGGATTCATCAACCCCCTTGATGATCCTGCTGATTCCATCGATGAGGTATCTCGAGACCTCCTTGACGGAGCTCATCGGGCCTCGCAGATGGGTTGGGGACGCCCCTTATATGGTTTCCCTAAACCTCAATATATATGGTAAATATTGTTGGAGCAAAACATATATAAGGTGACTCGGAGTAAAAGCCCAATCGAATTTGCCCTTCTAAATTTTGAGGTGGGCGCCTGAGGCGTCGGATAATCTGCATATCTCGTTCTCGCCCCTGATGACGTTGTTGATGGCGATCTCTGCGATAGCTGAGCATAGCTCAGCTATGATCCTCAGGTCTCCGAGCAGGGAGCTTAGGATGGCCGCCGTCTCCGGGTTCAGCCTATCCACCATCTCCTTCATCATATTCCTCTCCTCAAGCTCGACGGTCTCTCGGAGATCGACGGCGTCGCTGGCTATCTTTATGTTCTCGTCGAAGATGCTCTTCACGGCCTTGTCGAACATGGTGAAGGTTATGAGGGCTATCTGACCCAGGCGCTCGTAGAGCTCATCCCCTATCTCAAGCTCCAGGAGCTTCACCACGTTCGATGCGAGGTCGTTCACCCTGTCGCCGATGAGCTCCAGGAACCTTATGATTGTGCTGTCCTCTATGATCTCCATTGGGTCCTTAACCCCTATCTCCCTGGCGATTAGGTTTGACTGCTGGGCTGAGGAGAGGAGCCTGGCTATCAGCCAGTATATTGTGTCGGTTTCATGCTCCCTCGTCAGGGCGTCGAGGGCGAGGTCCCTATCTCGGTCTATTAGGCTGTCGACGGCCTCCTTAAACATGATGGACGTCAGCAGGTAGAGTCTGCGCATAACCGTCTTCAGGGGGAACCTCTTAGGGTCGACGGAGCATTGGAGGATTAGATGCCTGTCGCCCTCCTCTATGATGCCGAAGCCGAGGAGCCTCTGCGTAACCTCCCTGACGCTCTCTATCTGCTCCCGCATAAGCCTCCTGGAGGACTCGACCCTGACGGTGCTCCTGCCGAGGACGTAGTTTCCGACGATGACCCTGGCGAGTAGCTCTATGTTGTCGCATCTATCTACGTCGACGAGATAGACCTCCTCCCGCTCCGATGCCTCGCCTTGGGGTATGATCCTCAGAGATCCATCGCTCTCCTCCACGACTAGGAGGCGGTCCCCCTTCTTCACGCCCATCCGCTTCGTCCATTCCTGGGGGAGGGATATGCTGAGGGTTGAGTAGCCGACCTTCTGGACCTTCCTCAGCTCCATCAATACTCCTCCATACCGTATTTACACTTCCCCTTTGGATACATACTCAAATATATAAGGCTTCCCCTTCACACCCTCGGGAAGAAGGCTCCAAGCTGTGGATGGAAGACCCTCATATAGATGGCTATGGTCGTCAATGCGATGGATAGGGCCAGCACCACGTAGTCGAGGCCTCCCATCTCCAGCTCGTAGAGGTTGGTTCTCTCCCTCACGGCGCCGAAGGCCCTCGACTCCATCGCCTCAGCAAGTTCGAGGCTCCTCCTAATGGAGTTAACTATAAGCGGAAGCAGGATCGGTATGTAGTTCCTCACCCTCCTCAGGGGGCCTCCACGCTCCAGCTCCAGCCCCCTCGCCCTCTGGGCGTCGATGATGGACTGAGCCTCCTCGGCCAGGACGGGGACGAAGCGGATGGCTGTTATGAAGGCGAAGGTGAACTCATAGGGGACGTGCAGCTTCTCCAAGGCTAGGCTCAGCCTATCGGGGGAGGTGGTGAGGAAGAAGATGCTGAAGGAGGCGACGAGGACTATGAACCTCAAAGTCATCGAGAGCGAATACTCAACGATCTCAGGGGTGAAAACCCGTCCCTTATAGAAGTAGAAGGAGATGAGATTGGTCACGAGGATCAGCACAGCGATGTATATGCCTCCCCTCAGGGTTCGAAGCCATCCCCTCCAAACCCTCGCCGCCGCTACGATGGGGAGCTGTATGAGGAAGATTATGAGGAGAGGCAGAAGATGGAAGTAGAGGACGGCGGCTGTGAAGATGGAGGCAGTCAATAGGAATTTCGCCCTTGGATCCAGTCGATGTATTGGGGTGTCGCCCCCTGAGAATCTTAAACCCTCGAAGAGGCTCATCTCCTAAACCTCCCAGCTATAACCTTAGCCGCCTCCTCCACGTCGAGGATGTCGCAGGGAACACCGTAGGGGGAGAGGCCCCTGAGGATTCTCACGATCTCCGGCGGGGTGATCGACGCCTTCTCAAGGGCCTCGACGTCGGAGAGGATTCTCCTCGCAGGGCCATCGGCCATTATTCGACCCTCAGCCATCAGGATGATCCTCGGCTGGCATTCGGCGACGAACTCGACGTCGTGGGTGACGATGATTGTTGTCTTACCCTGACTTCTAAGCTGCAGGAGGAAGTGTCTAAGCCTCTCCTTCTGCGCATAATCCTGCCCTATCGTAGGCTCGTCGAGGACTACTACCTCCGGGTCCCAGGCCAGCACCGATGCGAGGGCCACCCGTTTACGCTCTCCGCCGCTGAGGGTGAAGGGGCTCTGACCCCTGTAGCGCTCTATGTCGAGTAGATGCAACGCCCACTCAACTCTCTTCGAGACCACATCCTCGCTGTAGCCGAAGTTTCTGAGGGCGAAGGCGATCTCCTCCTCAACGCTCTCGGCGAAGAGCTGGTCATCGGGGTTTTGGAAGACGAGGCCCACCTTCCTCGCCAGAGACGCCACCGTCGCCTTGGATGTGTCCACGCCATCTACGAGAACCCTCCCCTCCATAGGCTTCAGTAGGCCGATGAAGTGTTTGACGAGCGTCGTCTTCCCTGCGCCGTTCTCCCCCATTATGGCGACGAACTCCCCCCGATTTATATGGAGGCTTACGCCATCCAGGGCCTTGACGCCGTTCGGATAGACGTAGGAGACATCCAGTACCTCTATTATGGGTTCGGCCCCCTCAACCCGTAGCTCCCCGCCGCCTCTCCCTCCATCGCTCCTCAGCCTACCCTGGAGCTCCTCCAGAAGTTCCTCAGGGGTTAGGGGAAGCCTCTTCAGGGGGATTCCCATCCTCAGGAGTCTCTCCGAGAGCTCCAGAACCCTTGGCACAGCCACGCCTACGGCCCTCGTCTTCGGCGAGGTGAAGGCCTCCCTCGGCGGCGCATCGACGATTATGAGGCCATCGTCCATGACGACGACCCTATCGACGTATCTCACCGCCAAATCGACTCGATGCTCTATGAGGATGATGGTCAACCCATACTCCCTGTTTAGGTGTTGGAGTATCTCGAAGAGGCGTTCAGCGGCCTTCGGGTCGAGGAACGAGGTCGGCTCGTCGAGGACGATGACCCTCGGCCTCATCGCCAATATGGATGCGATGGCCAACCTCTGCTTCTCACCGCCTGAAAGCTCATTCGTCAATCTATGCCTCAGATGGCTTAGGCCGACAACCTCCAGCGCCCATTCAACCCTCCTACGCATCTCCTCCCGCTCCACGCCGAGGTTCTCAAGACCGAAGGCCACCTCCTTCTCAACCGTCAACGAGAAGATCTGGTTGTCGGGGTTCTGGAAGATTAGGCCCACATACCTCGCCAGCTCCGATGGGGGATGCTCCCTGGTTGAGAGGCCCAGAACCCTCACCTCACCCTCCAGCTCGCCGCTGTAGAAATGTGGAATCAATCCGTTGAGGCATCTGCATAGGGTTGTCTTACCACAGCCGCTTGGACCCGTCAGCAGTATGAACTCACCCTCCTCAACTGTGAGATTTACATCTCTCAGCGCAGGCTCCTCGGCGTTTGGATAGGTGTAGCTGACATCCCTGACCTCCACGATGGACGGCGGCAAGCTAAACTCTCCTATCTCAACGCCCACCCATTAATAGATGCTTCGGGCTTCAAGTCGCTTCATCTACATCCGTTGAGTATGCTCTTCTCCTATGTAGGATTGCGTAAACTATTATTCTTCTCGGCCTAACGAATTCGAATAGGATTCTATATTCACCGATCCTCAGTCTGTAATGATTCCTGTAACCTCTCAACTTCTTGATGTTTAGCCTCGCAGTGAATCCATGCTCCCCAAGGATTCTGAGGGATTCCACGATTCTACTTTGAATCTAATTGGATCAGCTCTCGAGGTTCTCGAGCTCGATGAGGGATAGCCTCCCCTCAGCCTTTCTCCGTTCATAGTTCTCGATGGCCTCAGCCTCATCTGGGAGAGGCTCCTCAACCCCTATCAGCCTCTCCCTAATGCTCCTCAACGAGTTGAGGATCACATCGATGGAGCTGGACATCGAGATTAAACATCTCAACCCCCTTAATAAGGAGAATCCTCCGGTTTCAGGGCGACTCCTCAGCATTCTTAATCCTCTTGGATAGAAGCCCTAAACATCGCTGGAGTATCTCCTCATAGTCTCCTCTTAGGTTTAGGCCTGCAGATGTTGCGTGTCCTCCCCCTGAGCCCTCATATTTCTCGGCTATGGGTTGGGCTATATCTCTGCCGAGGTGGATTTTGGTTTCGTTGTGGAATCGCTCTGTGGAGCGTAGGCTTACACGGACATCCTCCCATGTTCCCCCAGCTACGACGGCTACGTCTGCCCCCAATCCTATTAGGGCTCTGGCCGCCGAGGCCTGGTGGGAGCTGACATGGGACGCAGCGATGAGCCATCCCTCGACTTCATGTAGTGTCATCCGTTGAGCCGCTTTTAGTCGGGCGATGCGCTCTGATCGATCCATCTCGGCTGTCAGCAGCCTCGAAGCCTCCTCCATCGATGCCCCCAGCTCCAACAGCCTTGAGACCACCTTCAGGGTCTCCGAGCCAGCTATGGAGAGATGCTTCGAGTCGTAGGCGATTCCTATGAGCATCGCCCTCGCAGCCCTTGGGGATGGCTTAAGGCTTAGGGCCTCGTAGAGCTTGTAGATTAGCTCCGATGTTGAGGAGGCGTTGTCATCTACGAGGTATAGGTCTGCCAGCTCCTCTATCTCCCTGCTGGGGGTGTGGTGGTCTATGAAGACCTTGTATGCTTTTGAGGCTTCAACCTCCCCCGCCTTTGAGCCGAGCTGGGCGAGGGAGGAGGTGTCAACCACCATTATGACGTCTACCCCCCTTAGGTCGATGTCGTCCATCGTCTCTATGCCGAGGGCCTCCATCACCCTCCTCGATGTGGAGCTTGCCCCCTCCGGGAGAAGTATCCCGACCTCCACCTCTGGGTTCAGCCGCTCCACCAGCTCCTTTAGGGCATGGGCTGAGCATATCGCATCTGGGTCGGCGTTGTGGTGGCAGAGGATCGTGATCAGCCCCCTCAACGCCTCCCTCAGGGCGTTGAGCTCCATCGCATATCCTTAAGCGGAGGCCTTTTTTAAGCTGGGGAGTATGCCTCTACGGTATGAATGTGGAGTTCGTTGAGACAACTCCCATCGAGAGGGGGAGATATACAGCCGTCACAGGCTTCGCGGGACCTGGATTCATAGCGAACACCTCGTTGATGTATGTAATCCGTAGGGCTGGCTTCGGCCTCAGGGCCTATCTGAAGACTCCTCTCCTTCCACCTATGATGCTCATCGTCGAGGGTCAGCCCCTCCACTCCTTCAGGATATACGGCGACAAGGGGCTCCTGATGATAGTCTCCGAGGTATTACCGACCTCCGAGAATGCGTGGAGGATAGGTGGGGAGCTCTTCAGATGGCTTATGGATAAGGGGGTTTCGGAGTTCATAGCTGTTGAGGGCTCCCTCAGACCCATCAGGGAGGTGGTGGGCTACTCAACTGAGGGGAGACGCCTCCGAGATGCCGGTGTGAGGATGACGAGGGAGGGGGCGGTTACGGGGATAAACGCCTGCCTGATGGAGGAGTGCCTAAGGAGGAAGATACCCTGGACCTCCATCTTCATCCCCACCTCAACGGTCTCATCCATCGACTATGGAGGGGTGGCGGAGGCCGTTGAGATACTCAACAAGCTATTCAACTTGAAGGTGGATGCCACACCCCTGAGGAGGATGGCTGAAGCCGTTAGGAGGAGGGAGAGGGGGAAGGGTCTAAGGGGACTCTTCAGGAGGGGCGGTGCCTAACTCACGTTGAAGACTCCTCTGCAGAGCCGTCAAGCGCTCACGGGTCTTAGTCTCCTGCCTCGCCAGGACCTTAGACCTCATCTCAAGAAACTCCTTCCGCTCGCTGAGCTCCTTAACAACCTCATCCCTACTCCTCTCGACGAGGATTGTTCCCACAGCCTTATAGACCCGTGCATCCCCTGGGAGGGATTCAAGGGCCTTTAGAGCCCTCTCCGTCTCACTCAGCTCCAGCTCCAGCCGCTGCTTCTGGATCAGCAGAGATTGAAGCGTGTTCTGGAGCTGCTGCATCTTCGCCAACTGCTCCTGAATCTTCGGGGGTAACTCGGAGGACATTCTAAACTCATTCACCCCTTCAACCCTTTATAGTTGTCGCAGCCCTTCGAGGGCTGAGAGGCATCCCTCCACCCATCGGAGATAGCTGTTCACCGCCGCCCTCAGGGCGGTGGTATCCTGAGCCTCTATGAATATGGTTAGGGTCTCCCCCACGGCCTTTATGCGGGCCTTAGCCCTCGGAGTGGTGGGCGTCTCAGCCTCAGGTTTTAGAGACCTCTCTAACAGCTTTGTAAGCCCATCGCCGAGTTCCAGCCTTATCTCGGCCTCCGCCTCCATCTCTACCTGGCCGCCAATTTACCCAGCTTCGTCTGAGGCTGGTAGGCTCCACCTGCGAAGGTGAAGCCGCATTTCCTACATCGCCAGATGCCCACGCTGAGGCGCTTCACCTTCGGGGAGGAGCATCTCGGACATTTATGGGGTCTCCTGAGCATCGAGACGATGCGGGTCCACCTCTTCCTAAGCGTCGCCCCGCCTCTGGTTCTCAGCCTTAGACCGTAGCTCATAGCGCAGCCTCCAGCCTCTCCCTCAGCATCGGCGCCTTATTAACTGCGATCTCGATGGCCTTCCAGATCTCCTCTACGCTCAATCCCTGGGGGCCGCTCTTCTGAACGGCGCAGACATCCCCCTCCTCATCTACGGTGACGGTGATCCTCGTATCCATAACCTCCTCCTCATCCACCGTTGGATCGACGACGATGGAGTCACCGATCTTCGCCATGGATACAGCTATGGGAATCCTCCTCAGCTTCAGGGGCTCCACCTCCCCAGTGGGATGGAGCTCCCCCCTCTTAACCTCATAGACGGGCTTCTCAGCCCCCATGAGGGCTGCCACGGCTGCGAGGGAGGCGGCGTCCAGGAGATTTCCAGCGTGATTCAATATGCATAGGTCGATGTAGACGACGTAGACCTTCTTCCCAGGTATGAGGCATAGATCCTTGAGACCCAGTGCATCTGAGGACCTTATGCCCCTATCGACGACCCTTGCCAGCTCTATTGAGGCCTCATCTGGGGGTCCTGGCTCGAAGGTTGGCGATGCGACGGGGGCGAAGTCGGCGCTGCAGACGAGGATCCCCTCATCCGGCGTGTCCTCGAAGGGCTCTCCGATTTCGATCTTTACGCCGGCTATGACCCATGTGTCCCCGATCCTGGCCTCAGCTGATCCCTCAGCCTTCTCGACGACGCCTCTGCGCACGGTGACCTCCCTATAGTCCTCGAGGCCTCTCCCATCCATCCTCCTGCCGGATGCTATGGCTTCGAGGATTTTACGCCTCTTAAGCTTCGGTATGATGCTTAGCCTACTCACCCTCCTTCACCTCCTCCACAACCTCCTCATATTTACGCTTCAGGGCCTTCCTCTGGAGCTCGTAGATGCGTTTACAGCCCTCGATGGCCAGCTCTATGCATCTCTTCAATTCATCTGGGTGGAGAACCCCATCCATCTGCAACAGCGTCACCCTATCCAGCCTCGGCATATAGGCCACTGGGACATCTGCCTCGCCATATTTATCCTCATGGTCATTCAGGTCGAGGATGATGTGCCCCTCTATCTTACCGGCGGCGCAGGCTGATACGAGGTCTCTCATCGGTATGCCAGCGTCGACGAGGGCGACGGCTGCGGCTGTGATAGATGCGCAGCGGGTTCCACCGTCAGCCTGTAGAACCTCGGCGTAGACATCTATTGTGGCCCTCGGGAATCTCTCGAGGAAGATGGCAGGCTCGAGGGCGTATCGCATCACCATCCCTATCTCCGTGTCCCTCCTCGAAGGCCCTGGACTCCTCCTGGGATGGGTCGAGAAGGGGGACATGTGGTATCGGCATCTTAGCACGGCCATGTCGGGCTTTGCGAGATGCTTTGGATGCATCTCCCTCGGGCCGTAGACGGCTACGATTATCTTGTTGCGCCCCATCTCTATGTATGCTGAGCCGTCGGCGTTGGGTAGGACTCCGCTCTCGATTTTGATGGGTCTCAGCTCATTCCAGGCTCTCCCATCCCTTCTTCTCCACTCCTCTTCACCCATTCTTCACACCTCTCATACGCATGATGTAGTCATGCACCCTATTCGTCAGGCCCGTTGTATGGGCCTCCCTCTCAATCTTCCTTATTATGCTTACGATTAGCTCCTCATCCTCCCTGTCGGCGCATTGGATGAGGATGCGTCCATTCTCACCTATGACGAGCCTACAGCCCGTCTCCTTCAAGATCATGCCAACCATCGATCCCTTCTTACCTATAAGCCTTGGAACCTTCGAGGGGGTCATCTCGACGACGAGTCCCTCATCAACCTTCCCCAACTCACCGCCGAGGATCGACAATATAGGCGTCCTCCTCCTGTCGAGGTCGACGACCTTCGCAACGATGGTGTCCCCGACGTCGAGGAAATCGGTCATCGCGAGGTCAGGGGTGAAGGGAACCTCCATGGCGTCTGGAACCTTCAATACGGCGTTCATAGGGGCGTTTATATCGACGATCCACTGACCCACATCGATGTCGACGACGTATCCAATGACCGTGTCCCCAACCATCGGCGTGTATCCGGCTTCCAAGGCGATGACGGAGACCACTCCCCGGCCATATTCGACTAGGCCTACATGGGTGGCGTAGACCTTTCCACCCATCCTGTAGGTGTTATTCCCAGCCCTAATTCGGCCTTCATATAGTATGTCGCCCGGAACGACGAGGGCTCTATTCTCGAAGTGTGCTGACAAGGCTTATCCTCTCATCATCCTTGTCTGGGCGCTCCCCTGGGTCGCCTTACCGAGGCGGTCGAGGAATTCGACCTGCATGGCGGCGGGGAGCTCCACCAATGCGAGCCAGGAGCCGTCTCCCCCCCACTCCTCACGCTTAACCTCAGCCATGCTCCTCACCAGGCCGTAGGCCTTCGAGACATACTCCGGAGGCACCTTTATGGCGATCTCAACGCTCTCCATGCTCAGCGGAATTATGGGTCTCAGGGCCTTCACAACATCCTTAACCTGCTCCTCAGGGTCTTTGAAGGGGTCTATGTTTATGTGGGCCTCCCTCATCGCCGCCTCTATGCGTGTCGGCGGATGGGGGAGCTTGGTTCTCGGGTCTACGTAGGTTCTTGAGATTATGTTTATGATTGCCCTCCTCTTCCTCTCGATCATCTCACGCCTCTGCTCGGCTGTCAGCAGTAGGGTTCCACGCTTGAAGATTATCTCAGCCACCTTGATGGGGTCGCTGGTTCCGAAGGCGGCTTCAAGGCGCTCCCTCGACGCCTTCTCCCCCTTCCTCGCATCGGTGAATATGGTTTCAACCATCAGGGCCTCGGAGACATCCTTCAATTCGCCCCGTTTGTAGGCGAGTCCCTTATCTGGGTCTACGATGATCTCGAACTTCTCCCCTCCACGGCTGTATCTGACGAGGGTGTATCTCTCGCTCATACCCCTCGCCTTCTAACCGAAGTATTTCTCCACCTCCTCCTCGGTGAGGCGTCTGAAGACCCTCGTCTCCATGGGGATGACGGCTACCTTCACCACCTTTGGGGTGACCTCCCCCTCGGAGGCCACCTTAATCGTCTCAACGGCCAGCTTGATGGCCTCATCGAGGCTTAATCCATCCCTATAATGCTCCTCAAGATATTTATTCGCCTCATCGCTCTTGCGGCCCACAGCCGTCGCCTTATAACCCCTATAGCTGCCGCTTGGATCGGTCATCAAAACCCTTGAACCCGTCTTGTCGACGCCTGCGAAGATCATGCTGACTCCGAAGGGTCTGACGCCTGCATGCTGCGTATAGACCTGTATTATGTCGCCGATCCTCCTTGTTAGGGTCTCTATGTCGACGGGCTCGTCGTAGAGGAGTCTGTGATATTGGCAGGTGAGTCTCGCCTGATTTATGAGAACTCTGGCGTCGCTGCTGAGGCCTGCGATGGCTACTCCGACGTGATCATCGAGCTGGAATATCTTCCTGAAGTATTCGGGGTCTTCAAGCCTGCTCTCAGGAGTCTCATTGGCTGCGAGGACGGCTCCCTCCGGTGATGCCACCCCGACTATGGGAGCCCCCCTCTTAACCAGCTCCATGGCATACTCAACCTGGTAGAGGCGGCCCTCTGGGGAGAAGATGGTGATCGCCCTGTCATAGGCCCTTGGCATGAACAACCCTTATCTCCACCAACCTCGAAGGTTTAGGCTTTGAATCACATCTAACTACTTAAACCTTTTTAAAAGGGTTTTCCGGCGTGAAGCCCTATAGAGGCTGAGCTATAAGGGCTGTCAACGCTATGGCTCCCGAGGCTTTGAGTAGGTAGAGGGTGAGGGCTAATCCTCCGAGGATTAGGAGGCCCTCATTCACGAGGCGGTTGTCGGCTGAGTTTTAGGGCCACCTCCCGCTGAGACAGAGGCCATAGGGGCTTGAAGGGGTGATGTGTCAGCATATCGCCCAATAGATGCGATATGACTCCCCACGCTGCGGAGATGAAGCCTATCAGGAACCATTGGGTCTCCCCATGGGTGTATTGGAGGAGGTAGCCGAAGATGAGGCCTGCCATGAGGGCGAAGAGTATGCTATGCGTGGGCCCTCTATGATGTAGGCTTCGAGAAAACCTCCTCGATTCGAGGTCGATGTCTGGGAGCGTTGAGAGAGCTGTTGAGAGCATCAGAACCTGTAGGGCTGAGTCGCTTTTGGGTAGGGCCATCAAAGTTAGGGATGTGAGGAGCAGCGTCAGGCCTGCATGCCCCTTATAATACGTCGCCTCCACCCTCCCTTGATTCCCTAAGCCTCCTGGAGAAGGCCTCGTCGAAGAGCTCCTTGAAGTATTCGGGGTTCAATCCATATTCGAGGCAGAGCTTAGCAACGCTCTGCGCATAGAATCCTAAGAGCTCCTTCACCACCTCCACGATCTGCTTTGATGAGAGCTCCTCCCTCGGCGTCAACAGCAATATGAGCCATCGACCGAGGAATGTAGGTGAATACCACTTAACCCAGACGGTTCGGCCGTCGACCCTCTGCTTCTCCATCCCCTCCTCCACGAGGCCCGCTTCCGAGAGCATCCTGAGATACTTCAGCACAGACTTCGTCGAGTGCTCCCTCAGGGCCTCGAGGAGCTCCCTCTGATATGTTCTACCCCTCAGCCTCATGTGGCCGAGGAGCTTCAATGCGATCTCGGAGCTGAAGGCTGAGAGCAGCACCCTATACTGCTCAGCCGGCTCCCTGGGCAGTGGCAGTATGAAGGGCCAGGGCTCCTCGGGAACCATCGATCAGTGATCGTCTCCTGGGAGGATAAGCCTTAAGTAATGTATTGTAGATTTGGAAAAGGCTTTGGAGAGATGGAAAATGAGTGGTGGAGTCCTCTCAGCGAGAGAAATAGCCCTAACAGCCGTCTTCGCAGCCCTATCGGTCGTCATAATCATGTTCGTCCCAGGGATACCCATCGTCGGCATGTCCGGAGCCCGCATAACTCTTGACGCCGCCATAGCCCCCATCTACGGCCTCATCATAGGCCCATATCTCGGAGCCTTGGCAGCCTTCCTCGGAGGAATCATAGTCGCAGGCTATAAGGGGTGGCACCTCTTCCCCATCCTCACATCCTTCTGCCCAGCGGTTTCAGCCCTCGTCGCTGGGACGTTGACCTCAAAGAGGCAGGGGCCCCTCAGGGGCTGGATCATATCCGCCCTCACCCTCACCATCCTCATAGCCGGATGGTATTGCACAGCCATAGGTAGGGGCGCCCCCCTCTACCCAGTTCTGCATCTCGCAGCCCTATGCATCATACTGCTCCTCAGGGGTTGGGCCTCAGACCTCTTCAACGGCGGAGGGTGGAGGCTCACCCTCTCCGTCGCAGCCTCCAGCTACGCCGGCATCATAGCTGACCATATGCTTGGGAACCTCATCTTCATCGCAGGCATAGGGTGGTTCATACCCCTGAAGGTTGTCGAGGGATGGCTCAGCGGTATGGGTTTGCCATCTGTGTCGGCGCTCTTCATGTATATGCTCCCAGTCTCAGCCGTTGAGCGGTTGACGATGACAGCCATCGCCACAGTCTTCGGAGTAGCCCTAATCACAGCCCTAAGAGCCTCAGGCATGATGCCGAGGGGAATGAGGGGCTAACGTCTTTATCCATCAGATGCTGGGAATCGCTCATTGCATGGGGTAAGCTGACTATTCTCTGAGGAAGATGTGTTCAGGGTCTATATGCTCCCTCAGTAGCCTTAGCTCTCTCTCCGTTGGAGGCTCAGCTGGCTCGGCTTCGTCGACCTTGATGTCAAAAGCGGTGTTCCGCTTTATGTCCTCGGGTGTGACGCCGAGCTCTGCGTAGTAGGATTCGACGTACATCTCCTTCGTCTCCTCGTCGAAGCGCATCACACCCATGGTTGAGATGACTGCCTCTGGGCCTCCCCACATACCCAGCTCCCATCGGGGCACAAGCCTCACCCTGCCTCGGCCATTCTCGAAGTCGTGGAGCCAGACATACCATCCAGGGCTTGTGATGTAGTCAACCCTCTCGATGAAGCGGCGTCGCTCATGCTTCATCATTATGATCACCCTATTCGCCATCGACGCTATGTCGGCGGCCCCGCCGCTCCCCTCGAAGCGTTTACCGAAGACGTAGTAGCCGTCTCTGAGCTGGACTC
>CAZGKJ010000020.1:0-18386 GCA_964525955.1 uncultured Candidatus Bathyarchaeia archaeon
GTCTCGACGGGATTTATGAAGAGATTATAGACCCCCGAGTAGGCCTTAACCACCTTGACGTTCGGAGACTCCTCTGCGAACCTCTTATCCTCCACCTTCCTCAGAGGCCATAGATATATCTGGAGCTCCCCATCATCCACCATCCTCACGGCCTTGGACTCATCCTCAACCTCCGTATATACCAGCTCGTCGACGTAGGGGCCGTTGGGAAGTTCAGGCGATGCAAGGATCACTGGAAGATCGATTATGGCAGCCGTCAGCAGGAGAAGCGTTAAGATGATGGCGATCCTCCTCATAATCTCCCCAGAGTGAGTTATCCAATATTTTTAAAAAAGATTATTGGCCCTCGCTCATTTTTATATAGACCTCAGGAAGATCAGGATGGGATGTGGAAAGCCTACGGTAAACACCTGGCGAAGAGGGGCATATTCCTCTTCCTAACCCTAGTGATAGCCACCTACGCCACCATAGTCATCGCAAACCTCGGAGGCTACGTCGACGGCATACTCAGGAAGCAGATAGAGTTCGAGGTCTCCCAATATCTAGCCAGGAGCCCCACCTTCAGGGAGCTCTCACCCGAAGAGCAGGAGGCTAGGAGGAGGGAGCTGATAGAGGAGTATATTAAGGCTGCAGGCCTGGACAAGCCCTTCCTCCAGAGGTCGTTCATCTACCTCTGGAGGGCCCTCATCCTCAACCTGGGGAGGGCTATGCATCTTAGGAGCGCCTCCGGTTCGAGTAAGGTGTATGACATAATCCTTGAGAGGCTCCCTTGGTCTATGCTCCTCTTCACCACTGGAACCATAATCGAGGCCGTCATAGGGATACTGTTGGGAGTCAACATGGCGAAGAAGGCGCTTTCAAAGTTTGATAGGGCGATGATCGTCGCCTCCATCATCAGCTATACGGCTCCACCCTGGTTCTATGGGATACTCGCCATCCTCCTCTTCTCCTTCCAGTTGGGCCTCTTCCCCCCAGGCGGATTGGTGAGTAGGCCCCATGAATCCTGGACGACCTTCCTCCCAGACCTACTACACCATCTCGCCCTCCCCCTCATGGTCTGGGTTCTCAGCTTCTTCGGATACTGGGCCTACATCACCAGGAACCTCGTCCTGGAGACCCTCCACCAGGATTATGTGATGGCGGCTAGGGCTAAGGGGCTGCCCGAGAGGGTTGTGATGAGGAGGTATGTCCTGAGACCCGCCGCCCCACCGATAGTCACCATGATAGCCCTAGCCCTCATAGCCTCCTGGATGGGGGCCATCATCACGGAGGCCGTCTTCGGATGGCCCGGCCTCGGAAGCCTATACAACGATGCGGTCTGGAGCATGGATGCCCCCGTCCTCATAGGGCTGACCGTCATGTATGCCTACCTCCTCGTCCTCACGGTCTTCATCCTCGACATCATCTACGGCATCCTAGACCCGAGGGTTAGGACGGTGGGAGCTTGAGCGCCCCATCCCTCAGACCGGAGGCGGTCATCAAGGAGGTGTTGAAGACAAAGAGCGGGATCGTGGCGGCCATACTCCTCCTCATCATCATCTCCCTCGTCATAGCCGTCCCGATATACGCCCCCTACGATGTGGTGAAGACCTGGAACGACCCCGAGGCCTGGCTCTCAAACCCGAAGAATGCAGCCCCCATCTGGGTTGAACGCCTGATCGGTAAGAGGCTTCCAAGGAACATCTTCCTAGGCGATGAGAACTTCAGTAGGAGGGGGTTCAACGTCACCTATAGGGGCTTCACCATAAAGAAGATCATCCTGAGAGCCCGCTTCGAATACCCCTATGATGATTTCCCCTCCCATGTTAGGGTTGAGGTGTTGGCGAAGACCAACTCAAGCCTCAGGGTGTCGGCGGAGTTCATCAGGCCGGATGGGGCGGCGGTTCAGCTCTTCGACGAGACCATATCGAGGGAGATGCCCAGGCTCTCAATGGGGACGGAGGGGGAGAGATTCCATAGAGTTGCTGAGGCCTTCTACCTGGATGTCACCGGCAGGAGACCTGAGGCCGTCGTGCCCGAGGCGATATTGATGGCCTCTAAGGAGTCCCTCATCAGGGGGGAGCCTGAGGTTTTGAAGGGTAGATATGCCCTCAGGCTTGAGGTCACCTCCTTCAACCTCAGCGACGACGTGGAGGTGGAGCTTCAGCTCTATGGCAGGGTCTACGGCCTAGCGGGGACGGATTCGAAGGGTAGAGACCTCCTCATCGGCATCCTATGGGGGGCCCCTGTGGCCCTAGCCTTCAGCCTCACGGCTGCAGTGGTCTCAACGCTCATCCAGACCCTCTTCGGCATCCTAAGCGGCTATCTAGGCGGGAGGGTGGATGAGGTGATACAGAGATTCACCGAGTTCATGATGATAATACCTATGCTACCCATCATGATCCTCGTCTCCTTCGTCTATCGCATCAGCATCTGGACTCTCCTCGTGATCGTCATAGTCTTCAGCCTCGTCGGCTCGACGACGAAGGTTGTGAGGAGCATGGTTCCCCAGATAAAGGAGGAGAGCTACATCCTCGCAGCCATCTCCTATGGGGCCAGCCCCTGGAGGATCATGTTCCTCCACATCTTCCCGAGGGTTCTACCCTACACCTTCTCCATCCTCGCCCTCTCAGTTCCAGGATACGTCTTCCTCGAGGCCGCCCTCAGCTACCTAGGCCTTGGAGACCCGGTTCTACCGACGTGGGGTAGAATCCTCGGCGACGCCTACACCAGCGGGGCCGCCTACTACGGCTACTGGTGGTGGATACTCATACCAGCGGGCTGCATCATGATGACGGCCCTAGCCTTCGCCCTCCTGGGCTACGCCTTCGACAAGGTGGTGAATCCAAGGTTGAGGGAGATGTGAACGAGATGCCTCTGCTGGAGGTTGAGGGGCTACAACTATACTATCAGACCTATAGGGGGCCCGTTAGGGCTGTGGATGACGTCGCCTTCGACATCGAGAGGGGTGAGACCCTAGCCCTCGTGGGGGAATCTGGATGTGGGAAGACCTCCATCGCCATCTCCATAATGAGGCTCCTCCCCAGGAACATCCACACCTATAGGGGGAGCATCATCTTCGACGGCGTCGACCTCATGAAGCTCTCCGATGAGGAGCTGAGAAGGGAGGTGAGGTGGAGGAGGATAAGCATGGTCTTCCAGGGGGCGATGAACGCATTGAATCCCGTCCTCCCAGTCTGGCTTCAGGTGGCCGATCCGCTGATCATCCATGAGGGAGTTGAGAAGGAGGAGGCGAGGGCTAGGGCCGTGGAGGCCTTGAAGAACGTCGGCCTATTGGAAGTCGTCGCCGATAGGTATCCCCACGAACTGAGCGGGGGGATGAAACAGAGGGTTGTCATAGCGATGGCGCTGATAATGAAGCCTGAACTCGTCATCCTAGATGAGCCCACCTCTGCGTTGGACATCATGACCCAGGCCAACATAATGAACCTACTTAAGAGGCTGAAGTGGGATTTGAAGCTCTCCTACCTCTTCATAACCCACGACCTACCCCTAGCCAGCGAGCTATCGGATAGATTGGCGGTGATGTATGCCGGGAAGATCGTCGAGGTTGGGACGGCTGAGCAGATATACCTAAACCCCCTCCACCCCTACACCAGGAAGCTCATAGCCTCCGTCCCAACCCTGAGGGGGGAGAAGGAGCTGGAGTTCATACCGGGGGAGGTTCCAAGCCTGATAAACCCGCCGAGGGGATGCAGATTCCACCCAAGATGCAGCGAGGCGATGCCAATCTGCCGGGAGGAGGAGCCCGAAATGAGGGAGATAGAGTCCAGACACCTAGTAGCCTGCCACCTCTACGACTGACACCTCAAGGCTTGAAGGGGGCGTCATGCCCTGGGATAACCAGCGAGGGCTTCAGCGCCCTAATCCTCTTCAGGCTCTCAACGGCCATCTCGGGGTCATAGTTTATTGAGACCACTGATGGGGGTCGGAGCTCCAATAGGTCTTCCTTAACTATTATAGCGTCCCCAGCGCAGATGACTCTACCCTCAGGGGTTTCGGCGACGACTGAGATGCTTCCAGGCGTATGCCCAGGAGTCTCTATGACCTTAACGTTGCCCGTCAGCTCCTTATCGCCCTTTATGGCCTCGACATCCATGATGCTGAAGTAGGCGTCCGCAAACTCAGGCCAGTAGAGTCTGCGGAAATAATCGATCTCCCGCTCATGGATTATGAGGGGCTTCCCCCTGAAGAGGTAGTTGCACTCAATATGGTCGTAGTGGCAGTGGGTGTTCACAACTATGTCGATGTCCTCAGGCTTGAGGCCGAGCTGTGCCAGCCTCCTCTGCATCGCCCCATATCGACCCAGCTGCAGTATCCCAGGGTCTACGAGGATGTTTAGGCCCTCATCTCTGATGAGCACGGTGTTCGTCGACCCTATGTTGAAGACCAATCCCCCATAGGCCTCGGAGACCTCGGGCTCAGGCATCGGCGTCAGGGGCCATCTTAGGCTTAGGATGGGATGGCCATCATAGACTCCGAATTGGAGGTAGAAGCAGTGGAAGAGTATCTCAACCTCCGCCAAGGCCTACACCAATATGGATGGAGGCGTAGAGGGTTTAAACCCTCCCAATCCCCTATCCATTCTCAAGTTGTATAGGCCTACCTGAGGGGTCTAAACGTCTATGGCCGAATTCATCTAAGACTCTCCGAAGCATGTCGCCGTCGAAGACCGGGCCATCTCGGCACACCCTGTAGGGGCCGATGGCGCAGCTGCCGCAGAGGCCGACGGCGCACTTCATATATCGCTCAAGGCTAACCTGAATTGGTAGGCCGAATCGCTCCGCAGCCCTATAGACGGCGGCCATCATCCCCTCAGGGCCGCAGGCGTAGACGATGTCGAAGTCATGCTCCTCGAGGAGGTTCTCAGCATACTCCGAGGCTAACCCCCTATATCCGAGGGAGCCGTCGTCGGTGGCTATGTGGAGTCTATCGCCGAGGAGCTCCCTAAACCTCCTCAGGAAGATGAGTCTATCCCTCGTTCCGGCGCCGAGGATCATCGTCGGCTTTAGGCCTCTCGTCAACATCCGCTCCAATAGGGGTTTAAGTGGGGCAACTCCGATTCCACCTGCGACGAGGAGGGGTCTCTCACCCATTATTGTGAAGCCCCTCCCGAAGGGGCCCCTCAACCCTATGAGCGCCCCTCCCCTCATCGATGTGAGGGCTCCGGATGTTGGGCCGACGGCCTTAACCGTTATCGAGGACTCCTCATCGATTGTGGAGAGGGACATGGGAACCTCCTCCAACCCTGGAACCCAGACCATTACGAACTGCCCGGGCTGAGCCTCCCGGCAGAGGGGATCCCTGAAGTAGAGGGTTGAAACCCCCTCCGCCTCCTCCACAACCCTCAGAACCCTAACGGCCCTGTTGGATTCGGGTTTCATGCGCCAATCCGACAATCTCCGAGACCTCCTTAAAGCCCCACTCCTCCATGTAGCGCCTCAAACCCATGTTTATCTCCCTGAAGACCCTTAGGCCTCGGATCATGATGGCAGTCCCAATCTGGAGGGCTGAGGCCCCTGCGAGGAGATACTCAACGGCATCCCTCCAGGTTGAGATGCCCCCGCAACCTATGATTGGAATCTCAACCTCCTCATATAGCTCCCAGACGCATCTTAGGGCGACGGGCTTCAAAGCAGGCCCCGATAGGCCTCCGATGACATTAGACAAAATCGGCCTCCTGGCCTCGACGTCTATCGCCATAGCCCTAAGCGTGTTGACAGCCGTCAAGCCGTCGGCCCCACCACGCTCAGCAGCCCTCCCAACCTCGGCGATATCGGAGACATTCGGCGACAACTTCACGAAGAGAGGCCTATCGACACATCCCTTAACGGCCTCCGTCACACGTTTAACAGCCCCTGGATCACCGCCGAGGACACCTACCCCCTCAACGTTTGGACAACTACAGTTCAGCTCGAGGGCGTCGACGCCGGCCTCG
The DNA here is from genome assembly GCA_964525955.1 of uncultured Candidatus Bathyarchaeia archaeon. Taxonomy (GTDB): domain Archaea; phylum Thermoproteota; class Bathyarchaeia; order TCS64; family B23; genus B23. The sequence continues at coordinate 5,939 of CAZGKJ010000020.1, forward strand.
GACAGCCTTGAGGCCACCTCCACGAACTCTTCGAGGGTTTCACCGAAGAAGCTGGCGACCACCGGTATTCCCCAATCCTTAAGCCTCCTCAATTCTCCTAGGAAGTGTTCAACCCCTGGATTTGGTAGACCCATGGCGTTTAGAAGACCTCCCTCGACGTGGACAACCGTTGGATTTGGATGGCCCTCCCTGGGCCTTAGGCCTATGCTCTTCGTCACAACAGCTCCAGCCCCCTCCTCATAGACCCTTCTAAGCAGTTTGGCTGTCAATCCCAGGATTCCGGCGGCGTTCATCGTCGGATTCCCCAGCTTCAGCCCCGCCAGGTCTATGGCTAACCTTATCTCAGCCATCCCCATCAAACTAATCGTGTATCAAGATAAGCCTTCGGAGAGGATCCATCTCATCGACACCCTCCTCGGCCTCTTCGCCATAGATGAAGGGGGGGAACCCATCGATCACGTATCCTATCCGAGGGAGGTTGAAGCCATCGCTGAGGCCCTGGAGGGGCATCTAAGGGGAGATGTAACCCCCTGGCTTGAGGAACTCCTAAACAGGCTGAGGGGGAGGGGGGTGAGGGCGATCACCACCTCCAATAGGGGATTGGCCGAGGCCTCTATGAAGCTGGGCTTGGAGGCTGAAGCTGAGGCCTCGGAGGCTGAGAGGAAGTTTAGGGGACGCTTAGGGGAGCTGGCAGTGGAGCTCGGCCTCATAGAGGAGCCTGGAGAGCTCCATCAGCTGAGCCACAGGGTCTCGAAGCATATCACGAGGAGGAGGGTTTCGGAGGCCCTCGCTGAGAGGGAGACCCATATAGCCCAGGCCGTCCATCTACTGGCCAACCTCGACAAGGCCCTCAACGCCCTATCCAGCAACCTCCGAGAGTGGTATGGGATTCACTTCCCAGAGCTCAGTCAACTCGTCTCGGATCACGAGACCTACGCCAGGATCATAGCTGAATTAGGTGGGAGAGACGAAATCGACGTAGAGGGGCTACGGGGGATAGGCGTCTCAGCTGAGCGCTCCAGGAGGATCATCTCCTCAGCGAAGTCATCCATAGGAGCTCCACTCATGGAGAGCGACCTCAACACCCTGAGGGAGCTGGCTGGGGGAATCCTCAGCCTCTATGAATGTAGGCGTCGATTGGAGGATTATCTCACAGCCCTGATGGAGGAGGTTGCTCCAAACCTATCGAGGGTTGCAGGCCCAATATTGGCGGCGAAGCTTGTGGAGAAGGCTGGAGGCCTAAGACGATTGGCGATGATGCCGAGCAGCAAGATACAGCTCCTCGGAGCCGAGAAGGCGCTGTTCAGAGCCTTAAGGAAAGGGGGCAAAATGCCTAAGCACGGCCTCATATTCCAGCATCCCCTCATCCATAGAAGCCCGAGAGCCCTTAGGGGGAGGGCTGCGAGGCTTCTGGCCTCGCAGCTCGCCCTCGCAGCGAGGGCCGACGCCTTCACCGGCGCCCCTATAGGGGATAGACTCAGAGATGAGCTTGAAGGAGAGCTGGAGGCTTTGATAAAAAATCGTTGAGACCTCTACTCCTTCGACAGCGTTATCGCTATTGTGGAGACGTTCCTCGCCTGATCGCCCTCGCCGACGGTCTCGGTTCCGATCTCGATGTTCTCTATCTTCAAGTCCTCTATGAAGCTTCGACGGGTAACCTCCACGACGTCGACGGCGCTGCTTATGGCTCGGCCCCTCGCCAGCACCTTCACCTTGTTAGCCCTCTGGAAGGCGTTTATAACGGCGAGGACGTAGGTGAGGATCGGCTTGGAGCCGACGTAGACGGTCTCAGCCTCCTCAGACATCTCCGCACCCCAAAGCGATTACTCTGATATGATTAAAATATTTTTCATCCAGACCGCCGTTCAGGACTGCTAAACCCTGAAAGATTTACATATCAGACGGATACATATTTAATCGGTATCCCGTGGATATGGAGACCCTGATGGAAGCCCTGGAGAGACGGTTCAGGAGGAGGGACTGCCCCTTCATAAAGGACTGCACAGTGGAGGTGACGAGGGACTACTTTACAAGGATATGCAGCACCCCCTCCCACGTGAACTGCCACCACTACGCCAGGAGGGTCGGAGAGCTGCGAACACCCCTCGGATGGCTCCAGAAGCTCGCAGTGGATCAGGCTAAGATGATGGAGAGGGACATAGAGGCGAGGTAGGAGCCTGAGAATGAGGCCATCCCAACCCTATCTAGGAGTATATAGGGTTAGAGTTGGAGAGCGGGAGCATCTCGCAACACTAAACCTCGCCCCAGGGATAAGCGTCTACGGCGAGAAGCGAATAGAGATCGAGGGGAGGGAGTATAGGCTCTGGAATCCCTATAGGAACAAGCTGTCAGCAGCCCTACTGAAGGGGCTTGAAAACATGCCTATAAGGCCTGGATGTAGGGTTCTATACCTCGGAGCGGCGACGGGGACGAACTGCTCCCATGTCTCAGACATCGTAGGCGTCGAGGGCCACGTCTGGGGCGTGGAGATAGCGCCCAGACCAATGAGAGAATTCCTCGAACGAGTTGTGAGGCATAGGCCCAACGTCTCACCAATACTTGGAGACGCCCGTAAACCCGAGGCCTATTCATCGTTCATACCCCTCGTGGACGTCATCTACGCCGATGTAGCTCAACCCGACCAGGCGTCGATAGTTGTGAGGAATGCGAGGCTCCTCCTCAGAGATGGGGGATGGGCGATGATGGCCATAAAGTCGAGGAGCATCGACGTCACCAGACCCCCAGAGGAGGTCTATGAGGAGCAGGTTGGAGAGCTTAAATCCTCAGGGTTCCAGGTTCTCGAGGTCTTGGAGCTTGAACCCTATGAACATGACCACGCCATGGCCGTCGCCAGGTATCAGCCCTGAAAGAGGAGTCTACGCCTAATCCGCTTAACCGTCGACCAGCTTCCCCTGATGAAGGGTGGAACCTCCCTCGGATTCCTCCTGAACCAATCCTCGAGGAATCTCACCGTCCTCGGGTCGTGGGGATAACCCGATCCGAAGTCTCCATAGAGCCTATGGAGCTCCTTTATGATGCTGTCCCTACGCACCTTAGCCAGAATGGAGGCCGCAGCCACAACGGGGTATCGGGCGTCAGCCTCATGCTCCGACACGATTCGAGGCTTCTCCCTAAGAACGCTGAGGATTTGACATCCAAATCTCTCGGCGTCGATGTCGGAGGCATCGACGTAGGCGATGTCTGGTTTAAGCCTCCGGATGACGTTGGCCATCGCCATGGCTTCGAGGTAGTTGAGCCTCCTCAGCTTCACACCCCTCTCCACCACCCTATCTATGGCCCATGGTGGAATCTCGAAGTAGGCGTAGTCGAGGGCCAACTCCTTAATCCTGGAGGCCAAAACCTCCCTCCTATGAGGCGTCAATCTCTTAGAGTCGTGGACTCCGAGGAGTCTAAGCCTCTCCAGGTCGCCCTCATCGACGAGGATGCCTGCGACGACGAGGGGGCCTATGACACATCCCCTTCCGGCGTCGTCGACCCCAGCCACCCTCATAGGAGCTCACCCACGATATGGGAGACCAACTCATCAACCCGCTCACGAGTCACCCATAGGAGCTCCCCATAACGCCGATAGGCTGAGGCATAACGCCTATGAACAGCGGCGATGACGGGCTTAGAGCCGCTTAAAATACGCCTCACCAACTCCTCGAAGGCCTTGGAGTAGAGCTCCATACGCCCTATCTCATCGATGCAGATGACGTCGCAGCTCTCCTCGGCATACCTCAAGGCCGGTAGTGCTATGGCCTCGAAGCCCTCGACATCGACGCCATATCTACCAACCCTATAAGGGGATTTGATATCCACCGACGCCATGAGGCCCCTACGCCCTGAGGCGAGGTCTACAACCATGAAGGCGACTCGGCGGCCTCCCCTCCTCACCTCAGGCGTCGATATTCCCCCGACGGTTAGACCTCCAGACCTCAGCCTCTCAACACATCTCTGAACCACCGTTGATTTCCCCGATCCGGGCATGCCGGTCAATAGGAATCTCCTAACCACCCTCAGGGCCTCCGAGGTTAGATGACTCCCTCCCTCCTCAGCTCCTCCAACTCCTCATCCGAGAGGCCGAGGAGTCCGCCATAGACATCCCTGTTATGCTGACCGAGGAGGGGGGCTGGCTTCGATATGTCGCCTGGAGTCTCAGACATCTTTATATGGAGTCCAGGCATCATGGTCTCCCCAAGCTGTGGGTGGACAACCTTCACGAACATCTCCCTCGCCCCCGCCTGCTCATTTCGCATCACGGCGTCGAGGTCGTTGACCGGAGCCACCGGGACACCTATCTCGACGAGGGCCTCGACAACCTCCCCAACGGTTCGCTCAGAGACCCATCTGGCGACGGCCTCGGAGGTTACCTCCTCGACGCCCATCAACTCCCTCATGGCGTCCTCCATCCTCCCCGTCTGAACCGCTATGGCTACGTAGCCGTCCCTGGCCTTGAAGGCGTCGTAGACCCCCCAGCTCCTAACGGCCTTATCCATCGTCGTCCTGGCGAGATGCCAGAAGGAGAAGCTCTGACTAACAGCGATCATCGAATCCATCTGGGCTACGTCGATCCACTGACCCCTACCGGTTCTCTCCCTATAGAGGAGGGCGGCCAATATCCCTATGAGTAGAGACAAGCCTGGAATGGTATCCGCTATGGCCTCTGGAGCGAGGTGTGGAGGGCCCTCTGGGTCTACGCTATCCCCCACCAGCCACATATAGCCGCTGGAGGCCTGCGCTATGAGGTCGAAGCTTCGGCGATCCCTCCATGGACCAGTCTGACCGAAGCCGGAGATCGAAGCCAATATGATGCGTGGATTCAACTCCCTGAGGGTCTCCCATCCGATCCCCAACCGCTCCATGGTTCCAGGCCTGAAGTTCTCGACTACGACATCCGAGAGCTTCACCAGCCTCTTGAAGAGCTCAACGCCCTTTGGATGCTTTAGGTTTAGGGTTACGCCGAGTTTACAGCGATTTATGAAGGCGAAGTAGGGGCTCACCCCCTTGACGAGGGGTGGAAACATCCTCGTCATCTCACCCCATGGAGGCTCGATCTTTATTACCTCAGCGCCGAGGGCTGCTAGGAACATGGTGCATATCGGCCCGGCGTGGGCGTGGGTGAGGTCGAGAACCCTGATACCCTCCAGAGCCTTCATCCCAGATAGAGGGGCTTAGAAATTGAAAAGGGTTTTCAGGGAAAAAGACGTCGATTAGGGCCATAGATGGTTGAGGAGCTGCCTCCGCTCCGAGAGCTCCGAGTCGGCTTCGAGGACTCCCTCTATCGATAGGAGACGCCTCTTCAGCTCCACACCTGAGCCGAATTCACCTATGTCGCCGTTGGATCTCACAACCCTATGGCAGGGGATGACGATGACTATTGGATTTCTCGCCACCGCGTTTCCCACAGCCCTCGCAGCCCCCGGTCGGCTGATCATCTCAGCTATCCTTCCATAGGTTGAGACCATCCCATAGGGTATGCGCCTCATAGCCTCCCAGACAGCCCTCTGGAAGTCCGTCCCCCTCAGATCGAGGGGTATGCCGAAGTCGACGGGATGCCCATCGAAGTATTCCCTCAGCAGTATGGAGAGCTCCTCGAATCTCTCAGGCTCCTCCACCACCTCGAAGCCCTGGAGGGCCTCGAGGAAGACCTCCCTCGGCCTCGGGAAGGTGAGTCTCAGAAGACCCCTATCCGTCGATGCGGCCCATAGAACCCCTATGGAGGTCTCAACACCTGTGTAGTAGGCCCGTTCCATCTATCAAACTTAAAGCCTCGATGTATTTAACCCCTCGGTGATGGGGGTTAAGCTGATATTGGCATCTAAATCCCAGGCGAGGAGGAGGATGCTGGAGGATCTCGGCATACCCATCGAGGCCGTGGACCCAGGTGAGGTTGAGGAGGGCCGTGGAGAGCCATGTAGAGTGGCCCTGGAGAATGCGAGGAGGAAGGCGCTGAAGGTGGCTGAGGGCTTCGATGAGGGCCTCATCATAGGGGCTGACACCCTCATCTCCTATGGGGGAGGCATCATAGGTAAATCGAGGAGTCGAGGGGAGGTGGCTGAGACCCTCAGGCTGTTGAGGGGTTCAAGTCATAGGGTGATCACCGGCCTCGTGGTCTTGGATGCGGCCTCTAGACGCATGGAGGAGGGGGTTGAGGAGACGGTTGTCTACATGAGGGAGATAAGCGACGATGAGATAGACCTCTACGCCTCCATCGGGGAGTCTATAGGGAGGGCTGGTGGATACGCCATCCAGGGCCTTGGAGCACTCCTCGTCGAGCGGATCGAGGGATGCTACTACAACGTCGTCGGCCTACCCCTTAGGCTTCTTGACGAGCTCCTAAGACGCTTCGGGATCAGCCTATTGGAGGTGGCCGCCAACTATAGGGGACTCTAAAATCTATATAGATTACATAAATTAACTTTTAATTTTAGAGTTTAAACCACCAATAGATGTCTGAGCCGAGGGGTGGAAGGGGGAATAGGGGCCCCAGCCTCCTTAAGGGTAGGCTCCTCCTCATAGGGATGGTCGTCCTCGGCATCTTCCTCTTCATCACATCCCTCGAGGGCGTGAAGGCGAGCTTCAAACTCATCTTCGCCGAGTGGCAGAGGGGCATCCTCGCCATGGTGAACGCCCAGACGGCCCCCGTGACGGGTCTGGCCATAGGGATACTGGGCACATCCCTTGTTCAGAGCAGCAGCGCCGTCGTGGCCGCCACCATGGTCTCCATGTCGGGGATGGTCGCAGCGGGTCTCCCCCTCGTCTCAGCCATAAGGTTTGGAGTCCCCATAGTCCTCGGAGCCAATCTCGGGACGACGATCACGAACACAATCGTCGTCTTCGGCCTACGCAGGGGCATAACGAATGAGGAGTTCAGGTCGACGATACCTGGAGTGATCGTCGACGACGTCTATGAGGTTTTGACCATCACCATCTTCTTCGCCCTTGAGATAACCATGGGCCTCCTCAGCAGGATCGTCCTCGCCCTCGGAGACTTCTATGATAGGGCGCTGGGATTCCAGGGTCTCTTCTCAGCCTTCGAGAGGAGCATCATCGACATCCTGATAAAGGAGCCGATAACCAAGCCCACAACCCACCTCATCACCGGCCTCCTGGGTCAACGCATCGGGGGGGTCATCCTCTTCATAATCTGGTTCCTCCTCATCGTCGCAGCCCTCAGCCTCATAGAGAAGGGACTGGACAAGGTCGTCGAGGCTGGATGGGAGGATAAGGTGACGGCCGCCTTCCAGAATCCCATTAGGGGATTCCTCACCGGCTTCACCATCACCTGGATCGTCGGCAGCAGCTCCATAGGGACGAGTCTCGTCGTCCCCTTCCTCGCCACGAGGCTCGTCGACCTTGAGAGGGTCTACCCCTACCTCGTCGGCTGTAATGTGGCGACGACCCTCGACCTATCGCAGATATATGGCTACTTCGCCGGGGGCCTCGTCGGGATGATGCTCGGCTCGGCCCACGTCATATTGAACATCCTCGCCTTCCTCCTATTCTTCGTCTCCCCCCTGAGGGTTCTCCCCATAAGGATAGCTGAGGAGCTTGGTAGGAGGATGGTGAGAGGCCGACATGCAGGGCTGGAGCTCCTCTTCTGGGTTATCCTCGTCTTCTTCATCGTCCCCATCCTGATCATCTACATCTCAGGAGGCTAAGAGTAAAATAGTGGCTTCACCCCCTATTGAGGCGTGGTAACCCTCGGCAGGAAGAGGCTGTTGAGGTGGTTCGCCGATAAGCGTATGGAAACCATTCTAAACATGGTGGATGAACATCTGAGGCTGACGAGGAGAGCCGTCGAGGAGCTCTACAGGATGGTGGAGGCCGCCTCGGAGGGGAGTCCAGCCGACGTGGATAGACATTATAGAACCGTCTCGGAGATGGAGATGAAGGCCGACCAGCTGAGGAGGGAGATGGTGGAGGAGCTGACCAAGAGGGACATCTACCCCTCAGAGCGTGAAGACCTCATGGAGCTGGTGAGGGCTGTAGACTGGGTGGCCGACTGGGCCAGGGAGGCTGGGAGGATACTCGCCATCATACCCTTCGAGAAGGCTCCGGAGGAGTTGAAGAGGGCGGCGAGGGATATGTGCAGAGCCGACGTAAACGGCGTCTCAGTTCTATCGAAATGCGTAAAGGCCCTCTTGAGGGAGCCTGATAAGGCATTGGAGCTGGCGAATGAGGTGGAGATGATTGAGGAGGACATCGACGAGCTATACTCCATAGCCAGGAGGCATCTCGCCTCCCTCACCTTCGAGAACTTCACCCCAGGGGCTCTGATACTGCTTAACATGTTCCTCGACGCCCTCGAAACCATAGCAGACTGGTGTGAGAATACGGCTGACGTCGTCAGAGCCATAGTCGTCAGACTCCACTGAGATGAGGGCTCTGGAGATCATCAGAGAGATGGAGGAGATCATCGTAGGGAGATTCAGGGAGATCCAAGCGAGGGTTGAGGAGCTCCACCTTAGAGGCTTGATGGATGTCGAGGCTCTCAGGGAGTATAGTAGGCTGAGGAAGGCTTTGGAGTGGGTTGGGGATAGATACTTCGAACTCGGCGGTGGGAGGCCCATCCTCGCCGATAGGCTGAGGCTCGACGGAGGGATGAGGGTCTTAGATGTCGGCTCGGGGGATGGATGGTTCTCCATCCAGGCGGGATACCTCCATCGAGACGTGGAGTTCCATGGGGTTGAGCTCTCGGAGGAGTATGCGGAGGCTCGGGAATACGCTGAGATCTTCGGCCTTGAGAACGTCCACTTCTACTACCTCGACGCCTATGAGACGCCCTTCCCGGATGAAGCCTTCGATAGGGTAGCCCTCTTCTTCAGCCTCTCCAACATAGCTCGGGGAGGGGTTGAGGCCTCAAGGCTCTTCAGAGAGTGTCGAAGGGTTCTGAGGAGAGATGGCCTCCTCGGCGTAGCCGAACCCCTCCTAGAGGACTTCCCCGAGAGCCTCCAACCCCTCCTCCTAAGACTCTACGAGACCTCTGGAATGGGGGAGAGCCTCCTCGGGAGAGGTGAGGTTCTGAGGGCGATGGAGGAGGCGGGCCTCAAACCCCTATCGCTGGAGGTGGTGGAGCCCCCGGAGGCGGGAGCCCCCATGGATGAGGCTGAGGCCTATCTGAGGAGCTACTATGGTTGTCCGCCTCCGATGGAGGAGCTGGGGAGACTGAAACTTTCGAGGGTTTGGGTGAGGGATGATCCACCCAGCTATCACATCATCATAGCCAGGCCCAAGAGGAGTTGATTAGGATCTATGGATTGGGATTCTCAGCTCCAGGCCTCTCCTCTATGTAGATGGCGAAGTCTGGGCAGATGACCTCGCAGAGTCGGCAGCCCACACATCTCTGAGGCTGCTTGGCGAAGGGTGGATGATAACCCCTCCTGTTGAGGGCGTCGCTGAAGTCCAGGACATCCCTCGGGCAGATGTCGATGCAGAAGCCGCAGCCCTTACAACGATCCCAGAGAACCTTCACTTCGAAGCCCTCGCTCAACTCCAACACCTTCAGATTCCATAAAGTTATTTAGAGTTATAGATATTCTCTCCCTGATTTGTCGAGGAGGCTCGATGTCCTCAGCGGCGTCCACTTCGTCCAGGGGGATATAGCCTGCGCAGAGGGGGCGATAGCAGCCGGATGCAGATTCTTCGCAGGCTATCCGATAACCCCCTCCAGCGAGATAGCTCAGCATATGGCCGTCAGGCTTCCACAGGTTGGAGGCATCTATCTCCAGATGGAGGATGAGATCGCATCGATAGCTGCGGTCATCGGGGCCTCCTGGGCCGGCCTCAAGGCGATGACGGCGACCTCAGGCCCAGGCTTCAGCCTGATGCAGGAGAATATAGGCTACGCCTACATGACTGAGACGCCCTGCGTCATCGTCGACGTGATGAGGGGTGGCCCCTCAACGGGTCAGCCCACAAAGCCTGGACAGCAGGATGTGATGCAGGCGAAGTGGGGGTCGCATGGGGACTATGAGGTGATAGCCCTCTCCCCAGCCTCGGTTCAGGAGATGTTCGACCTCACCATAGAGGCCTTCAACCTCTCCGAGACATATCGATGCCCCGTCATCCTCCTCGCCGACGAGGTGATCGGACATCTCAGGGAGAAGCTGATCATCCCGGAGCCCGATGAGATAGAGATTGTGGAGAGGCGTAGACCCGAGGATGTGGAGGGTTATAAGCCCTTCAAGCCTGGGGAGAACCTCGTCCCCCCCATGGCGAGGCTGGGTGAGGGCTTTAGGCTTTACGTAACCGGCCTCACCCACGATGAGGCCGGGAGGCCCAGGGCCAGCAGCCCTGAGGCTCAGGAGAGGCTGGTGAGGAGGCTATGCGACAAGATCAGGTTGAATAGGGATAGGATCGTGAGGTTTGAGGAGCATCATCTAGAGGATGCGGAGATCGTCGTCATCGCCTATGGACTCCCCTATCGATCAGCCCTCCCAGCCGTTGAGGAGGCGAGGAGGAGGGGTATAAGGGCCGGGCTTTATAGGCCCATAACCCTCTGGCCTCAGGCTGAGGAGAGGCTGAGGGAGATCGGGGAAAGGGCGCATAGGGTCATCGTCCTGGAGATGAACTATGGACAGATGCTGAGGGAGTATCAGCGATGGATAGACCCCGATCGCATAGTCTTCTCACCCAGCTTCGGGGAGGCCATCCCCACGCCTGAGGAGGTCTTAGCCCTGATAAAGAGGTGTATGAGATGACCCATCCCCTCGACAGATATCTCCGCCCCGGGATGATACCCCACATCTGGTGCCCTGGATGTGGGAATGGCATCATACTAAACGCCTTCCTCAGGGCCGTCGACGAGCTGGGACTTGATCAGGATAAGATCGTCGTCGTCTCAGGTATAGGGTGCATGGGGAGGGTCTCAGGCTACGTCAACATGGATGGCCTCCACACCACCCATGGCCGAGCCATACCCGTAGCCATAGGCATAAAGACGGCGAGGCCGGAGCTGAAGGTAGTCGTCATCTCAGGGGATGGAGACCTATTCGCCATAGGGGGGAACCACTTCCTCCACGCCGCCAGGAGGAACATAGACCTCCTAGTCATCTGCGCCAACAACTTCAACTATGGGATGACAGGCGGCCAGATGGGGCCTACGACGCCGTCGAAGGCCTACACCACGACGACGCCCTACGGGAACATAGAGCATCCATTAAACCTCGTCTACCTCGCAGCCTCCCTTGGAGCCGTCTATATAGCCAGATGGTGCGTCACCCACCCCCTACAGCTGAAGGAGTCCATCAAGAGGGGTTTAACCAAGAGGGGGTTCAGCTTCATAGAGGTGGTCACACCCTGCGTCACCGAGTATGGACGTAGAAACAGGATGGGTGAACCAAGGGAGTTTATGCGTAGATTGAGGGAGATCTGCGTCATAAGGCGGGGCGTAGACCCCTCCGAGGCCGTGATAGAGGCCGACAGGATCATATGCGGCGAGTTCAGGGATGTGGAGAAACCCGAGTTCACCCAGCTCCTATGGGATATGATCAGGGAGATCAGCGAGAAGGCCTCCAGGGGTGAGATAGAGGTTGCGCTATGAGATCCTCATAGCTGGGAGAGGCGGCCAGGGAGTCGTCCTGGCAGGCGTCATCATCGGCTACGCAGCCATCACATCGGGGCTGAACGCAGCTCAGAGCCAATCCTACGGCCCGGAGGCGAGGGGGGGAAAGGTTAGATCCGAGATCATCATATCAGACGGGCCGGTTGGATATCCGAAGGTGAGGAGGCCGAACCTCCTGGTAACCCTATCCCAGGAGGCCTATGAGGCCTATATAGACAGCCTGAGGGAGGGGGGCATCCTCATATATGATGAGGATCTCGTGAGGCCACGGGGAGGGAGGAGGATTGAGAGCTATCCCATCCCGGCTACGAGGATGGCTGAGGAGCTGGGGCTGAGACTCTCAGCCAACATGATCATCCTTGGGGCGATATCAGCCCTCTCAGGGGTTCTGAAGCCTGAGGCCGTGGAGGAGGCCATCAAGAAGAGGGTGAGGAGACATCTGGAGACCAACCTCAAGGCCTTCAGGAGAGGGCTGGAATACGTGGAGAGACTTAAAGGAGATCAGAGAAACTGAGGGACGGGGAGAAGCTCATCGGCGACCTAAGAGGATGAGTGGGCCTATAACCCAGGAGCTCCTCCTGTCCAGGGCCCTCCCAAGATAGCCAGGATAACCGTCAACGCCATAGAGATTGTCTGTAAACACTGCCCCAAGAATTGATCTGACAGCCACTGTCAGAGGGGAAGGCTAAAGTTAAAATCGCCCCCACCCCTATTTCTAATGCCCGCCGAAGCCGACACCCATGTAGACGGACTCCCCCGAGGAGAACCCATGAGGGGTGGGTTACCCATACATGGGACAGGCGGGCAGGGCGGGCGTCAGAAAGCCTCGCATCCCAGAGAGCTCAGCTGAGGGGGGCGATGACCCCAGCTGTGAGGCTG
>CAZGKJ010000021.1:0-6983 GCA_964525955.1 uncultured Candidatus Bathyarchaeia archaeon
TCAGGATCAACGAGCTGGAGGAGGAGAAGGCCTCCATCATCAGATTCATAGAGGAGATAGAGCGGGAGAAGCTCAGCCACTTCATGAAGGCCTTCAACGAGCTATGCGAGAACTTCTCCACCATATTCTCAAAGCTCACCGATGGAGGCGACGGCAGGCTGGAGCTCCAGAAGCCTGAGGACCCCTTCTCAGGGGGCATAGACCTCTACATCCAGTTCCCAGGTAGACCTATGAGGCTGGCCCGTGGAGCCAGCGGGGGTGAGCGCTCCGTTGCGGCCATCGCCTACCTCCTGGCTATACAGCGCTTCCTAAAGGCCCCCTTCTACCTCCTCGACGAGATCGACGCCCACCTCGACGAGGCGAACGTCGTCAAGTTGGTTGAGGTCCTGAGGGAGAATGCCGAGGAGTCCCAGTTCATCGTCGTCAGCCTCAAGGATGTGATGGTGAGGGCGGCTGACAAGGTCTATGGAGTCTTCAACCAAAACGGCAGGAGCAGGGTGCTCTCACTGCCGAGGGTGGAGGTGAGGGTTTGAGGGGTGAGAAGCCCTTCTATCTGAGGCCTCCCTGGGAGATACTCTTCACTGAGTCGAAGCTGAAACGGGTTTCACCATGGGAGATAGACCTCACCTTCCTCCTCACAACGCTCCTCGAGGAGATGTTTAAGGTCGGAATAGACTTCAGGGCTGCCGGAATAGCGATAAACACCTCGGCCTTGATCTATCTGAAGAAGGCGGAGATGCTGCTTAAGATGGAGGAGCCGCCTAAGGTTGGGGGAGGGGGGAGAGGCGAGGAGGTGTATCTGCCGCCTCCCCTGGAGCTCCCCTTCAGATTTGAATACACCACCACAACCATCCGAGACCTATTGGAGGCCCTTGAGAGGGCGCTGGAGGAGAGGGAGCGTAGACCGAAGCAGCCTCTTCTACCTCCACCCCTCGAACCCTCAGAGCTGGAGCTCTACCTCATCGAGATAGAGGAGCGCAGTGAGGAGTTTCTCAGTTGGCTGAGGTCTCTCGGCGTCGAGGAGCTGACCTTCACCTCCATACTCAACCCCATGTGGGGGGACGCCGTTAGGGTTTTCCTCATGCTCCTACTCCTCGCCCAGAGGGGGGAGTTGGATTTAAGGCAGGATGAGGAGGAGGGTGAGATATACATACATCTGAGAGGCGGCGGGGATGGCGAATAGAGTCGATCGATCAGCCCTCATAGAGGCAGCCCTCTACTCGGCTGGAAGGCCGATAGAGCTTAGGAGGCTTAAGAGACTCATAGGCACAAAATCCGATAGGGTTGTCCTCAGCCTAATCGAGGAGCTGAGGAGGCGATACGAGAAGCGAGGGAGCGCCCTGGAGATCGGGGTTCTACCAGACGGCAGGGCCGTGATGAGGCTGAGAAAGGAGTTCCAAGGCCTGGTGAGACGCCTCGCACGGAGACCCCTGCTCACACAGGGGCCCCTGAAGACCCTCTCCTACATCGCATACCACCAGCCCATAGAGCAGAGGGCCATCATCGCCGAGAGGGGGAGGCACGCCTATATGCATCTGAAACTGCTGGAGGAGAGGGGTCTCATAACCAGGGGGAGGGATGAAGCTGGGAGGATCATCGTGAGGACAACCCCCTACTTCGCAGACTACTTCGGCTTCAGCCAGAATCCGGCGAAGATCAAGCTCCAGCTCAGAATGCTCTTCAACGAGATGAGGATAAGACGACTCGAGGAGGATCTAAAACCCGAGGGCTTAGGAGCATAGGCCTCTGACAGCCACAGTCATTCAATCTCCTCAGCAGACCCTTGGAATGGGCTCCCCAAGGGGCTTCCTCAGAATCCTCGTCCCGCCCACCATGGTTCTCAGTAACACATATCCAGGCCTCTCCCCCCTCACCTCACCGATGATCTCCGCCTCTCCCCCATATCTTGTTCCCCTCACAGCCTCCAGGACGTCCTCAGCCGTCTCGGGGCTTACGACGATGACAGCCCTCCCCTCGCAGGTAACCTCATAAGGGTCGAGTCCCAGCATCTCGGATGCAGCCCTCACCTCCTCCCTTATTGGAACCCTATCCTCATCGATCCAGATGCTAACACCAGACTTCTCAGCTATCGCATTCAAGGCAGCCGATAGGCCTCCACGAGTTGGATCCTTCATCGCCCTCACCTCGCCTGCCTCGAGGGCGGCCTCAACGACGCACCATATCGGCGCCACATCTGATCGCAGTTCCGTCTCGAACTCGAGGCCCTCACGGGCCGACATCAAGGCGATGCCATGGTCGCCGATGGGCCCTGTGACGATGACCCTGTCCCCTGGTTTCGCCCCGCCGTCGAGGATGAGTCTCCCAGCCTCGAGGAGGCCTATGGAGCAGGTGGTGATCACAACCCTATCGAGGTGGCCTCTGGGCATAACCTTGAAGTCCCCGCTTATTATGGCCACCCCAGCCTCCCTGGCGGTTTCATTCATCGATCTCACCAGCCTCCTCAGCTCCTCCACGCCGTATCCCTCCTCTACGATGATGGCGTCGAGGATCGCCACCGGCCTGGTTCCCATAACTGCGACGTCGTTTACGGCTCCCGATATGGCTAATCTACCGAGGTCTCCGCCTGGGAAGAAGATGGGTTCAACCGTATGGCCGTCGATTGAAACAACGATCTCCCCTTCGCCCACCTTTAGGGAGGCCCCGTCGTCGAGGGCGTCCAAGCCGACTCCATCGAGGGCTCTTCTAACCTCGAATCCCTGGAGGAAGAGCTCCTTTATGAGCTCATCCATATATGTTCCGCCGGCTCCATGGCTCAGCTTTATGATCTCCATCGTGGTTCAGTATTCTCTGACCGCACTCCTTTTATATCTCACTTGGAGGATGGGAGTGGAGAGGGGTTCAGCGATTGGTGTGGCATGACGACCTGACGAAGAGGAAGCGGACGGGGGGGCGTAAGAAGGCGTATAGGAAGAGGCGTAAATATGAGGCGGGCCGCTTCCCCGTGGAGACTCAGCTCGGTGAGCCTGAGAGGAAGCTGGAGAGGACGAAGGGTGGAGGCCTGAAGGTTAAGCTCGTATCGGATCAATGGGTGAATCTCTCAGACCCTAAGACGGGTAGAACCGAGAGGGTTAGGATACTCGACGTGGTTAGGAATCCAGCCAACGTCGATTGGGATAGACGTGGCGTCGTCACCCGTGGAACCATCGTCAGAACCGAGAGGGGTCTGGCCAGGATCGTCTCAAGACCGGGGCAGAATGGGGTTTTGAACGCCATACTCGTCGAGGAGTAGCCATGAGGCGTCGGGGGAGGCTGATTATCTGGCCAATCTACCTCGACGCATCCTATTCGAGGAGCCTCGGCCGTAGAGTCCCCTTAAAGCTGGCCTTGAGGGATGTGAGGGCTGAGGAGGTCTATCAGGCTGCTTCTCAGCTCGGTTTGAATCCGGAGCTCCAAGCCGATGCGGCTTATCCCCGCACGCCCTGGAGGAGGACAGGTCTGGTTCTCATCGATAAGGAGGGGTCTAAAACGAGGCTTTTGAGGGAGCTGGCGGAGGCTATTAGGAGGATGAGGAGGAAGGGGAGGATATAAAGAAGATTAATAAGGGAGAGTTGGATAACTATCATAGTTTCAGAGGGGTTCTATGAGGAAGAAGATCAGAATCGGAGTCCCCTCCCACATATCGAGGAGCAGCGGGAACCTAATAATGAAGGCGGAGCACAAGGCGAGGATAGGGATGCCGGTCCTCGACGGGGAGGGGCGTAGGATCGGCTTCATCTACGACCTCTTCGGCCCGGTTTCAAGCCCCTATATAGCTGTGAGGCCGACTGTTGAGAATCCCGAGAGATACGTCGATGAGCCCCTCTACATCCTTTGGGGGTGAACCCTTGGCCAGGAGGGATAACCAAGAGCGAATCCTGGTCTGCTCCGAGTGTGGAAGCACCGAGTTGATAAGGGATTATGAGGTTGGGGAGATCGTCTGCGCCCGATGCGGATACGTCATCTCCACCTCCCTCTTCGATCAGGGGCCTGAGTGGAGGGCCTTCGACGAGGAGCAGAGGGAGCGGAGAACCAGGGTTGGAGCCCCGCTGACCTGGACGATCCACGATAAGGGTCTATCCACCATCATCGACTGGCATGACAGGGACATCTATGGGCGGAAGCTGAAGCCGGTTGAGAAGGCGAAGGTCTACAGGTTGAGGAAGTGGCATAGAAGATCGAAGGTGTCGGGGGCGACGGAGAGAAACCTCGCCTACGCCCTCTCAGAGCTGACGAAGGTTGCATATAAGCTGAATCTCCCAAAGAACGTCCTTGAGACCGCCTCGGTTCTATATCGACGAATAGTGAAGCAGCGCCTCATAAGGGGGAGGTCGATCCAGGGGGTGGCCGCCGCCTCCATCTACATGGCCTGCAGACAATGCAACGTCGTCCGCACCTTGGAGGAGGTCGCCAGGGCGGCCCACATATCGAAGAAGGAGGGAGGCCGCAACTACAGGTTTCTACTCAGGAAGCTGAGCGTGAAGGTGCCTCCAGTCGACCCGAAGAACTATGTGTCGAAGTTCATCAGCCAGCTCTCCCTCTCAGGAGACGCCGAGGAGATAGCGATGAGAATCCTTAAACGAGCCATAGAGCTGAGGCTGACCTGCGGCAGAGGCCCAGCGGGTATAGCGGCTGCAGCCACCTATATAGCGAGCCTCCTAACAGATGAGCGTAGAACGCAGGGTGAGATAGCTAAGGGGGCGCACGTCACAGAGGTCACGATAAGGAATCGGTATAAGGAGCTGATCCAGAGGCTGAATATAAGGGTGGAGCTCTAAGGTTATCGTTCACGTTTGCCCTCTATGAACTCCTCAACCCACATCCTCGCTATCTTGTCGCTCACCTGTATAGGCGGATGCTTGAAGGCGTAGGCTGAGATGCTGATCAAGGGCCCCGAGACGCCTCTATCCAGGGCGATCTTCACGGCCCTTATGACGTCGATGACGACTCCAGCACTGTTGGGTGAGTCGTTCACCACCAGCTTGGCATCCAGCCTTATTGGTAGGTTTCCGAAGCCGTGGCCGTCGATTCTTATGAAGCATATCTTCTTGTCGCCGAGGAAGGGGACGTAATCCGAAGGCCCTATACGGGTTGGGACATCGTAGGGCAGTAGACATTTAACGGCCTCCGTCTTGCTCACCCTCTTCGTCTTAAGCCTCTCCTCGACGGTCATGTTGAGGAAGTCTGTGTTTCCACCGATGTTGAGCTGATACATCGCATCTATGTGGACGCCCCTATCATGGAAGAGCTCCGCCAGAACCCTATGTAGGATTGTGGCGCCAACCTGGCTCTTTATGTCGTCTCCGGCTATCGGCAGTCCAGCCTCCTCGAATCTCTTCGCCCACCTCTCATCGGAGGCTATGAACTCGGGGATGCAGTTGATGAAGGCGCATCCGGCCTCGAGGGCCGCCTCGGCGTATATCCTCGTCCCCTCATAGCTTCCGACGGGTAGATAGTTGATGAGGATATCAGCCCTACTCTCCCTCAGGGCCTCAGCCACATCGACCGGCTCCAACCCCTTATCGACGTGGAAGGCGTCGAACATGTGGGGGGCGACGCCGTCTGATATGGGGCCTGGAAGAACCTTAACGCCGAGTGGTGGGACGTCGCATATCTTGGCGCAGCAGTTCGGCTCCATGAATATGGCCTCGGCTATGTCCCTGCCGATCTTGAGGCTGTTGACGTCGAAGGCTGCGACGAACTCTATGTCGCCGACCCTATAGCCCCCGAAGTCGACGTGCATCAAACCCGGTATCGATTCGCCCTCCCAATCCTTGTAGAACTCCACCCCCTGGATGAGAGCTGATGCACAGTTCCCAAGACCAGCTATGGCTACCCTAATCTTCCCCATATCACAAAACCTCCATCTTCAACCTTGAGGAGACAAATAAGGTAGATTTATATCACTACTACTTAAATTAAAACCTAACGTTTCTCCAGCTCCCCGAGGAGCTGGCAGACTCGGCATATCTCCCCAGTCGTGGGCTCTCCGCATAGCCTGCATACTCCTCCCAGGGGCTCCTCCAAGGCTCCGAGAGACTCTATGATTCGTAGGGCTGTCCGATAGATGGTGAACTTCGTTCCAGGCCTCACGGCCTCCATGTAGTTGAGGAATCGTCTTACATCGCTCCTCATAGCCTCCTCGGCGTAGGGGCAGGGATGGGCCTGGAATTCGAGGCCTCTAAGATAGGCAAGCATCGTCGACTCCCTCTCAGGGACCTCGCAGTAGGGCTTAACCCTTCTGACGAAGCCCTCGAGGCTGAAGCCGGCTGGATGCATAAGCCTCATCCTCCTCAGGTCTCCTCGCATGAGGTTTAGGAGGGCTGTCTGAGCCATGTCATCGAGGTTGTGAGCCGTCGCAAGGCGGTCGGCCTCAACCTCCCTGGCTGCGGTGTTCAGAGCCCTCCGTCTTAGGACGCCGCAGTAGGTGCAGGTTGTGACCTCGCCGAGATGCTTCTCAGCTATCTCATCGAGGGTTAGGCCGTAGAGCTCCTTGAAGGATGTTATGTGATGCTCTATGCCCAGCCTCCTGCAGGCCTCCGATGCGAATTTCAGGGCCTCATCCCTATAGCCCTCTATGCCCTCATCGATGGAGATGGCTATCAGCTCGGCCTTTGGGAACTTCTCCTCGATCTCGTATAGGAGGTGGAGGAGGTTTAGGCTGTCCTTTCCGCCGGAGACTGCTACGGCTATTCGGCTGTCATATTCGAACATCTTGAACCTCGCTATGGTTCTCTCCACCCTCTCCCTGAGGGTTTTGATGAAGCATCTGGCGCAGAGCCTCTCACCTGAGTATCTTCTATGGTAGATGGAGGGCCTCGACCCGCAGAGGGTGCAGATGGGCGGTTTCCTAACCAACCCGCTCTGGTATCTCTCCGCTCTGATATAAATCAGCCTCAGCCCTGCGTTTTATGGCGTGAACAGGGAGGTGAAATTTTGGGGATTTTGGCGGTTTCGGAGTCTCCCCCATGGATTCGGAGCTCCTC
>CAZGKJ010000021.1:7083-17024 GCA_964525955.1 uncultured Candidatus Bathyarchaeia archaeon
GACTACGCCGACTGGCAGCGACGCCGGATGCCTCGCAGCGATCTCGATGTGGACGTCTAAGGCTGTTGGGCCCTCGCCGAGTCCCATGACCCCTATGCCGAGCTTATTGATCTTCTCCAGAAGCTCCCTCTCCATCTCTGCGATCCTCGGATCTGGATGCCTCTCACCGAAGGGTCTAAGCAGAGCCTTCTTCGCCAGCAGCATGCATAGGTCTTCTCCCCCTCCTATGCCTACGCCTACGAAGTAGGGTGGGCAGCCAAGCGATCCGGCTGTGGCCACGGCTTCGAGGACGAACTCCTTCACGCCTCTTAGGCCTACGCCTGGCTTCAGCATCCTGTGAGCCGCCACGTTGCTGCTCCCCCCACCCTTAGGCATGGCTGTCAACCTTAGCTCATCGCCCTCAACGAGGTCTATGTATAGGATGGGGACATGCCCCTGGAGGCCGACGTTGTCTCCGGTGTTCCCCTTGAAGAGGTCGACTGCGTTAGGTCTTAGCGGGATCTCCCTCGTGGCCCTCCTCGTCGCCTCTATGAGGATGTCCTTAAGCCTTGACCTTATCGGAAACTCGTCTCCAAGCTCGATTAGGAAGGCGACGATTCCCGTGTCCTGGCAGATGGGCAGCGACTCCTCGGCGGCCAGCCTTGCATCCTCGAGGATGTTGTTGAGCTGGGCCTTACCAATGTCCCCCTCCATCTCCTCCAGGGCCTTCTTCATAGCCTCTATGTAGGGCTTGGGGAGCTGCGTTGAGGCCTTACGGAGGAGCTCAACGGCGGTTTCCAATACAACCTTCTCCAGCTCCATGGGGCTCACCTCAGCGACGCCTTTAGATCCTCGAAGCGTTCCCACACCTTCCGCTTCACCTCCTCGGTGAGGTTTCCCCCGTGGGTGTCGATGGTGACTATGAGGGGGCCGAAGTTCTCAACCTCGAAGACCCAGAGGCATTCGGGCATGCCAAGCTCCTCAAGCCAATAGACATCCCTGATGGCCTTGATCCTCTCAGCGGCGAGGAGTGCCGCTCCACCTGTGAAGGCTGCGTAGACGCATCCATAGCGTTGACAGGCTTTGGAGGTTCTCTCCCCCATGCCGCCCTTCCCGATGATGACTGCAGGCCTGAAGGCCTCTATGAAGCTGTCCTCGAATATCTCCATCCTCATCGAGGTCGTCGGCCCAGCTGCGACGACAACCCACTTATCTTCTTCCCTCCTCACTATCGGGCCGCAGTGGAAGATGGCGAGTCCCCTGAAGTCTATCGGCGGCTTCTCCCCCCTCTCATGGAGCTCCAGCGCCTTCTTATGGGCCTCGTCTCTCGCTGTGACCATGGTTCCATCGATGTATAGGATGTCCCCCACCCTCAGCCTCCTGATCTCCCCCTCCGGGATGGGCGTTGAGAGATGATACTCCATCTCGACACCTCCATAAATAGCTCTCACCTCAATAAATGAGCGTTTCCAATTGATTAGGGAAAGACGTATATTGGCTTTATGGCGAATGATATAGAAAATGCCGTTGGGATCGGGGGAGACCCTTAGGCTGGGAGAGGAGCTGAAGCCCTTCCGTGAACGGGTTAAGGAGTTGAGCGGTGAGGATGTAGGGCTCTGCTACCAATGCGGAGCCTGCAGCTCCGGATGCCCGCTGACCGATGAGATGGATCTACTCCCCTCAACCGTCATGAGGCTCGTCCAGCTCGGCGTCGAGGAGGTCTTGAACTCAAAGACGATCTGGATATGCAGCTCCTGCTTCACATGCCAGGTTCGATGTCCGAGGGGCATCGACGTCGCAAATGTGATGGAGGCGTTGAGGCAGCTGGTTCTGAGGCGCAAATATGATAGAGTCTCCATCGACATCCTCACCCAGGAGGAGTTGAGGGAGCTCCCCCAGATCGCCCTCGTCAGCTGCCAGAGGAAGTTGACGGGGTGAGCTGCCCTGAGGCTTCCATACTACCCTGGATGCACCCTTAAGACGACGGCTCAGAACTTCGAGAGGTCAGCCCTCGCCGTCTCCAAGGCCCTCGGCATAGAGCTGATGGAGCTCCCGAGATGGAACTGCTGTGGGACGGTTCACGCCCTCGCTAAGGATGATGTGATGCATCACCTCGCCCCCGTTAGGGTTCTATTGAGGGTTGAGGAGGCCGTTGATGCTGGACTCGTCGATGAGCCGAGGGTTGTCACCCTCTGCGCCATGTGCTACAACACCCTCAAACGGGCTAACCACCTCTACCGGAACGACGCCGATAAGCGGAGGGTCATCGAGTCCATAATGGAGAAGGAGAGCAGACCCTACGGCGGCAAGGCTGAGGTCATACACCTACTCCAGCTCCTAAAGGAGGTGGGGTGGGAGAAGATTTCAGAACGGGTTGAGAAGCCCCTCGAGGGCTTGAAGATCGCACCATACTACGGCTGCCTACTCCTGAGGCCGAGGGGATTCGGCGTCGATGACCCGGAGGAGCCGAGGATCATGGAGAATCTCATAGAGGCGCTGGGGGGTGAGGTCATCGATATACCCTTCAAGTCGAGGTGCTGCGGAGCCTATCACACGGTTTTCATGAAGGAGGAGGCAGCCGAGCTGTCCTATAAGATTCTGAGGCAGGCCTCCGAGATGGGGGCCGACCTCATAGTGCTCTCCTGCCCCCTCTGCATGTTCAACATGGCTGATAGGCAGAGCCTCATCGAGAGGCTCTTCAGAGACTTTAAGGGGATTCCAGTCCTATACTTCACACAGCTTATGGCCCTCGCCTTCGGCCTTGGGGGGGAGGCCCACCTCGATGAGAACAACCCCGATCCCAGACCCCTCCTGAGGGAGAGGGGACTATGGAGGTGAAGCCGATGGAGAAGGAGGGGAAGATGGTCACCATATATGTGATGGGCAAGAAACACCGAGTGCCAGCTGGGCTAACCATAATGAAGGCGATGGAGTACGCCGGATACCAGCTTCGCAGAGGCGTCGGCTGTAGAGGGGGATTCTGCGGAGCCTGCGCCACGCTTTATAGGGTGAAGGGTAGCTACAAGCTTCAGGCGGCCCTCGCCTGCCAGAAGGTCGTAGAGGATGGAATGTACATCGTTCAGATACCCTTCACACCGGCTGAGAAGAAGCTATATGACATAGAGAAGATTAGGCCGACGCCCAACGTCTTCGTCGAGCATTTCCCAGAGATCACTCGATGCCTCAGCTGCAACACCTGCACTAAGGCTTGCCCCCAGGACTTGATGGTGATGGACTACGTCCAGGCTGCCCTAAGGGGGGATATAGAGAAGGTTGTTGAGCTATCCTTCGACTGCATCGCCTGCGGCCTCTGCGCCATCAGATGTCCAGCTGAGATCGTCCCCTATCAGGTGGCTCAGCTGGCGAGGAGGCTATACTCGAAGTATATCCTCGGCCTCTCGGAGGAGGTGGAGAAGCGAGCCGCCGAGGTCGAGGAGGGGAAGTTCGACGAGGAGATTGAGCAGCTGAGGAGGCTGCCACCCGAGGAGCTGAGGAAGCGTTATGAGAGTAGGGAGATAAGGTTGTGATGCCTATGGAGGAGTATCCAGGATACCCGGAGGAGATGTGGGATTCCCTAAGGATGGTTGAGGAGACCCGAGATGAGAGGATAGGGAAGACCTATCCCCGAATGTCGGAGGAGGAGAGGGAGCGCATCCTCAGGGAGTGGCATCCAGACTATAAGGAGGGGGCTAAACGCCCCCTGAGGATAGGCCCCAGCAAGGGGATGATGATCCCCCATGAGGTGGCAGACATCCTTGAAGCCCACCCACTCATCACACCAGATATGATAGACCTCTCAGAGATCGACTATGACGTCGACGTCCTCATAATAGGGGCTGGAGGCGCCGGGCTGAGCGCAGCCCTCATAGCATCTGAGCACATCGACAAGGAGGGCATACTCCTCGTTCAGAAGCTGAGGCTTGGAGACTCAAACTCCAAGATGAGCCAAGGCGGAATCCAGGCCGCCCTCGGCCCCGACGATAGTCCCGTCCTCCACTTCCTCGACATAATGGGTGGAGGCCACTTCGCCAACAACCCAGAGCTTGTTGAGATACTCGTCAAGGAGGCTCCGGATGTCATCAAGTGGCATCAATCCCTCGGCGTCCTCTACGACAGAAACCCAGATGGAAGCATAAAGCTCTCCCCAGGAGGTGGAACCTGCCGGAGGCGGATGCTAAGCTGCAAGGACTATACGGGCCTCGAGATAACGAGGGTTCTCCTCGACGAGTTCCTGAACAGGGAGATACCCTACCTCGAGTTCACCTGCGCCGTGGAGCTCCTCATCGATGAATCAGGCCAAGTGGTCGGCTCAGTTCTCTACGACCTCGACTCAGATGAGTATCTCATCGCAAGGGCCAAGTCGACGATCCTCGCAACCGGAGGATATGGCCGACTACACATCCAGGGCTTCGAGACAACAAACCACTACGGGGCGACGGGAGACGGCATAGTGTTGGCATATCACGTCGGCGCAGAGCTCCGAGACCTCGATGCGACTCAGTATCACCCAACTGGGGCAGCGTGGCCGGAGCAGATCGTCGGACAGCTATGCACCGAGAAGCTGAGAGGACGTGGAGCCCAGCCCGTGAACCGCCTTGGAGAGCTCTTCGTAAACCCCCTTGAGCCAAGGGATGTGGAGGCATCCGCCATCATAAGGGAGTGCTACGGAAGAGAGCTCGGCGTCACAACGCCGACGGGTATGAGGGGCGTATGGCTGGATACACCGCTCATCGACATAATCAACGGTGAAGGAACAATCGAGAGGGAGTTCGCGGCGATGTATAGAACCTTCAAGCGCTTCGACATCGACATACGTAAGGAGCCGATACTCGTCTTCCCGACGCTCCACTATCAGAACGGAGGCGTAGTCATCAACGCCAGATGTGAGACCACGGTTCCAGGCCTATATGCGGCGGGGGAGGTCTCGGGGGGAGTCCACGGCAAGAACAGGCTGATGGGGAACTCACAGCTGGAGCTCTACGTCTTCGGCAGGAGAGCTGGAAGATTCGCAGCTGAGAGGGCTAAGAGGGTCAACGTCGGGAGGCCGACCCTGAAACATGTGGAGCGATATGAGAGGTGGCTGAGGGAGGCTGGCATAGAGACCGATAGGAGGGCGCCCATACTACTGCCGGAGTATAGGGGGAAGAAGACCCTTGAGCATCATATAAGGCTGCTCTAAGCGGTGAGCCTATGAGCGGGGAGCCCAAGATCGGGGTCTGGGTATGCGAATGCGGAGGAAACATAGGCGACTACGTCGATGTGCAGAAGGTTGTTGAGGCCATCAGGCCCGAGGTGGCCTACGCCAGGCGTGAAAGATACCTCTGCTCCAAGCCCTCCATAGAGAACATTAAGCGGACGGTTCAACGCCTCGGCCTCGAAAGGGTTGTGCTCGCCTGCTGCACACCGAAGATGCATAGGGAGACCTTCGCCTCAAACCTCGAGGAGGTAGGCCTAAACAGGGCGCTGCTGGAGATGGTCAACATAAGGGAGCAGTGCAGCTGGGTTCATAAGGATGACCCCGAGGGGGCTACCCAGAAGGCCTTAGACCTCATCAGAGGAGGCATAGAACGGGCGAGGTTCTCAAAGCCCCTGGAGGCTAAGAGGGCGAAGTCCATACCTGAGGTCCTCATCATAGGGGGAGGAGTCGCAGGGATAACGGCCAGCCTCCGACTGGCTGAGTATGGCCTCCGGGTTCACCTCGTCGAGAAGAGGCCGAGCATCGGCGGCCACATGATACAGTATCCGAAGGTCTTCCCAACGCTGGACTGCAGCCAGTGTATATTGACGCCTAAGATGGCGAGCGTCTCCAACAACCCAAACATCGATCTCATAACCTACGCCGAGGTCGTGGAGGTATCAGGGGTTCCAGGGGAGTTCCATGTGAAGGTGAGGCTTAAGCCGAGGGGCGTTGACCCAGATAAATGCATAGGGTGTGGAACCTGCAGCAGGGTCTGCCCCGTCGAGGTTCCCAGCGAGTATAACATGGGACTTGGCCCAAGGAAGGCCGCCTATATACCCTTCCCCCAGGCCGTTCCATCTGTCTACACCATAGACTTTGAAGCCTGCACAAGATGTGGTAAATGCGTTGAGGCCTGTCCAGGGGATGCGATAAACCTCGACGATGAGGAGCGCATACTGGAGCTGGATGTTGGAGCCATAATCCTGGCGACGGGCTTCGAGCTATACGACGCAAAAGACCTACCAAGATACGGCTACGGCAGGTATCCACAGGTCGTCACAAGCCTCGAGATGGAGAGGATCCTCGACGTAAACGGCCCGACGGGCGGACAGCTCATCAACCCAAGAACCGGAAAGGAGTTTAAGAGGGTGGCCTACATCCTCTGCGCAGGCTCCAGGGACACGGAGAATGGTAAACCCTACTGCAGCAGGGTCTGCTGCCTCTACGCATTGAAGCAGGCTCAACTCCTCCTCGACAGGGGCGTAGAGGTCTGGATACACTACATAGACATAAGGACTCCAGGGCGACGCTACGAGGAGTTCTACCTCGAGACTCAGAGGAAGGGAGCCCTCTTCGTGAAGGGTAAGGTTGTGGAGCTCATCCCGGAGGGAGACCAAATCATCGTGAGGGGTGAGGATATGATGCTAAACCGCATCGTCGAGAATCCCGTGGATCTCGTCGTCCTCTGCCCACCAGTCATCGTCACCGATGAGACCCATAAGTTGGCGGAGATGCTCCGAATACCCGTCGACGAGGATGGCTTCATATTGGAGAGGCATCCTAAGCTCGACCCGGTGGCGACGAAGAGGGACGGCGTCTTTGCCTGTGGAATGGTTCTGGGGCCGAAGGATATCCAGACGACGACGGCTGAGGCTGAGGCTGCGGCCATGAAGGCCGTTAACTTCCTCTCAGCCGAGAGGCTGATAGAGCCCAATAAGGCTTACCTCATCGACCCAGAACTCTGCGACGGCTGTGGTGAGTGTGTTGAGGCATGCCCGGAGGCGGCCATAAGCATCGTCGATGGGAAGGCCGTGATAAATGAGTTGCTCTGCAGCGGCTGCGGAGCCTGCATACCAGCCTGCCCGAAGGGCGCCCTCGATCAGCAGGGCCTCACCGAGGAGCAGTTGAAGGCCCAGATCAGGGGGATACTCGAACGCTCTGAGGCTGAGGTTAAGATACTCGCCTTCGTTGAGAGGGAGGTGGCCTATACGGCTGTGGATCTCGCAGGCCTCGCCAGGTTGGAGTATCCCAGCAGCATACGTATCATACCCCTGCCATCCATGAGTAGGTTGAGGTTGGAGCACATCCTCTACGCCTTCGCCTATGGAGCTGACGGCGTGATGCTGCTGGAGGCCCCTGAGCATGAGGGCCCCTATGGGAAGGCCCACGTCATCTCGGAGGAGAGGGCCGACGACTATCGATGGGAGCTGGAGGATCACGGCGTAGACAGCGTAAGGCTTTGGTATAGCAGGGTCTACGTCCCAGATTGGAGGAAGCTGAAGAAGGTCTTCACCACGTTCCATGACATGATCGCCGATGAGGGCCCCCTCGACGAGGAGACCCGCATCCAGCTGAGGGAGGAGCTCGGCTAACCCCCAATTATATAAAGGGTTTACTCACCTATATCGGAGGTAAATGGTGGTTTAGATGAAGAAGGTAACCAAGGAGGAGTTGTTGGAGAAGGCCTCCAGGTGGGGTAAGATCGCGCCGCCATACCACGCCTTCTACCAGGGGAAGGTTGAGGTTATGCCTAAATGCGCCATACGAACCCTCCAAGACTTCTCAATATGGTATACGCCTGGGGTGGCAGCAATCTGCCGCAGGATAGTTGAGAACCCCGATGTCGCCTTCGAGGAGACGAGTAAGTGGAACTACGTCGCCGTCGTATCCGATGGAACGAGGGTTCTCGGCCTCGGGAACATCGGCGGCCTCGCCGGCCTACCCGTGATGGAGGGGAAGGCACTTCTCTTCAAGTATCTCGGAGGCGTCGACGCATTCCCCCTCAGCATAGCGACGAAGGACGCCGAGGAGATAATAAAGTTCTGCAAGTGGATCGAGCCAACCTTCGGGGGGATAAACCTCGAGGATATTGAGAAGCCTAAATGCTTCTACATCCTCGATAGATTGAGGAAGGAGCTTGAAATACCGATATGGCACGACGATCAGCAGGGAACCGCCCTCGTAATCCTCGCCGGCTTGATAAATGCCCTCAAGATAGTTGGAAAGAAGCTGGGGGAGGTTAAGGTGACATTCATCGGAGCTGGAGCCGCCTGCACAAGAACCTTCTACGTCCTAAAGGCCGCAGGCGTAAACCCAAGCCACGTCATCATGACCGATAGTAAGGGAATCCTACATACAGGTAGGGAGGACATTAAGGGGACATATAAATGGGAGCTGGCGGAGCAGACCAACGCCGAGGGTAGGACTGGAGGCATAAGGGATGCCCTGAAGGGGAGCGATGTCCTAATCGCCATGTCAAGGCCTGGGCCTGGGGTTCTGAAGAAGGATGACATAGCCGTGATGGCTGACGACGCCATAGTCTTCTCCTGCGCCAATCCAATCCCAGAGATATGGCCCTGGGAGGCCAAGGAGGCTGGAGCGAGGATAGTCGCCACAGGTCGATCGGATTTCCCCAATCAGATAAATAACAGCCTTGGATTCCCAGCCGTCTTCAGGGGAGCCCTCGACGTCAGGGCGAGGACGATAACGGATGAGATGTGCATCGCAGCAGCCATGGAGCTTGCGAAGTTCGCCGAGGAGAGAGGCCTAAACGAGAACTACATCATACCGACGATGGAGGAGTGGGAGGTCTTCCCACGTGAGGCGGTAGCCGTCGCCCTCAAAGCCATAGAGCAGGGGATTGCGAGGAGGAAGCTGAGCAGAGACGAGCTCTATGAGAGGGCCACCAACATCATAAAGAGGACTCAGGAGATAGTTAAGCTCCTTATGGAGAGGGGCTACATACCCCCACCACCAAAGGCTTAAAGACATACTTTTTATCCCCCACAACAATTAACCACTGGAATGCCCTACTGCGTCGAGTGCGGCGGGAAGCTCGTCTGGGATAAACGTTTAAAGATGTATTTCTGCCAGAGCTGCGGTCTCTCCTACACGGAAGCCGAGCTCTCCGAGGCCCTGGAGCGCCTCCACTCGATCAGGGATGAGGAGGAGAGGAGTCGTAGATATAGGGAGTATCTCGACTGGTGGCTATCTAAGAAGCCTAAGCGTTGACAACCCCCTTTTTAAAAGTGGACAACGGATCCAGCGATGCGACATCTAATATATATCATATTTATTTTGAATTTGAAAATATCGATTTTAGGCGTTCAACTTTTAAAGGCGTCTCAAATTAATTAATTCGGAGATGGCCTTCCCCGTCGAGAGCGAGAACAGGGCTATGAGGAGCATGCTCATGCTCTACCAGGATCACGCAAGGCTGCTTGTCGACATCTTCAGGAAGATATTGATGATGCTGGAGGCCATAAACTCAGATGACCCTGGAGACCTGAAGGGGCTGAGGGGGGAGCTGGAGGAGCTCTATGAGAGGTCGCATGAGCTTAGGGGCTTGATGGTTAAGGAGCTGAGGGAGGTCGGCCCCTTCCTCGCTGCGAGGGGAGACCTATACATGCTGACGGCGAAATCGGGGGAGCTCATCGACTACATAGAGGGTCTGGGGGCGCTTCTCACCGAGATCGCCAAGAGGGGTTGGAGGGTTCCAGATGATGTAGCTGAGGGGCTGAAGGAGCTGGCGGAGGAGATATTCAACGCCCTAAAACTCCTGAGGGAGGGCGTATTAGCCCTCTCCTTCAGCACGGAGAAGGCGGCCTCCATCGTCGAGGGGGTGGACGAGGAGGAGAGGAGGGCCGACTTCCTATATAGGAGGCTTGACCTGAAGATCATAACCAGCGACCTGGAGCTCCCCCTAATGCTACTATTAAGAGAGGTGGTGGAGCTCCTCGAGGGTGTGATAGACAGGGTGAAGGAGGAGGCAGACCTAATCAGG
>CAZGKJ010000022.1:0-2975 GCA_964525955.1 uncultured Candidatus Bathyarchaeia archaeon
CTTTGATGGCTGCGTTTCTGGGGAAGACGGCGATGGGCATCACCATCGCCTATGCGGGGCGCTTCAGCTATGTTTTCATCAGAGATCTCTTTGGTGGGGGTGGAGGCCTTTGGGGGGTTGTCGCCACAGCCATATTATTAGTCGTCATCATGGCTACTCTCATAAAGATCGATTGGGCTGAGCTTCTGGAGAGGATGGAGGCTAAGGGGTCTTCTCCTCGATCTCCCTCTTAATTCGCTTCAGGAACTCTTCCAGGGTCATCTGGCCGAGGTCTCCGACCCTATGTCTTCTCACCGATACGGTCTGGGACTCCAATTCTCGTCGTCCTACGATGAGCATATAGGGTATCTTCTCCTCCTCCGCCTCCCTCACCCTGTAGGCTATTGTCAAACCCCTCTCATCGAGCTCCGCCCTGATGCCCTCATCTCTTAGACGCTCATAGATCTCCCTGGCATAGTCGACGTATCTATCGCTGATGGGGAGAACCCTAACCTGAATCGGTGAGAGCCAGACGGGGAGGTTTCCGGCGTAATGCTCCAATAGAACCCCTATGAAACGCTCCAGAGAGCCTAAGAGGGCTCGATGGATCATGACGGCGAGATGTTCCTTGCCGTCGGGGCCTATGTAGGTGACGTTGAACCTCCTAGGTAGGTTGAAGTCTATCTGGATGGTGGTGCACTGCCATGTCCGCCCGATAGCGTCGACGAGCTTTATATCGATCTTCGGGCCGTAGAAGACTGCTTCTCCAGGGGCCTCCTCATAGGGCAGCCCCCTCCTCTCCAGCGCCCTCCTCAACGCCTCCTGGGCCCTCCTCCACTTCTCCTCGGTTCCCATATACCTCTCCGGATGCTCTGGGTCTCGGGTTGATAGGACGACTTTGAACTCCTCGAAGCCCATGGTGCGTAGGATGTGGAGGGTGAGGTCTAGGAGGCCTACAACTTCATCCTCAAGCTGTTCGGGGGTGCAGAATATGTGGGCGTCGTCCTGGGTGAAGCCCCTAACCCTCAATAGGCCGTGGAGCGTCCCCGATCGCTCATATCGGTAGACGGTTCCAAGCTCCGTATACCTGATCGGTAGGTCTCTATAGCTTCTGGTCTTGGTCTTGTATATGAGTATGTGGAAGGGGCAGTTCATCGGCTTGACGACGTAGCGCTCACCCCCCTTCTCGAAGACGTACATATTCTCTCTGTAGTAGCCCATGTGTCCGGAGATCTCCCATAGCTCCCCCCTGGCTATGTGGGGCGTAGATACGAGTTGATATCCCCTCTTCAGGTATTCATCGAGGACGTAGTCTGCGATGATCCTCCTCAGCATCGCCCCCTTCGGATGCCATAGTATTAGGCCTGCTCCACACTCCTCGTGGATTGAGAACAAATCCAGCTTTGCTCCTAGAACCCTATGGTCTCTGCGCTTAGCCTCCTCTAGGCGGTTTAGGTATTCCCTCAGCATCTCCTCCTCTGGGTAGCTGATGCCGTAGATCCGTTGCATCACTGGGTTGGTCTCTATGCCTCTCCAGTAGGCTGATGAGGAGGATAGGAGTTTCACATGCTTCACATAGCCTGTTGAGGGGAGGTGGGGGCCTCGGCATAGGTCTACGAAGTCCCCCTGCCAGTAGACCGATACGGTTTCATCTTCCATCTCCCTCAGGAGCTCCACCTTGTAGGGTTCGTTTCGCTGTTGGAACAGCTTGATGGCCTCCTCCCTCGGCATCTCGACACGCTTTAGGGGTAGGTTTCGCTCAATTATCTCCCTCATCTTCTCCTCTATGTGCTCCAGGTCTTCTGGTGTGAATACCTCCCCGCCGATGTCGAAGTCGTAGTAGAAGCCCTCCCCTATGGGCGGCCCTATGCCGAGCTTCGCCTCTGGGTAGAGCTCCTTAACTGCCTGGGCGAGTATGTGGGAGGTTGTATGCCAATAGGCTTCTCGCCCCTCCCTGGAGTTGAAGTCGAGTATCTCCACCTCCCCCTCCTCTGGGAGGGGCGCTGTGAGGTCGAGGAGTCTATCGTCGACCCGGGCTATTAGGCCGACCCCCTCTGGGAGGCATTCTATTATGCGTTCACCCTCGCATTCTCTATGCTCGCCGCTGGGCAGTTTAACCCTCACCAAGTAGGCTCACCCCATCCACTTGATCTAAGGCGTCGGCTGTGAGAACCCTTCGAGGAGTTTTCAGCTTAAGGCTCCAAGAGGTGTCGAAGCCCTTCCCCCCGACGCCCCTCTATCGTAGGCTCAGGGGGTTAAAAAGGGTAACGATGTTCTAGGCCCTTAGATGGCTGTGAATCCCTCGACGGTCTCCATGTCGAGGCGCTTTATGAGCTCCACCGTCAATCTGATGGCGTTCTCAACGTCTCTGAGGCTGAGGAGCGACGTATGGCTGTGTATATGTCTCGTCGGTATCGTGATGACGGCTGATGGGCATCCGGCTCTCTGTAGGTGTATGCGTCCAGCATCGGTTCCACCGGTTACATGGCTGAGCTGGAGGGGTATCTGACATCGCTTGGCGACCTCTATGATGAACTCCTTGAAGGGCTGGTTCGGTATCATCGTTCTATCGAAGGTGAGTAGGCCAGGCCCCTTCCCCATCTTCGTCGGGGCCTCCCTAGGCTTTATGCCTGGGACATCCCCAGCGATGTCTACCTCGAGGACGATGGCGACGTCGGGGTTGACGACATGCGATATTGTCTGCGCACCTCTTAGGCCGACTTCCTCCTGAACCGTTGCGGCTCCATAGACTGTGTTTGGATGCTCTATGCCTCCCTCCTTTATTCTGCGTATAACTTCTGCTATGGCGAAGGCCCCTATTCGGTCGTCGAAGGCCTTACCCATCGCCACCCTCCCCTCTTGGATGAGGGTGAAGGGGCTCCAGGGGACTATTGGGTCTCCGATCCTGACGCCCGTCGCCTCAGCCTCCTCCCTGCTCGTCGCCCCGATGTCGATGTACATATCCTTGATGTCGACAACCTTCTTCCTCTCCTCCT
>CAZGKJ010000022.1:3075-16973 GCA_964525955.1 uncultured Candidatus Bathyarchaeia archaeon
GCCCCGATGTCGATGTACATATCCTTGATGTCGACAACCTTCTTCCTCTCCTCCTCTGGGAGTATGTGCGGCGGCTTGGCGGCTATGACGCCGATAATATCCCCCTTAACCGTCCTGATGACGACCCTCTGACCCAGCAGAACCTGGCTCCACCATCCCCCAGGGGGTGGAAGGTGAGGAAGCCCTCATCTGTGATGGATGAGACTATGAAGCCCACCTCATCGATATGTCCAGCCAACAGGACTCTCGGCCTCTCCTCCGAGCCTTTAACCACGAAGGTTATTGAGCCGAGCTTGTCTGCGACGATCTCATATGCGTAGGGTTTGAGGTAGCTCTTCAGAAGCGACGCTACCTCCCTCTCGAATCCTGGAGGCCTTCGGGCCTCCATGAGCTGCCTCATCAATCCCATGGCCTTCTCATCGAACATCGCCGCTCACCCACTACTCTAAGACCTTCCTCCCCACAGTTATATATCCCGTATGCCCTATCATGAGGGTTTCAGGCCTCGTCCTATTCTCCTCGACGATGAAGCGTCTCAGCATTATCTCATAGGTCTCAACCTCTATGAAGGGGTGTTCCCTCAGGGCTGAGGCGGTTCTCATGACCTGCTCTATGGTTGGGCTGAAGGAGAGGAAGACCCCCCCACCCTTCAGGGCCTTATGGGCGTGGGGGACTACGAGCCAGGGTGTCGCCATGTCGAGTATCACGGCGTCCACATCCTCCTCGTCGATGCCGTCTGTGATGTCTTGGAGCTTGAACTCGACGTAGGCCTTGAGGCCAGCCCTCTCTATGTTCCTCATCGCACCCCTCTGGAACTCTGGTCTTATCTCGTAGCTGTAGACCTTCCCATCCGGTCTGACGGCGTTGGCGAGGGCGAGGGTTAGCGCCCCGCTGCCTGTTCCGGCCTCCACAACTCTGCTTCCAGGCCCTACGTCTGCCATGAGGAGTATGAATCCCATATCCTTCGGGTAGATGACTTGGGTTCTGCGCTCCGTCTTCAAAGCCCTATCTCTGATGAGGGGCTTTAAGGCGTAGAATCTGACGCCGAGGTTGGTCTCTATTGCGCATCCATAGGGCTTGCCGATGAGCTCCCCGAGGCGTATGAATCCCTTATGGGTGTGGAATTCTCTGTCTCCCTTAATCTTCACGAGGTATGTTCTTCGGTGGTCGAGGTATAGGAGGACGTCGCTCCCCTCCTCTATGAGCTCCATCTCGATTTCTAATGGGGCTGGAGGCCTAAAAGCTTCTGAGTCGGTTAATTGAACCATTAACATCGTGGGAAAATTATAGGGCTGTTATAGGTTGCTTCGATGCCATTATCGTGAATAAGGATGTGAAGTTTAGCCTGGATTGGCGGTTTCCCATAGGCCTTTCATGGGGAGGAGGTTTTCGGAGAGGCCTGTTGGATAGACCCCCTCCCTCTATCCATCTTTAGGGTGAGGGGATTCCTGGAACCCTTGGGAAGGGGACGGCGTCCCAGATGTATTCAAGGCCGCAGAGGTATCTTGTGAGCCTCTCCACACCTATGCCGAAGCCCGCTGTGGGCTTTATGCCCTCACGTAGCATCTCGAGATACCAGCTGTAATCCTCTGGGTTTTCTCCCCCCATCTTCATCCTCGCCAGCACCCGTTCATATTCGTATTCCCTCTCGCCGCCGGAGATGGCTTCCCCATAGCCTTCGGGGTATAGGAGGTCGAAGTCCCTCAGGATTCCAGGTCTCTCGGGGTCTTCCCTGTCGTAGAAGCCTCTGGCCGTTATTGGATACTCTATGATCCAGAAGGGTTCCTGGAATAGGGTTGAGATATACTCCTCGGCGTCCCATGGTATCTCCTCCCCCTGCTTGAGGTTGAAGCCCTCTTCCCTCAGGAGCTCAACGGCCTCGTAGTAGGTCAGCCTCCTGAAGGGTCTTGGGGGTATCCTCAGCTCTCGGCCCAGCTTCTCAAGCTCCTCGGCGCACTCCCTCCTTATGCGCCTCAGAACATAGATCAACATCCTCTCCCCAAGCTCCATGAGGTCGAGGTATTCGGCCTCAGCCACCTCCAGGTCTAACTGCCGAAACTCTGCGAGGTGTCTCCCCGTACGGAGTGTCTCCGGAGGCTCGAGTCTGAGGTTTGGTGAGATAGCGAAGACCTTGCCGAGGGAGGTGGCGGCCATCTGCTTGTAGAGTATTATGCTGCTCATCACCTTGAACCTCTCACCATAGTAGTAGATGGAGACCTGCCTGGCGCCCCTGATACCTGGGTCTGTTACAGGGCCTATTATGGGGGCGAGAATCTCTATGAATCCCTCCCCCCTGAGGAAGTCCCTCAGAGCTGAGAGGGCCTCATCCTGAACCCTAAGCATCCACCTCATCCAGGGCTCCCTAATCTCCCCATAACGCCTCCAGAGCCTCCTCCTCAACTCCTCAGCCTCCACCGTCATCATGGGTTTGAGGGACGCCTCCTCCAGGATTTAAAATTTTTCCATGAATCCTCGTTAATTGTACGAAGATAAACCTTTTAATGGGCATATAAATCGTAATTTTTATGATGAGGCTCGACGATAGGGATAGGGAGATACTTCGCATACTACAGCGGGATGGACGGGCCTCGGCGAGGGAGATAGCTGAGCGGTTGGGTTGTCCGCAGACGACGATATATTCACGCATCAAACGCCTCGAGGAGCTCGGGGTCATTAGAGGCTATAGGGCCATCCTGGATGCGGAGAAGCTGGGCAGACCCACCACGGCTTTTATCCTCGCCTCCTTCACATATAGAACCCCAGGAATCAGTGAGACCCTGGATCAGAGGGAGATCGCCAGGGAGATCGCCAGGTTTCCGGAGGTTCAGGAGGTTCACATAATCACCGGCGACTGGGACATCCTCATAAAGGTTAAGGCCAGAGACGTCGCCGAGATAGGGCGCTTCGTCGTCGACAAGCTGAGGATGGTGAAGGGGATTGAGAGGACGCTGACCTGCATGGTCTTCGACACTGCTAAGGAGACCCTCGACATACCCATATGATCGAAGACCCTTTTTACCTCAGCCCCCAGAGAATAATCGTGAGTCGAGTCGCCATTCTCTACCATCCAGACCTCATCCACTATGACTTCGGCTTAGGCCACCCCTTCAGGGGAGACCGCTTCCCACGCTTCATGAACCTGCTGAGGGCTAAGGGTATTCTGAACCGAGATGACGTGGAGCTCCACGAGCCTGAGATGGCTGGGGATGAGGACCTACAGCTCATCCATTCATCTGCCTACATCAGAATGGTGGAGATGATGGCCGAGAGACGTATACCCCTGTCGGCTGACACCCCCCTGAATCCAGGCATCGTTAGGGCTGGGAGGCTGATAGTCGGCTCGGCTATTAAGGCCGGTGAATTGGTCGCCGATGGCCGCTGCAGGGTGGCTGAGGTCGTCGGCGGAGGCCTCCACCACGCCGGGAGGGACTATGGAGGGGGCTTCTGCATCTTCAACGACGTAGCCATCTGCGCCCAGAATCTCAGGGAGAGGAGGGGTCTAAGCCGCATACTGATCTTCGACACCGACGCCCACGCCGGAAATGGAACCATGGACATCTTCTACGACGACCCCCACATCCTATTCATCTCCATCCATCAAGACCCGAGAACCATCTACCCCGGGACGGGCTTCACCCATCAAATCGGGGAGGGAGAAGGCGAAGGCTACACTGTGAACATCCCCCTTCCACCTGGGGCTGATGACCGCTGCCTTGAGGTCGTGCTGCAGCGCATATTCAAGCCCTTGGCCAGGGAGTTTAGGCCTGAGATAATACTCCGCAACGGTGGTTCAGACCCCCACTTCCAGGATGGACTTGCCAGCCTGGGCTTCTCGCTCAGAGGCTTGAGACGTATAGGTGAGGCGGTCTCAGAGGCAGCGTCGGAGGCAGGCTGCGGAGTCGTCGACTTCTGCTGCAGCGGCTACAACCCCCAGACGGTCGCCTTGGGGTGGCTTGCGCTGCTTTCAGGGGTCGCCAGCTTCGACGTCGAGTTGGAGGAGTCTTCTGAGCCTCCGAGGGCTGGTAGGGGGATATATGAGAGGACGGTTAGGGTTGTCGAGGAGTTGGAGAGGCTTCTCAAATCCTATTGGAGCCTCTAACCATCACGGTGGAGCTCACAGCTCAGCGGCGTCGACGATCTTCCCAAGGCTCCTGGAGATAGTGTATAGAACCTGAGGGAGGACGAGGGGTGTGAAGACCTTCCAGTATCTCAGCCTCCCAGCCTCCCTGAGGGTTTTAGGGTCTCCGCCACCCCTGATGTAGCCCTCCGTGAAGAGTTCGACGAGTCTCTCAGCCCCCTCCAGGGGGTCGAGGGGATTCGCATAGCGCCCTGAGAAGTAGAGGAACTCGGCGGCATCCCAGGAGGCGTCTCCACCCCTTGATCCCTGCTCCAGATCGACGAGGATGGGCTTCCCATCGGAGAGGATGAAGTCGTCGGGTTTACAGTCTCCCACCGTCGCCCCGAGGCCGTGGATGGATGCCAAAGTCTCACCCAGTCTCCGGATGGCCTCCTCCTCAGATGGTTCAGCTTCCCCCCTCAGGATCGACTTGACCACCTCGACGAGGGGGAGGCCCTCAACATATTCCTTCACGAGTAGTCGGTCCCTGAAGCTGGCGTATAGAACCCTTGGGACGGGTATCCCACCTCGGATTAGGAACAGCGTCGAGGCGCATTCGCGCTCCATCCTTTCACGGCCTGATATGGCGAAGCCCCTCGTTCCAAGGGTCCAGAGGGCTACGGGCGTCCACTTCAGCGTTGTCCAGTTTGGATACCACTTCACCACGGCTCTACGTCGCTCATCCTCCACCTTGTAGGTGAGTAGATATACCTCGTTTAGGACTCCGCCGACCCTCCTCAGCTCAACCTCCTCCGCCTCGGCTTCAGGCTCCAATCTTGAGACGAGCTCCTCCACGCTGACGGACTCCGATAGGCTTGTCAGACCTCTCGCCGTGGGGAAGTATAGGAACCTCTCCGGCTGGGGCAGCCTCTCCCTAAGCCCTGGGATCGCCTCCTCGATTAGGGGGTAGAGGGGCAGCCCCCTCAGGAGGTCGAGGATTCCGTTTACGCCGTCGGAGATGAGCTCCCTGATCCCCCTCCTGATCGACTCAAGCTGCTCGAGGGTTCTCGCTCCGCCCTTCAGGACGCCGTCGATGTAGTTTTCATCGATGACTACGTATCCATCCTCCAGCCTTATACAGCCCTCATCCTCCAATCCCCTGAGGGTTTTGAGGAGGCCCCTTGGGGTTGAGCGCTCCAACTCATCGAGCTCCTCCTCGGCTTGGGGTAGGATGTGGGAGAGGGACATGAGGATGTCGTAGGCGAAGTATCTGGGGTCTATGCGTAGCTCCCTTGAGAGCTGAGGCCTCTCGAGGATGAGTTCCCTGAGGCTTTCGAGGATTCTCCTCCTCCTATACCTCTCCTCCCACTCTGAGAGGTATTTGTCTCCGATGATGGCCTTATAGGGGATGAGGAGTCTACCGGCGGCGGTGTCAAGAAGCGTTGAGGCCTCCACGTCCCCCTCGAAGAGCCTCCTCTCAGCCATGAGGAGGTCTAACCTCCAATCCCCAAGCCTCAATCGACGTCTACTAACCCCTCCCCCCTCGAGAACCGCTAAGGCTGTAATCTCCCCCAGAGACCTCCACGGCCTATTATAGGCTAAGGCTACGACTCCCCCAGCCCTCTCAGCCTCCCCCCTTAGCCTCTCCTCGATCTCCCTCAACGATCTCCTCTTTAGCCCTCAACCTATTTGATTTGTCCGCCGTTCTAAAGTGTAGATATTAATAGGTGGAGGGGGAATTGCTGGATGTGGATCGCCGCCGGATGCTGGCCTACGTGGTCTTCGCCTTAGTCTTAGGCCCCATACTCATCTCAGCCGTTCCCCTAATCGCACCCGAGGAGAGGGAAGCCACTTCCCCTGAAGCTGGAGAGCCGGTGAAGGCTGTGAGGCCTAAGATCCTTGCAGAGGGGAGGGAGGTTGAGGAGATTGGCGGCGGGGAGGATACCTCTGAAATCGAGGGTGAGAGAAGCGGTGTGGCCATACCGCTGCCAATACTCTGGCTTCTCAACCTCTCCATAGCCCTGTTGATCTACTTCATAGCGAGGCGTCTCACCCTGGGAGCCTCTTAACCCCCTCATAGATTTCGTAGGCTCTCCCCTGCAGCTCCTCCCTGGATGCCTTGAAGCTCGCTCCCACCGTCTCCACGATGAGGGAGGCCGTGGCGGAGGCGACGGCTCCACACCAAGTTGGCTCCCCACCCCTCAGGCGCTCCGATAGATATGCGGCGAGGTAGACGTCTCCAGCCCCCGTTGGGTCTACGGCCTCAACCCCATAGGCTGGAATCCGGTAGGCCTCATCGCCGAGCGATAGTATAGCCCCCTCATCTCCGAGGGTGGCGATGGCCTCCCCCACGCCGAGTTCATTAAGCCTCCTCAAAGCCCTCAGAGGCTCCTCCACCCCCACTATCAGCCTCAGCTCCCTCATAGTCGACTTGTAGATGTCTATGGATGAGAGGAGCTCCAAATCGAGCCACGGCCTCAACTCCACCGAGCCATCGGGGTTTAAGGCCCTTAGATAGCCCTGGGGATCCAAAGCTAAGACCTCCGCTCTCCTCAATTTCAGAGCCGTCTCCCTATGGACCTCACCTATGATGGGGGAGAGCATCACCGCATCACCGAGGCCCTCAACCTCCCAGGGCTCTATCGCGTCGCATACTGCTTCAACCGAGAGCCTACGCTCACCGCCCCTGTAATCGAGGATGAAGCGGGTTGTCTCAGCTCCCTCGACGACGATGGGCTTCAGGCCGAGCGTCTCAATCTGGGTTTTAAGCTCCTCTGTTAGGTCTCCCCCGATCTTCGTGATGGCGTCGATCCCGAGGCCTAGAAGCCTCGCCGTGGCGGCTGTGTAGGTTGGTGGGCCTCCAAGCTGGATTCTCGCTCCCTCATCTGTGATTATCTTGTCTATGGCTATGTGGCCGACTATTGTTAGCTTCGGCACCCCATTATGATTCATACTTAGGATATTTATAGGAGGCTGCCCTTTACATGGGAGATGCCTAAGAAGAGGAGTAGCGGCGGTAGGTCTAAGGGGTCTAAGGGGCGTTCAGGGTTAGTGCAGTGCAGCTACTGCGGGGCCCTCGTCCCGAGGGATAAGGCTAAGAAGATCACCCGATGGAGCTCCGTCGTCGATCCAAGGCTCTGGAAGGAGCTTAAGAAGATGGGGGCGAGAATCTCCAGGTATCAGGTCACCCGCTACGCCTGTATAAGCTGCGCCGTCCATTATGGCATAGTGAAGATCAGGTCTAAGGAGGAGAGGAAGCTCAGAGCCCCCATCAGGAGGCGTTAGGATTTGAGGGCCCTATAGGCGTGGAGGGCCCTCTGGAGCACCGTGAGATGGGTGAGCAGAGCCAATAGGATGATGCTGAGGGGGAGGGCTTCAGCCCATAGGTAGGTGAGGAGCGTGGAGGCTGAGAGCAGTATTATCCTCTCACCCCTCTCCGCCAAGCCCACTCCGGCCATGGAGACCCCCTCAACCTCAGCCCTCGCCCTGGAGTAGCTGACCAGCAGAGACCCTATCAGGGCTGCGAGGCCGTAGGCTGGGTGGCAGAGGCCGGATATGGTGATGGAGGCGAGCACGACGGAGTCTGAGTATCTATCGGCGAGGGAGTCGAGGAGACCTCCGAGGGGTGAGGCGGCGCCCCCCAATCTGGCTAAAACCCCGTCGAGGGCGTCCATGAGGCCTGATAGGAGCAGCAACATCGAGGCCGCCAGGGGCATCCAAGGAGACCTATGGAGGTTTAGGTAGCAGAGGGCTGAGAGGGTTGAGGCTGAGACCCCCATGAGGGTTAGATGATTCGGCTTTAAGCCGATATTCAAGAGGAGGTGGGCGAGGGGTTGAACCACCCCCTGGAACCACTCCTTAAGCCTGCTTGAGACCAATCTCCTTCATCCAGCGATTGCTCTCAACCCTTAAGTCTTAACCGGTTTAAGTAGACAAGTTGATATAGGGGGCTGTTGGTTTAGAGGTGAGCGTTGGAGGGCCGGATTTGGAGGAGTCCTACCTCGTCCCAGACCCCCTCGGCCCTGGATATGTTAAGGTTCTAAGGGCCTCAAACCTCCCTGGGAGACGCCTGTTGAGGAGGGGGAAGGTTCGAGACATCTATGACCTCGGGGAGGAGCTCCTCCTCGTGGCGACGGACAGAATATCGGCGTTCGACGTCGTCTATCCGACGTTGATACCCCATAAGGGGGTGAGCCTCCACGCCCTCTCGGTCTACTGGTTTCAAAGAACTAGGAACATCTTCCCAAACCACCTCATAGAATCCGTCGATGAGAGGACCATGAGGGTTGTGAAGGCTGAGCGGATAGACATCGAATGGATATGCAGGGCCTACCTCTACGGCTCGGCTTGGAGAGCCTATAAGCGTGGCGTCAGGGTTATAAGCGGTGTGAGGCTTCCAAACGGCCTGCAGATGGCTGAGGAGCTCCCAGAGGTCATATTGACGCCGACGACGAAGAGTGAGGTTGGACACGACGTGGAGCTGTCTAGGGACGAGGCGATAGATCGAGGCCTCGTCACCAGGGATGAGTGGAGTGAGCTTGAGGAGGCCACCTACAGACTCTTCGAATACTACCGCAGGGAGGCTGGGAGGAGGGGAATAATCATACCAGACTTCAAATTGGAGTATGGCCGGTGGAGGGGAACCCTCATCCAGATAGATGAGCCTCCAACCCACGACTCGGCGAGATTCTGGGATAGACGCCGCTACGAGCCGGGTAAACCCCAGGAGGCCCACTGCCTCGACAAGGAGTTCCTCAGGGAGTATCTACGCCGCATCGGCTACACTGGGG
This sequence comes from uncultured Candidatus Bathyarchaeia archaeon, assembly GCA_964525955.1. Lineage (GTDB taxonomy): Archaea > Thermoproteota > Bathyarchaeia > TCS64 > B23 > B23. The sequence goes on from CAZGKJ010000022.1 coordinate 11,923, forward strand.
ACGGTGAGCCACCTGAGATTCCAGGCCCAGTTGTGAGGGAGATCTCCAAGCGATGCGTCGCCTCCTATGAGGTTCTCAGCGGACGCCGACCGATAAGCGCCTTCGACCTCAAAACAGTCGACGAGGTATTGGAGGAGCTGTCGGATGAGCCTCCGTGAGAGCTGCGGCGTCTACGGCGTCCACGTGGAGGGGGGTGAGGCCCTCCCCTACCTCTACTGGGGGTTGCTGGCTCAGAATCATCGGGGTCATCAGAGCCACGGCTTCGCCACCTTCAGCGGGGGCATAAGGCTATACAGGGAGCTTGGCATGATACCACCCCTCTCAGGGGAGGAGCTTAAGAACCTGATGGATCGCCTCCCAGGGAGCGTCGGCGTAGGGAGCGTCAGATACACAACCTCAGGCTCAGCCGACAGGGATTCCCTGAGGAGGAACGCCATGCCGATATTGGAGCATGGTAGCCAACACTCCATCGCACTATCCCTCAATGGAAACCTCGTCAATATGGGGGAGCTCCGGAGCTCCCTAAACCTCCCCCAAGGCCTCTCAGACGCCTACGCCCTTAGTAGGCTGCTGTTGAGTGGGCTGGAGGAGGATGGGTCTGTCCAGGAGGCTGTTAGGCTCTGCATGGAGAGCGTTGAGGGGGCCTACTCAACGGTCTGCCTCCTCGACGATGGAACCCTCCTCGCCTTCAGGGATCCCCTCGGGATAAGGCCCCTCTGCCACGGCTGCTCCAGGGGGATAACGGCCTTCAGCTCGGAGAGCGTCGGCCTCGACATAAATGGCATAGAGTACTGTGGGGAGGTCTCACCTGGAGAGCTTCTATGGGTTGAGGATGGCGAGCTCCACCGTGAGAGGATTAGGCATAGTGGGCGTAGAGCCTTCTGCGCCTTCGAGTTCGCCTACTTCGCCAGACCCGACTCCCTCTTCAACGACCGCTACGTCTATGAGGCCCGAGTCCAGTTCGGCATGAATCTGGCTGAGAGGTTCAATGACATAGCCTCGAGATGTGACGTCGTCATATCCCTGCCGGAGACGGCGAATGACGCCGCCTATGGATTCCACATCGCATCGGGTCTCCCCTGGGAGATGGCGACGAGGAGGCATAGATACGTCACCCAGAGGGCCTTCATCTCAAAGGCTGAGGAGCGGGAGCTCATCCTCTCCAGAAAGGTGAACATACTCGGGAGGAAGATCAGGGGTAAGCGTCTGGCTGTTATAGATGACAGCATCGTCAGGGGAGACACAACCCGGTCTGTGGTTCGACGCCTCAGGGCCGCTGGAGCCAGGGAGATCCACCTCTTCATCACATATCCAAGGATCATAGCCCCCTGCTTCTACGGCATCGACATGGCGACTTACAGCGAGCTCATAGGGGCGTGGAGGACTCCTGAGGAGATCGCCGAGGAGATTGGGGCTGACAGCGTCAACTACCAGCCCATAGACGACTATGTGAAGGCGACGGGCCTAAGCCGAGATGAGCTATGCCTCGGCTGCGTCACTCGTCGCTATCCGACTCCTATGGCCGATGAGATGGCGAGGGAGATGTGGGAGCGTCTTCAAAGCGGTGAGGTTGAGCGGGGTAGGATATACGAGGGATGAAGCTGAGAACTCCGGATAAGGTTGTGTGGATAATCTTAGGGGGGCGTTCCCTCAGCCAGCTCCAATATCTTCCTCGCCTCCCCCCTCAGCCTTGAGGCCCTGGAGGATGGGATTGAGGGCGGAAGCTGGGCTGAGAGGAGCTGTTTGAGGGTGAGTATCCCCCTCGTTGAGAGGGTCTCCAACTCTCCCTGGCTGAGGCTTCTCAGTATCGTGATGGGGTAGTGCCCAGTCTCCTCGATGAGCTGGTCTATGCCTCCACCCTCGGGGGTGTTCCAGCCGAGGTATTTTATGCCGACGCAGTCAGCGTATCTCCTGGCATGCATCGTCAGCTTCGTATTAGTTGCGATGAGGACTCCATCTATTCTGTATGGGTTCAATCCCATCCTATAGCCCTCCAGTAGGTCGTCCCACTTCGCCTTCGCTGCGAGGGCTACCTCGAAGGGCGTATACGTATGCGAATTCGAGTGGTGCTTCACCTCCAGGTAGAGGGTCTCATCCTCCATCTGTATTATGCCGTCTACCTCATAGGTTGCGCATCTACCCCTGAGAATCTTATTCCCCTCCACCTCGTGGCCCATCGCCCTCAGCAGTATCCGTATATACTCCTCGAAGTCCGGCTTAGGCCTTAGGGCTCCGAGGGCTGATTTCAGGTCTCTCCTCAGAGAGACCGTCGGCTCATATCTGCTGAGGTGTTTGAAGGCTGCTTCGAGTATCTCCCTGGTTGATATGCCGTCGTAGGCCTCATCCTCGATGCGACTGGCGATCTCCTCAGCCACCGACCTTGATGCCCCAACCCTCATGAGGGTTTTAATGATCTTCTCCCTCTGGAAGGGCTCCCTACGCCCATCCCACTTCACAACCATTATCACCCTGGACACCTCAGTGGGTTATGCCAAGGCGTGTGTAGATCCGCTTCGGAGCCTTCACCTCAACTATCATGTTTACGATGTCAGCCCTATCGATGAGCTCCGATGGGCAGAATCGACCCGTTAAGACGACATCCGTCTCCTCCGGAACCTCATCCAGCAGCTTCAAAACCTCATCGACGTCGATGAGGCCTATGTAGGCTGCGAGGCATATCTCATCGAGCACAAGTAGATGGGGTTTCTCCCGTAGAACCTCCCTCGCCTTCTCAAGGGCCTTGTGGGCGAGCCTCCTATCCTCATCGCTTGGATTATGAAGGTTGATCCAGCCATCCCTCCCGAATTGATATATCTCGTAGTTGGGGGCGAGCCGCTCTCGGATGAGATACTCACCGATGTCCTTCCTCCCCTTCATGAACTGTATGATGACTGCCTTAAGGCCGTGTCCGACGCATCTCAGGGCTAAGCCGAGGGCGTTAGTCGTCTTCCCAGCCCCTGTTCCATAGTAGAGGAAGATTTTACCCATCAACTACACCTCGCAGACTGGGCAGGGATGCGTAGGCGTTGGAGCTCCGAGGTATAGAACCTGCTCCCCCTTACTCCCATAACGGTATATCGTAATCCCCTTACAACCCAACTTGTAGGCGAGGAGGAAGACCCTCTCAACATCATCTATGGATGCATTCTCCCTGAGGTTTACGGTCTTAGATACAGCGTTATCCGTGAACTCCTGGAATGTGGCCTGCATCCTCACATGCCACTCAGCGTCGATCTCCAGGGCCGTGACGAAGACCCTCCTCAGCTCCTCCGGAGCCTCAACCCCCCTAAGGGTTCCAGTCTTCAAGACCTCCCCTAAAACCTCATCTCGCTCCAGGCCCTCAGCCTCAAGGGCCTCCTCGAGGGCTGGGCTCACCTCCAGCATCCTAACGCCGTTTAGGACCACCCTCATGTAGGCGAGGGCGAAGGCTGGCTCTATGCCGCTTGAGGTTCCAGCTATTATGCTTATAGTCCCAGTTGGGGCGATGGATGTTGTTGTCGCATTCCTAATGCCATGCTCAGCGATAAGCCTCCTCACCCTATCCCAGTCGAGGCTGTAGATCCGCTCCTCGCCCTCAGCCTCGAAGGGGAGTCTCGGCCTCTCGGCATCATAGATCGAACCCTTGAAGGCTGGGAAGGGGCCTCGCCTCCTCGACAGCTCTATGGATTTCAGCTTGCTGTGGTAGTTGATGTATTCCATTATCCTTCTCGCCAGCTCTAGGGCCTCCTCGGAGTCGTAGGGGATTCGGAGCTTAAAGAGCATCTCAGCCCAACCCATCACGCCGAGGCCGATCTTCCTGGTTCTTAGGGTCGCTTTCTCGATCTCTGGCAGCGGGTAGAGGTTTGCGTCTATCACGTTGTCGAGGAAGTGGGTGGCTATGGAGACGACTTCCCTCAGCCTCCTCCAATCCACCTCGTAGCCGTCATCGGTTCTCCGCAGCATCAGGGATAGGTTGATGGAGCCGAGGTTGCAGGACTCGTAGGGGAGCAGCGGAACCTCCCCGCAGGGGTTTGTAGCCTCTATTCGGCCCAGATTGGGTGTGGGGTTATGCCGGTTGATGGTGTCGAGGAATATGAGGCCTGGGTCTCCAGTCTCCCAGGCGTTGGCGACGATGAGATTGAAGATATGCCTCGCCTTAACCCTCTTAACAACCTCCCCACTTCGGGGATTGATTAGGGGATACTTCCCATCCCCCTTCAGCGTCTTCATGTATTCATCGGTGACGGCGACGGAGATGTTGAAGTTCCTCAGCCCCCCACCCCTCTTGGCCTTTATGAACTCCTCTATATCGGGGTGGTCAACCCTTAATATGCCCATGTTGGCTCCCCGACGCTTCCCACCCTGCTTAATGACCTCCGTCGCCGTGTCGAAGATGCGCATGAAGCTCACAGGCCCAGAGGCCACTCCGCTCGTCGTCCTCACTATGTCGCCCCTCGGCCTCAGCCTTGAGAAGTCGAAGCCTGTTCCGCCGCCGCTCTTATGGATCATGGCCGTCGCCTTCAGGGCTTCGAAGATGCTCTCTATCGAGTCCTCTATGGGTATGACGAAGCAGGCTGAAAGCTGACCCAGGGGGGCTCCGGCGTTCATAAGGGTCGGAGAGTTTGGTAGAAAGTACCGATTCATCATGGTCTGGTAGAAGACCTCTATCGTCTCCTCGTAGAGCTGACTCCACCGCTCTTCGATGAGGCTTAGGAGCTCTGGGAAGCTGCCCCTCATCCTCCCCTCGGCTCCAAGCCTGTTGTAGAGCCTCCTCAACATCTCGAACTCGTATCTGTTGAGGTTTGACCTCCCAGGGTGATAATCCCCATACTCCATCTCCGTCTTGCGTTTGGGCTGCCTCCCCTCCCTGTCATAGACCTCGGGCCAGTAGAGGGCGTCGACGAGGCCTATGTATCTGGCGACCCTCATCAGCATCTGTCCAGGCGTCTCCTTGATCCTGCCCTCCTCGTCTCTCAGGAGGTATCTGGCTCTGAGAACCTCTACGGCGTTCGGCGTCAGCTTCAGGTCATCTGTGACGCCGAGGAGCCTCTTAATCTCCCTTATCTCGCTTC
>CAZGKJ010000023.1:0-8267 GCA_964525955.1 uncultured Candidatus Bathyarchaeia archaeon
TTCATGGGCGTCTCTAAGAGATTCATCACATACCTCGGCGTCCCACCTGAACGCCAACGCTTCAGGGCCCACCTACCCGAGGAGAGATCCCACTACTCGACGCAGACATACGACCATGAGGTCTATCTGGAGAGCTGGGGCTGGATAGAGGTGGCTGGACACGCCTATAGAACCGACTACGACCTCAAAGCCCATCAGGAGGCCTCAGGGGTAGATCTCACAGTTAGGAGGAGTGATGGATCGAGATTCATACCCCACGTCGTGGAGCCCAGCTTCGGCCTCGACAGACTCGTATATGTCACCCTCGAGGTGGCCTATACGAAGCGGAATGGGCGGACGGTCTTGTCTCTGCCCAGATGGATCGCCCCGATAAAGGCGGCTGTTATGCCCCTCGTCACCAGGGATGGCCTACCTGAGAGGGCGAGGGAGATCTGGCTTCAGCTTAGGGATGCGGGGCTGGCTGTCGAGTATGAGGAGAAGGGGTTCATCGGGAAGAGATATGCTCGTCAAGATGAGATTGGGACGCCCATCGCTGTGACCATCGACTATCAAACCCTCGAGGACGACACAGTTACGCTGCGGGATAGGGATACCTGGAGGCAGGTGAGGCAGGAGGCCTCAAGGCTTCCAGAGCTCCTCAAGAGTTACGTCGACGGCAAGATGGAGTTCGATGAGCTTGGCACACCCCTTTAGGCTTTGCTCAACAACAGCTTGACGGCTGAGACGTTCACCTCCAATATCTTAGCCCCCTCCACAACCTTCGTCTCTCCGAGGACATCTCTTAGGATGACCTTCCCCCCCTCATCCCTGGCGTAGATGACATCCCTCATAATCTCCTCATCCCCGAGGTAGACCCTAAATTCGCACATATACAGCACCACATCTACTATGAGGACGCTGGATTAAAAGGTCTCCATAAAAAGTGGGTTAGTATTCCTCGCAGAGGACTTCGAAGTAGGCTCGGGAGTGTCCGCAGGATGGGCAATGCTCAGGGGGCTCCCTGCCTTCATGGACGTAGCCGCATTTACGACACTTCCACCTGACCACCTCATCCCTCTTGAAGACCGTCCCCCTCTCCACGTTCTCCAATAGCTTCAAGAATCTCTCCTCGTGATGCTTCTCTGCGACGGCTATTGCTCTGAGGATGGCCGCGATCTCCTTGAATCCCTCCTCCTCGGCGACCCTGGCGAACTCTGGATACATCTCCATATACTCGTATCGCTCCCCCTCAGCCGCCGCCCTCAGATTCTCAGCTGTGCTCCCAATCCTGCCTGCTGGATAGGAGGCTTTGATCTCGACGAGTCCCCCCTCGAGGAGTTTGAAGAGGGTTTCGGCGTGCTCCTTCTCATTCTCAGCCGTCTCGAGGAATATGGCCGCTATCTGTTCATATCCCTCCTTCCTCGCCTGGGAGGCGAAGAAGGTATATCGATTTCTGGCCTGGGACTCCCCCGCGAAGGCGGTGAGGAGATTTCTCTCCGTTCTGGTTCCCTTTAGGCTCCTCATCGATTCCCGATTCTCGTCCATTTGATATATGTTTTTCGGATAAATTTCGACGAAAAATTAATTAACTTATCCGAAATTAGGATTAGCGATGATCGACGAGATCGATGAGCGCATCATAGAGATGCTCATGGAGGATGGGAGGAGGCCCTACACCGAGATCGCTAAGAGGCTCAACCTCAGCGAGTCAACCGTGCGTAAGCGGGTTCAAGCCCTGGTGGAGGAGGGGGTGATTAGGCGTTTCACCATAGAGGTGGAGCCCTCAAAGCTTGGGCTGAGAACCGTCGCCATCATCGGCGTAGACGTCGACCCCCCAAGGCTTCTGGAAGTGGCTCAGAGACTGTCCCAGCTCCGTGAGGCGAGGTGGGTGGCGACATCGACTGGAGACCACATGATCGTGATGGAGGTCTGGATCAGCGATGGTAGAGCCCTGACGAGGCTCGTCTCTGAGCGCATAGGGCGCATAGAGGGTGTGAAGAGGGTTTGTCCAGCTATCATTCTTGAGAAGTTGAAGGGTTAGATGAAGCCGAGGAGGCGCTCCGCAGCCCTATCACGCTTGAAGATGGCGAAGTCCCTGTAGCCGAGGAGCTCCGCCTTGGTCTTCCTCCCCGAGGCCACCTCGAGGATGAATCTGAAGATGCGTCCACCCACCTCCCTTATGGATTCACGCCCCTCTATGATCGTTCCGGCGTTGATGTCGATGTTATCCCTCATATGTCGATAGGTTATGGGGTTCCCCGTCACCTTTATGACTGGCGCTATGGCGTGGCCGACGGTTGAGCCTCTACCCGTTGTGAAGACGACTATCTGGGCTCCGGCGGCCACCATGTGGGTCACAGACCCTATATCCCACCCCGTCCCATCCTGAAGCCATAGGCCTCCTCCACGAGGTCTCTCCAGCCCATTCCAGTCGTTTCGTAGAACCCCAACGATGGGTCTCGTTCCGCCCTTCCTCACGGCTCCGAGACTCTTCTCCTCTATGGTTGTGAGGCCCCCCTCTATGTTGCCCCTCGACATATATCTGCTCTCGATCTCCATCGCCTCAAGCCTCCTCACCTGCCTCTCGATCATGGCCCTGATCTCCTCAGCCACCTCTCGATTAACAGCCCTCCCCGTGAGGTGGCCCTCAGCCCCGATCATCTCCTGCGGCTCACTTATGATGACGGCTCCCCCCTCATCGATGAGGAGGTCCGCCGCCACGCCTACAGCTGGGTTGGCCGCTATGCCTGAGGTGGCGTCTGATCCCCCGCACTCGACGGCGAGGATGAGCTTAGACAGCGGGAAGGGTTCTCGACGCTGCTCCGAGGCCTCCTCAGCCAGCCTCCTCAGCAGCCTCACACCCTTCTCCACCGCCTTTAGGGTTCCACTCTCCTCCTGGATGATGACCCGTTCAACAGGCTTACCAGTCGGTTTCAGTCCCTCCTCTATCACGTCGGCGTTGAGGGTTTCACAGCCGAGGCCGACGATGAGGATCGCCGCCACATTAGGGTTTGAGGCGACCCCTATGAGGTTGTGGGCGACCATCCAGTCGAGGCCGCAGCCGTGATGCTGGGTTACGGCCACAGCCCCCTCCACCTGATCGGCGATCCTCTTAGCCACCTCATAGCTGCAGTCTATGGGTGCGAGGACGAGGAGGTGGTTTCTGACGCCCACCGATCCGTCGGGGCGTTCATATCCATAGAACTCCATCTCAAACCCTCCTCTCCGGAAGCCTCAGGCTCTCAACGTTGTGGGTGTGAACCCACTCTCCACGTTTGATGGGTCTGGAGGCTACGCCGATGGCCTCCCCATACTTGATGATCCTCTCCCCCTCCCCTATGTCGGTGAGGGCGATCTTATGGCCGAAGGGGATGGATTCCAGGGCCTCGACATGAGTGATGGCGACGCCCTCATCGGAGATGATCTCCACCCTCTCCCCCTTGGAGGCCTCCGCCAATAGGGTGGCTACGTTGTCTCCCTCGTCTATTCTCAGAGCCTTAACCATGTTGATCCCTCCGTTGAATCGGCTAATTAATGGTTGTTAGAAAGGGTTATTTAGATAGGGGGCTATGGGGTGCTGGATGTCGCCGAGATTTGAGCGGGAGCTCCTCATGATACCAGGCCCCACCATGGCCTCTCCGAGGGTTCTGCGAATCCTCTCGAAGCCGGTCATAAGCCACTGGAGTGAGGAGTTTAAGGAGGCCCTCCTCGAAGCCCTTAGGCTCACCGGGATGCTCTTCCAGACCGAGGGGCATCCCTTCATACTCCCTGGAAGCGGAACCCTCGGGATGGAGGCCGCCATAGCCAACATCGTCGAGCCCGGCGACCGGATTCTCTGCGTTGAGAACGGCTTCTTCGGTGAGCGTTGGAGCGAGATCGTCGAGGCCCATGGGGGAGTCGTCGACCACCTCCGCTTCGATTGGGGTCAGCCCATAGACCCGAAGCTCGTTGAGGAGAGGCTTCAGGAGGCCGATTATAAGGCCTTCACCGTAGAGCATGTCGAGACCTCGACGGGCGTGGCAAACCCCCTCGAGGAGATGGGGCGCATAGCCCGGGGAACTGACGCCGTATGCATCGTCGACTCCGTCTGCGGCGTAGGCGGAATGCCCTTGAAGATGGATGAGTGGGGCCTCGACCTCTGCCTCACAGGAAGCCAGAAGGCCCTTGGAGCTCCACCTGGATTAACCCTCCTCTGCCTAAACGATAAGGCCTGGAGCGTAGTCGAGCGCCGTGAGAAGCCCGTGGCCGACTACTTCGCCGACCTGAGGCGGTGGGGGCCGGTGATGAGGGATCCAAGCGGCTACTTCGCCACCCCGCCGACGGGTATGATTTTAGGACTCCTCGAGGCTTTGAGACTCATCTTCGAGGAGGGTTTGGAGCATCGATGGAGGAGGCATAGGGTCTTCTCAGAGGCCTTCAGGGCTGGCTTGGATGCTATAGGCCTTAAATCATATCCGGCTGAGGGCTATGAGGCCCACACTGTCTCCGTGGCCGAGGTTCCAGGGGGTTTGGATGATGCCGAGCTGAGGAGGATCATGAGGGAGAGGCATGGGGTCGTCATCGCTGGAGGCCTCGGGAAGCTGAGGGGGAGGATCATCAGAATTGGCCATATGGGCTCGGTGACCATCCCCGATCTGACGGCTACGATGTCGAGCCTCGAGATGGCTTTGAAGTCCCTCGGCTATGATCTGAGGCTGGGTGCGGGCGTCGGGGCCCTGGAGGAGAGGCTTCTCACCCATCTTTCTACCTAAACCTTCTCCAGGATTATCCTCGCATCTACGATCTTAGCCCCCTTCTCATAGACCATTATCGGGTTTAGGTCGAGTTCACTTATCTCTGGGAGCTCCATCAGCATATTCGAGGTTTTGAGCAGTATCTCTATCAGGGTCTCCTTATCGGCCTTCGGAAGCCCCCTCGCCCCCTCAAGTATCTTGTAGGCCCTTATCTCCCTGATCATCTCCTCCGCGTCGACCCGCTCTATGGGGACCAATCTGAAGGAGACGTCCCTCAGTATCTCGACGAAGATTCCCCCGAGGCCGAACATGATGGTGGGGCCGAAGGTTGGATCCTTTATGGCTCCGACGATGACCTCGGTTGAGCTGAGCGCCATCTCCTGGACCAGTATGCCCTCGATGACGGCCTCCGGAACCCTCGACTTCACGTTCTCATGTATCCTCCGATAGGCCTCCCTAATCTCCTCCTCGCCTCTCAGGTTTAGGATGACTCCCCCGACATCGGATTTGTGTAGAATCTGCGGTGAGACCACCTTCAGGACGATGGGATAGCCGATCCGCTCGGCGGCCTCAACGGCCTCATCCTCCGATTTGGCAACCTCGAATCTGGTGACGGGCAGACCATATAGGGCGCATAGCCTCTTGGCCTCTGGTTCGAGGAGGAAGCTTCTACCCTCCCCCCTCGCCTTTGATATTATCCCCTCAGCTTCAACCTTTGGGGACATGGCTCCTATACTCTCCGCTTCTAGGCTTTAAAGTTTCATCGAGAAGCTTATATGAGTAAGGGTTTCACTCATGGCAGAGCCATGAGGAAGCTCTTAGCCTACCCCCTCTGCATCCTATTGGCCTTCACCCTCGGCTATCTACTCCTACATCCAACCTTAAGGATGATAGCTGACTGGCTCACCCCCTTCTTAGGCTCATCGTTTCTAACCCTCATGGTCTCAGCCTACCTCACCCTCGGAGACCCCCTAACCTATAGGGAGCTCCTCCTCATCTGGGTGTTAACCGGCATCCTCTGCGGGGTCATCATCCGCAGGAGGCTGGGCGGCGTCTCCACAGCCGTAGGCATCTACTCCACCATCTCAGCCTTCATGAGCCTCTCCCTCTATAACATCATCCAGAGGACTCGGGATCTCGGCCTCATGGGTGATGGGGAGCTCCTCACCGCCATCCCACCCCTCCCAAGGGGTTTGACCATCGCCCATCTCATGGAGGCCCCGATAATCGGCTCCCTCATAGAGAGACTTACAGCCCTCATGGCCGGTGGCATGCCCTCCATGGAGTCGATGAGGGAGCTCCTATCGATGCTGATCACCAATATTCTCTCCCCAATCCTCATCGCCTCCGCCGAGAACATGGTCATCGTCGCAGTATCAGCCCTCATAGGGGTGGAGGTGGGGAGGCTGCTGGAGAAGGCCCTCAAACCAGCCTCAGAGACCCTCAGGAATAGGCTGAGGGGCGAAGCCGCCGCGGCAGCCCTCATATTGATGCTGATACTCTTCCCCTCAGCCTCTATTCAGGGTCGGGGGGAGGGAGTCTATGTGGAGAATCTTATCGGCGTCGCCGACGACTATGGAAGAGGCTACATAGCGGCCCTCTTCCTCGACTCCGACCTCTCCATCGGGGGCATCAGCCTCCAAAGCCCTGAGGCTGAGGGACTCCTCGCCTCGGTGGCCTTCACACATGAGGGCCTCATAGACCTAGTGGGGGAGATGCTGAGGGGGGGTGGAGTGGAGCTGGGGGGCGAAGCCCCCTCCTCCCTAATGGAGCTCGCCCCGCCTACGCTTCTCCTCAACATCTACCTCGACACGCCCCAGGAGGTGGCGGAGGAGTGCTCCTCATCGATAGCCTCAGCCTTCTCCAAGCAGCTCGACATCGATTTCCACCGGCTCCTCTCCCTCTCCAAGGAGCTCAACACAACGGAGGGGCCTCGGCAAATATATCTTGGCATCTACACCTCCCCAGCCGATGTCGATAAGCTGGCTGACGAGTATCTCAGCCTCATCCCCTCAAGTCGAGGCGGACTGGCTGAGGCCGTCGTCGAAGCCTATAAGGCTGGGAAGCTCAGCGAATCCGACGGCATCCTCCTCTACGCAGGAATAATCAACCCCCTGACAATCATGCGGTATCTCCCCATGGAGCAGGTGGAGGCCCTAAACCTGACGGAGCTAATCCTCCCAAGAGTTGAGGGAGGCATAGGGATGTCAGGCCTCATAGGCTATTGGAGGAGGGGCGTCCACTCCCCACCTAATATGCATACGCTGAGCCTCAGCGAACTCCTCGGCGTTGAGGAGCTATCCTTCTCCCCAGACGCTGCGGCATCGAATCTCCTCATACTCATCATGAACACAACCATCGGCAAACCCATCTACGGCAAACTCTACACCACCCTACCCCTAAAGCATCCGCCGGCTGGAATGATGGTGGAGACCCTACCCCAGGGGGCCTCAATATCCGCCTTCGCCCTCTCAGCCACCTTCGAGGCATCCCTCCCACCGGAGATAGAGGTCGTCAAAAGGGTCTCGCCAACCGTCGTAGACTCGGGGGAGGAGGTGACGGTGACGGTCACAATAGAGAATCTGGGAGACGAGGCGATAGAGGCGGTTCAACTCAACGACTCCCAGACCGCCCAATACTACCCCATAAGCCTCCAGCTCTCAGGCTCCACAGCCGATAGCTGGCAGAGAATAGAGGCGGGGAGCTCCAGGAGCATCACCTATAAATTGACGCCGAAGGCGGGGGGCATCTACACGCTGAGTCCAGCCCTCGTCACCTATAGATGGAGGGGCAAAGAGTATCTCGCCGCCTCCGAATCGGTTGAGTTCAAGGTGAGGCAGCCTCCACCCCACGCCATAATCATCGGCATGCTCACGGGCCTATGGATGGATGCCGCGAGAATCCTCGACATCCTCGTCCAGGGGAGGGGAACACAGCTTATGCAGCTCATCACCATCGTGGTCGTAATACTCCTCGCCGTCCAGGAGGCTCGAAACATTAGAAAGTGGCTTAAGGGGGAGTAGACGCCTAGATCTCCATCTCCCGATGCTCTCTCATCCTCTCCCTCAGCCACCTCGCCACCTCCTTTAGAAGCGGGTTAGGTGTCGCTAGGACTGGAACTTCCCTGGCGCCGACTCTTAATATGGGTCGATACTCGGGCATCTCCGCGTATAGGAGGCTCGCCCAGTAGATGCGACCCCTCATACGCTCCTTCAGGAGCTCCTTTGTGTTGAAGGGTAGTGGGACGTGGTGGAAGGCTATCCCCTCAGCCCAGTTTAGGACGACTGGTCTGCCAGCCTCTATGAGGAGGGCGCAGACCTCAGCGAGCTCCTGCAGGGTGTATTCCACCATCTCGAGGATGATGAGCTCCTTAGCCGGCATGTAGGTGATCTTCACATCGACCCCCTCAGCTCCCTCTCCACCTCACCTATGGAGTGGTAGAGCCTCTCAACTATCTCATCTATCTCGCTGTGGCCGACAACGAGGGGTGGAGCCACCTGTATGTGGTCTCCTCTGACGCCGTCGACGGTTCCGGAGCCTGGATATATGAGGAGG
>CAZGKJ010000023.1:8367-16532 GCA_964525955.1 uncultured Candidatus Bathyarchaeia archaeon
GTGTAGAGCCTCCTCCTCTTGATGTTCCCAGACATCGATAGGGCTCCGAGGGTGTTTCCGTGATAGCTCTGCCATCGAGCAATCACCTTAAATCGACTCCCCTCCCCCCGTTCGAGGTGGTATTGCCTCGCCATCTTGGCGGCTGACTCCGTGGCCTCCGAGCCTCCGGAGCAGAAGAAGACCCTTGTTAGACCTGGGGGCGTGAACTCTGCGAGCCTCTCGGCGCATTTCACGACGACCTCAACGGAGTGGTGGAAGCTGTGGGCGAAGGGGAGCCCCTCCAACTGCTTTAGGGCTGCCTCCCAAACCTCCCTTACGCCGTAGCCTATGTTCACGCAGATGGGCCCTGAGCTCCCATCGATGTATCTGTTGCCGGCCTCATCCCATACGTAGATGCCCTCCCCCCTCACCAGCTTCAATAGTGGGCCTGAACCCCTGGAGAAGAGCCTCGTCTCCACGGGGTCTAAGAAGGGTTTCCCATCCACAGTCATCAAAGCCTGATATGGTTGAAGTTCTCTTAAAGATGAGGCTGCAGCCCAGTCATGTGCCTATGGGTCTATCCATTGACAGCCGATGGAGGTCTCCAGCGCCATGCAGTCAGGGGAGTATCTTACCAGGGTTTAGGATGCCCCTCGGGTCGAAGGCGTTCTTAATGGCCCTCATCAACTCCACCTGGACTGGGCCAACCTTCTCTATGAGGTATTTCCTCTTAGTGTAGCCCAATCCATGCTCCCCTGAGACCGTTCCACCGAGGCTTAGGCCGAGGTGGATGAGGTCGTCGATTATGGCCTCCAGCTTCCCCAGCCAGGTTTCTCGCTCCATCTCCTCAGGCTTCACTATGATGGCGTGGACGTTTCCATCTCCGGCGTGGCCGTTGACGACGACCCTCAGCCTATGCTTCTCCCCGATCCTCTCAGCCCCCTCCACGTAGTCGGGGAGCCTGCTCCTCGGGACGCAGACGTCTACCTCATCGACCTCCCAGAAGGCCTTGTAGGCCTCAAAGAGGCATTTACGCCCCTCCCAGAGCTCCCTCATCCTCGCCTCCGTGTCAGCCACATAGGCGTCTTCAGCTCCATGCTCCATGCAGACCTCCCCGACGGTCTCCATCTGCCACTCAACCTCGGCCTCGCTGTTCCCCTCGACGCCTACGATGAGGTAGGCCTCATGCTCATCATCCGGCATGCGGCGCTCCAGGTATCGCTCCACCACCTCCACCGCATCCCGGGGCATATACTCAACGGCGAAGGGGACAACCCTCCGACGGATCATCTCCGAGACAGCCCTCGCCGCATCCCTCGTCGAGTTGAAGGGGATGTAGAGGAGAGCTGAATACTCAGGCTTAGGCACCAATTTGAGGATGGCCTGGGTCACGACGGCCAGCGTCCCCTCAGACCCTATGAGGAGGTCGAGGAGCTCATAGCCCGTCGAGTTCTTCACGATCTTACCCCCAAGCTGGATGACCTCCCCGTTGGGGAGGACTGCCTCAAGGCCTTGGACATAGTCCCTCGTCACCCCATACTTCAAGCCGCGGACTCCCCCAGCATTGGTCGATATGTTTCCGCCGAGGCTTCCAGACTCCTCCCCTGGGTCTGGGGGGTAGAGGAGGCCGAGTTTCTCCGTCTCCTCGTGGAGCTCCATGATGAGGACTCCGGGCTCGACGACGGCCATGAGGTTGTCCTCATCTATCTCAACGATCCTATTCATCTCGTCGAGGCTGAGGGCTATCCCGCCGTAGATGGGGTGGGCTCCACCGCTTAGACCAGTCCTCGAGCCCTGAGGCGTCACGGGTATTCGACGCTCATAGGCGAGCCTCAAAACCTCCGAGACCTCCCTGGTCGTCTTTGGCTTCACCACCACCTCCGGCGGATGAGGGGGAAGAGGACTCTCATCCAATCCATGCTTCTCCAACATCTCGGGCGAATTGTAAATGTTCTCCTGGCCTACGATGTCCTGGAGAAGCCTCTTAACCTCCCCCGTCACCCTCCCATAGCTCATCTCCCCTCCGCTCCCTCAGCTTCTCTATAAGCCTTGGAACCACCTCATATAAGTCGGCGACGACTCCGAGGGTGGAGAAGTCGAATATCGGAGCCTTCGGATCGGTGTTGATAGCAATGATGACCTCGGAGCCCCTCATGCCGGCGAGATGCTGGACGGCCCCCGAGATTCCGCAGGCTATGTAGACCTTCGGCCTCACCGTTCTGCCGCTTAGGCCGACTTGATGGCTGTAGTCTATCCAGCCCTCATCGACGGTCGGCCTACTCGCCCCGACGGCTCCTCCCAGAAGCCTGGCCAACTCCTCTAGAAGTTTGAATCCATCGGGGCCTCCGAGGCCCATCCCTCCGGAGACTATGACGTCGGCCTCGACGAGGCTCACCTCCTCCTCGATGGGGTGGAATTCGAGAACCCTCACCCTATCAGGGAGGGAGGATGGGTCTATCCTCCTCTCTATTATCTCCCCCCTCCTCGAGGTATCCCTCTCGGCCTCGGGCATCACCTTATACCTCACCGTAGCCATCTGAGGCCTCGTATATGGGGAGATGATGGTGGCCATGACGTTGCCACCAAAAGCCGGACGGGTCTGCCTCAATAGACGGGTCTCGGGATCGATGTCGAGGCCGGTGCAGTCAGCCGTTAGGCCGACCTTCAGCCTGGCCGCCACCCTCGGGGCGAGGCTTCGACCGATGGATGTGGCTCCGAATAGGAAGATGTTTGGCTTAAGCTCCTCTACGAGGTCGACGAGGATCGCCGTGTAGGGGTCAACCCTGAAGGGTTCAAGCCATGGGTCATCATAGACGTAGACCCGCTCAGCTCCACGATAGATGAGCTCCTCAGCCCACCTCCGACAGCCGTCGCCGATGATCACAGCATATAGGGGTTCGTCAAGCTCCTCAGCCAATTCACGCCCCTTACCCAGCAGCTCATAGCTGACGGGGTGAACCCTGCCTCTGCGATACTCGGCGTAGACCAAAACGCCCCTATAGGCTGAGAGGTCAACCTCCCTCTCAGCTTCCAATATGCTTAGGGCGTTCTCGGGGCAGGCCTCTATGCAGGATCGACATAGGGTGCATCCCTCACCGATTCGGGGGAGCCCCTCAACGAGCTCTATGACTCCATAGGGGCAGGCCTGGACGCAGAGGCCGCATCCAGTGCATTTATCCGGGTCAACCCTGATCTCAGCCATTTAGATCACCCCAACCTCCTCCAGTTTCCGCAGAATCCTCTCAGCCAGCTCATCGGGTTCACCCCGGATGATCTCGCCGCCTCTCGGAGGCTCGGGGTGGAAGACCTTGACAACCCTCGTAGGAGAACCCTCAAGGCCGTAGAGGCTTGGCTCTCCATCGAGGTCTGATGCCGTTAGAGTTTTGATCTTAGCCTTCTTAGCCCTCAGCTTCCCCTTCAGCGTTGGAAGCCTCGGCTGATTTATCTCCTTAGTCACCGTGATGAGGGCTGGAAGAGGAGCCTCGAAGGTCTCTACGCCGTCGTCGAGCCGCCGTCTCACCCTTATACGGCCCTCAGAGACCTCGAGGATTTGGGAGACGTAGCAGATGTGGGGTATGCCTAAATGCTCAGCCAGCTCCGGGCCGACCTGACCCGTGTCGCCGTCCGTCGTCTTGAGGCCGCAGATGATGAGGTCGTAGGGCATCATCTTCCTGATGCAGAGGGACAACGTATAGCTGGTGGCGAGGGTATCGGCCCCAGCGAAGGCCCTGTCGGTCGCCAGCCAGGCCTCGTCGCATCCCATGGCTATGGCATCCCTCAAGGCCTTCTCAGCCATGGGAGGCCCCATGGTGAGAACCTTCACATACCCCCCATAGCGCTCCCTAAGCCTCAGGGCCTCCTCCACGGCGTGCTCATCGAAGGGGTTTAGTATGCCCGGATACTTCTCCCTCATCAACCTCCCCGTCTCAGGGTCTATCTCAACCTCAACGGTCTCAGGAACCTGCTTTATGCAGACGATGATGTTGAGACCCCGCTCCATCCTATCAGATGAAGCTCTGAACCCTATAAAAGGATGGGAGAACCCTGGGTTAAAGCAGCTTTAACCCTTGAAGGGGAGCTGGAATCGACATCGCCTTGGGAAGCCTTATCTAACCTCAAATCTACACAGGGCTGGGATGCCCGTCCACCCAATAGAGTTCAGATATTATCACCCCGAGATGAGGAGCCTCTTCACAGAGGAGGCACGCCTACAGAGATGGCTTGATGTGGAGGCGGCCCTCGCATGGGCCCACGCCGAGGTGGGGGACATACCCCGAGAGGCGGCTGAGGAGATCGCCAGGAAGGCCAAGGTCGGCATAGTCACCCTTGAACGGGTTAAGGAGATCGAGAAGGAGACCCATCATGATGTGATGGCGATGGTTAAGGCCCTCTCCGAGGTCTGCGACGGAGAAGCTGGAAAATACGTCCATCTGGGGGCGACGAGCTATGACATCGTCGACACAGCCCTCGCCCTCCAGCTCAGGGATGCCCTTAGGATCCTGGAGGGAGACCTGAAGAGGCTGCTGGCCGTTCTCCTGGAGCTGGCTGAGAGGCATAAGGGGACTGTCTGCATAGGCAGGACGCATGGCCAGCATGCTATCCCCACGACCTATGGGATGAAGTTCGCCATCTGGGCCTACGAGGTCTCAAGGCATCTAGACCGCCTCGAGGAGTTGAGGGGGAGGCTGCTGGTCGGGAAGATGAGCGGCGCCGTCGGAACCATGGCCTCCTTCGGCTCTAAGGGCCTGGAGATTCAGAGGCTTACGATGCGACGGCTCGGCCTCAAGCCGGCGTTGATCAGCAGCCAGATCATACAGCGGGATAGGCATGCGGAGCTCCAGTGCCTATTGGCCCTCATCGCTGGAACCCTCGACAAGATGGGGAGGGAGATAAGGAATCTCCAGCGAACTGAGATAGCTGAGGTCTTCGAGCCCTTCGACCCGAGGCAGGTGGGTTCGTCGACGATGCCTCACAAGCGGAATCCGATACGCTGTGAACGTATCTGCGGCCTGGCGAGGATCATCAGGGCGAGCGTTCTACCGGCCCTGGAGAATATCGCCCTCGAGCATGAGCGTGACTTGACGAACTCCTCGGTGGAGAGGATTACGATTCCCGAGGGCCTCATCCTCATCGACTACATGCTGAGGCTGATGACTGACATCCTCAGGGGGTTGAGGTTCAACATGGAGAATATACAGCGGAATCTCCATCTCACCCTCGGCCTCTGCCTCACTGAGCGGGTGATGATGGAGCTTGTGAGGAAGGGCCTCGGCAGGCAGGAGGCCCATGAGAAGCTGAGGGTTCTATCGCAGAGATGCTGGAGGGAGCGGAGGCCCCTGAAGGAACTCATCTTGGAGGATGAGGGGTTGTCGAGGCTCGTCGCCCCTGAGGAGGTGGAGGAGTGGCTGAGACCTGAGACCTATATAGGCCTCGCAGTGGAGCTCGTTGAGAGGGTTGTTGAGACCCTTAGGGATAGGGCTGCGTAAAGGAAATAAATCCCCCCTCTTCTCAACTATCCCAGTTTGGAGGCATCCTCATGCCATCCAATTCTAAAAAGGGGAGGAGGGTTAAGAAGGAGGATTTAATTAAGCGAATTGAGGAGCTGGAGGCCGCACTAAAGGAGGAGAGGGAGAAATCTGAGAAATATCTGAACAGATTGAAATACGCCCTAGCCGAGCTTGACAACACTCGGAAGGAGATGGAGCGATGCCTGAAGGAGGCCTCTGAGCGGGGGAAGCAGGAGCTCATCTTGGAGCTCCTCCCAATTTTAGACGAGCTTCAGATGGCTATTGAGGCTGCGAGGAGAACCGGTGAGAGTGAGGTTCTAAAGGGGGTTGAGATGGTTATGAGGAAGTTGGAGCGCCTATTGGAGCGTGAGGGCGTCTCACCGATAGAGGCTGTTGGAAAATTCTTCGACCCCTACCTCCACGAGGCCGTTCAAAGGGTTGAGACCTCAGAGCATCCAGAGGGCATGATCATAGAGGAGCTTAGAAGGGGATACCTCTATAAGGGGAGGCTCCTAAGGGCGAGCCTGGTGAAGGTCGCCGGAAGCCCTAAGGGGTGAGAAGCGATGGGGGAGAAGGAGCTGATCATAGGCATAGACCTCGGAACAACGAACTCGGCTGCGGCCGTGATCAAGGATGGGAAGCCCGTCATCATACCCAGCGCTGAGGGGCCTACGATAGCTGGGAAGATGTTCCCCTCCGTAGTCGCCTTCACGAAGGATGGGCAGATACTCGTAGGAGAGCCTGCCAGGAGACAGGCCCTGATGAATCCGGAGGGGACGGTTAGGGAGATCAAACGTAAGATGGGGACAAGATACAAGGTGAAGATATATGGGAAGGAATACACACCAGAGCAGATTTCAGCCTTCATACTAAAGAAGATCGTCAGGGATGCCGAGTCCTTCCTGGGTCAAAAGATCAAGAAGGCCGTCATCACCGTTCCGGCGCACTTCAACGACAATCAGCGTCAAGCGACTAAGGACGCCGGAGAGATCGCAGGCCTTGAGGTTGTGAGGATCATCAACGAGCCTACGGCCGCCGCCCTGGCCTATGGATTGGATAAGACGGATAAGGAGATGAAGATCATGGTCTTCAGCTTCGGCGGAGGAACCAACGACACAACCATCATGGAGATCGGCGGAGGAGTCTTCCAGGTCTTGGCGACAAGCGGAGACAACGAGACGGGGGGCGCAGACATCGATAGGGCCATCATAGACTGGCTCATAGAGAAGTTCAAGAAGGAGACGGGCATAGACCTAAGCCAAGACCCGAAGGCAATGGCGAGGCTGAAGGAGGCGGCTGAGAAGGCTAAGATAGAGCTGTCAACTCTGCTTCAAACCGATATCGATCTGCCCTACATCGCCTGGGATGAGAGTGGCCCGAAGCATCTACATATGACGCTGACCCGTGCCAAGCTGGAGCAGCTGGCCACGCCAATTGTTGAGAGGATTAGGGAGCCCATCATGAGGACGTTGGAGGATGCAAAGCTCACACCAGGGGACATAGATAAGATCATCCTCATAGGTGGGCAGACGAAGATGCCGCTGGTTCAGAGGTTCATAGAGAAGTTGATGGGTAAGAAGCCTGAGAGGGGTATAGACCCCATGGAGTGCGTAGCCATAGGGGCAGCCATACAGGGCGCCATCATCGCTGGGGAGCTCCAGGACATCGTCCTCCTCGATGTGACGCCTCTGTCGCTGGGCGTCGAGACTAAGGGTGGAATCTTCACCAAGATCATCGAGAGGAATACGACGATACCGGTGAGGCGCAGCCAGATATTCACCACAGCCGAGGACTTCCAGACCTCGGTTGTTATCCACGTCCTCCAGGGTGAGAGACCTCTGGCTAAGGATAATATAAGCCTTGGAAAATTCGTTTTGGATGGCATCCCACCGGCTCCGAGGGGTGTCCCCCAGATCGAGGTGACCTTCGACATAAATGCCGACGGCATCCTCACCGTCACGGCTAAAGACTTGGGGACGGGGAAGGAGATGAGCATAAAGATAACGGGTTCTACGAAGCTGACGCCTGAGGAGAAGGAGCGTATGATAAAGGAGGCTGAGCGCTACGCTGAGCAGGATAAGAGGGCGCTGGAGGAGGCTCAGACCAGGAATCTGGCTGACGACCTGCTATACACGACGGAGAAGACGCTGAAGGAGTACGGCGACAAGTTCAGCGAGGAGCAGAAGAGGGAGATAAGGGAGAAGATGGAGGCCCTGAGGGAGGCCTTGAAGAAGGGAGGCCTTGAGGAGATGAAGGCTAAGATACAGGAGCTCCGAGAGGCTGTTCAGAAAGCCGGAGCCACCATATATCAGAAGGTTGCGGAGGAGTATGCCAAGCGTAAGGCTGAGGAGAAGGGCGGAGAGGAGAAGAAGGAGGGCAACAGGAGAACCGTGGACGCCGACTATAGGGTCGTCGACGAGGAGAAGGATTAGTGTTCAGTAATCGCATAATCTTTATACCCCTCGAAGCCTCATAGCCCAGAGGCATCTTCTCACCCAGAAAGAGGTGGAACAGCCCTGTGAGGAGGAAGGACTACTACAAGATATTAGGCGTCGACAGGAATGCGACTCAGGAGGAGATAAAACGAGCCTTCAGGAGGCTCGCCCTCAAATACCACCCAGACAGGAACAAGAGCCCAGACGCCGAGGAGAAGTTCAAGGAGATATCTGAGGCCTATGC
>CAZGKJ010000024.1:0-15532 GCA_964525955.1 uncultured Candidatus Bathyarchaeia archaeon
GGAGAAGGCCAAAACAGCCATGGATACGTCATAGAGCAAACCCTAACGGCGCCGAGGGATGAAGACCTGGAGAGATTGAAACTGAGGCTGCTTGAGAGGCTGAAAACCTGCTTCAAAGAGGGAATCGAGATCAGGGGAATAACCGTAAAGGAGGAGCGCCACAGGATCACAGCGGCCAGAATACCGGAGAAAACCTATGGATGCGCCGTAACAGCCCTCATACTATGCTAATATTTACCCTCTTCTTACAAGATTTCTACCATATAACATTAATGCTACTCCTAATATCAGCCCTATAAGTATTACCACCATATTGTTCATAACTAAACCGCCTATATAAAATGCGAATATAAGGATCATAAATCCAATTATGACCAATATAACTCCGCCTAATACTTGAAGGAAGCCCACAATTAAAAGAGATTTCTTGATGTTTAAAAATTTTCAATTAAAGGATTACGTACAAAGTAATTTTAATAGGTTAATATCACAACCCTTGAGATGACCCGAGATGATCTGGCTCAGCGAGGAGGATAAACGGATTCTCGACGAGATGATGGGAGAGGTCTCCAAGGATGAGATGCTGGGTAATTGGAGGCGTTTCATGGAGTTCACACCCATCCCATCGGGGAGCCCCCAGGAGCGTGAGGCCATAGGATTCATCAAGGAGCGGTTGGAGGACTATGGCCTTGAGCCCCAGCTCTACTGGTTTTATGGCTATGTCAGCGAGCTGAAGTATGCCAGGCTACGGGTTCTCTCACCCATCGAGATGGAGGTTCAGTGCACCCCCTACAGGCAGGTTGGCTCCACAGGCCCTGAGGGCATAGAGGGCGATGTCATCTACATCTCTCCGGAGGAGATTGGGAAGGTTGACTGTCGAGATAAGATCGTCCTGGCCGAGCAGAGGGTGGCCGGAGAGTGGATGGGGCTGAGAGACGGCCTATTGTTGAAGCTTCAGCGTATGGGGGTTAAGGGCCTCATAGTCATCGAACAGGACAGCTATATGCCGACGGTCTGCCATCAGAGAGCCGACTTCTCCGTCTCCGGCAACCCCACACCGGACAACATCGACAGAATTCAGAGCATACCGGCGATAGTCCACGTCTCAAACAGGGATGGAGAACTCCTGAAGACCCTGGCCAAGGGCGGCGGGATGAGGGTTCACATAGTCTCCATCGTCGAGACCGAGTGGAGGAAGCTGCCGATCCTAACGGCTGAGATAAAGGGCGTAAAAGACCCTGAACGCTTCCTATTGGTTCACGGCCATGTTGATACGCCTCCCTTCTCCCCAGGGGTGACGGACAACGCCTCAGGGGTCACGGCGATGCTGGAGTTGGCGAGGATAATCAACAAGTATAGAGAGCATCTACGCCGAAGCGTCCGCTTCGCCTTCTGGACAGGCCATGAGATAGGACGCTACGCCGGATCGACGTGGTATAATGACAACTTCTGGTTCGACCTCCGATACCGATGTATAGGATGTTTGAACGTCGACTCCCCAGGGGCTGAGGGAGCCACAACCTATAGGGCTGTTGGCATAGGGGAGTTGGAGGAGCTGTCGAAGGAGAGCATTAAGGCTGTGAGGGGGATCGAGGTCGAGGAGCGTCGATGGCCGACGAGGGCTGGGGACAGCAGCTTCTGGGGGACGGGTCTGCCTCAGACCATCGTCGTCTCAGCCAGGCCGAAAGACCTCTACGACCCCTTCGTAAACTACTCCGGCGGGGGATGGTGGTGGCACACACCCTATGCGACGATGGAGCATGGCGACGTCGACATCCTAGCGATGGATGTGAAGGTGAACCTTAACTTCATCTGGAGGATGACGAACTGCCCAATACTGCCTTTGAGCTTCGTCCCCTACGCCGATGAGATGGTCAAAATCCTGAGGGATATGCAGCAGAAGGCTGAGAAGGTGAAGCCCTACTTCAACATCGAACCAGTCATAAGGCGGGCTGAGGAGTTCAGGGAGCTGGCAGTGAAGCTGGAGGAGGCGGCCAAGAGGCTGGTGGAGAGGGGACTCCCCGAAGAGGAGGTGGAGCTCCTAAACCACTGCCTCATGTGGGTATCAAGGCACATCAACCCCGTGGCGCATTCAAACGCTGAGAAGACGGAGCAGATGTCGATGGAATACTTCGGCAGAGTCCCCTTCCAGAGGATATATGATGTTATAAAGCTGGCGGAGATGACGCTCCCCTATTCGCATGAGTTCCATCTATTGAGGACGAAGCTTTTGAGGCAGAGGAACTACGTTGAGGACGGCTTCTACCAGGCCAACATGCTGATAAGGGAGACCCTGAAACAACTCGGCCTCCCCTAACCATCTATTTTCAAAATGGACATCGACACCTTTAGGGTCGGCCTCATCCTCACGGAGCGATGCAACATCGCCTGCGCCCACTGCTGGCTCAGCTCAGGGCCGGAGAGACGCAAGTCGATGAGAGTTGAGGATGCCCTGAGATACGTCGAAGAGGCGGCTGAGCTTCCCGGGATGGAGTGGATCAGCGTCACAGGGGGAGAACCCTTCCTCCTCTACGATGAGATGCTCCGCATCATCAGACACGCCTCAGAGCTGGGTTTGAAGACGGAATGCGTAACCAACTGTTATTGGGCAACATCCCGAGAGGAGGCTGAGGAGAAGCTTAGAAAACTCGTGGAGGCAGGTTTGGATGTCATCAACATCAGCGTCGACGACTTCCACCAACGATTCATCCCCTTCGAGAGGGTGGAGAACTGCTATGAGGCAGCTAAGAGGCTGGGACTGAAGATTGTCATCCAATCGGTTTACAGTCGAGGGAGCAGGCTGAGACTCGAAGAGATCATCAGACGCCTTGGGGAGGAGGGCATAAGGGTTTTAGGCCGAAGGCCGAGGGGAAAAGCCCTATACGCCATCGCCATGGAGTCCGGCTTCATACCAATAGGCCGGGGGGCGGAGATACCACGTGAGGAGTGGCCCCTGGGAAGCGGCCCAGTGGAAGGCCCCTGCCAAGTTGTCTTAAGAGACGTCTCCATCTCCCCAGATGGAAGGCTACTCCCCTGCTGCTCAGCTTTGGGTCTCCTACCAAACGCCTCCATAGGCACCCTAACCGAGAAGGGATTAAGGGAACTATTGGAGGAGGCCATGGAGATGGAGCTCTTCAGATGGCTGAGGGAGTATGGCCCCCTGGGAATAGCTAAGAGAACCGGCTTTGGACTTGATCCCGGTGGCTATGTGAATCGATGTCATCTCTGCTATGAAGTTCTTAGAGAACTCTTCCCTTGAGCTCCCCCTCTCTTCGGCCATCCTGATATGTCGTTACGGCTTCGATTCTTCCTCCTAGGAAGCCTCTTTTGAACCAATAAAGACGCTCTAATATTTGAGTGAAGAGATATGAAATTCATTCTTGCTTGAGAATCGTCGGAAAAGGGCGAAGAGAAGTGAGGTTTTTGATATGGTTGTAGGAGCATTCTTATAAGGGTAAACCCATAGGACTAAGGGGTTAAGGGAATGCCCTCATTAGAGGATTTACAGATCCCTCCAGAACCAGGAGAGGTGAAGAGAAAGATTTTGGAGGTTAAGAGGTTACTCGGTGTGAGTGGTAGCATAGACTGGGACTCCCTAGCTGTATGGTATAGGAATATAGTCCCAAGCTATCTATGGAGCGAGTGTAAATGGAGAGAAATCCTGATTAGGGAAGGATTCACCTGGCAGAGCTTCCTGAAGCTGATGAAATATAGAACCGATGACATCCTCCTATGGGTTAGGGGAGAAATAGGTTGGGAGGAATTGGTTGAGAGAATATTGAGATCTCTAAGGGGGCCCCTAGGGGATATTTTGAGGGGTAGAAGATGAGCATCGTTGCCGAGGAGACCCTAAACGTCGTTTTAGCCCAGCTCTTATTAAAGCGAAGCTTGAGGGCGCTGGGTGAGGCAAGAATACCAAACATCGGTGTTAGAAAGCCAGATGTCTTCATATTGGTCAATGGTGTGAAGGTGATACTAGAGGGGAAGTATAAAAGAGCGGGGGCTAGGAGAGAGCTGGAGAAAAAGTGTCAACAGAGGATAGATGAGGGACTCTGCGAAATATGTGTTTCTGTTGAATATCCATTCACATTCGATAACTTCCTAAGCCCAACTATGGATGACGTGGAGAATGTGCTTCTAACCAGAGATATGGATGTCAATGTCTCATGGCTCTCAGCTGAGGGGATCAAGAGAACTGGATGGATGAACGTTGGAATTGATGAGCTAGCCAACCTCATTAGAATTAGCTACACATCCATTGTTGGGGAGGATATCCTAGGCCCTGCCGTTGAAAGCCTCAAAAAGACGATCGAGGAAGCGACTGAGCGACTGCTCAGGATTTCGAATGTTGAGACGCTAGCCGAGAGGGTTAGAGAAGCGATGGGTCTCCACTCGGCGGAGGGATAGGCATGAGGGATACAGCTAGGATATTGAAGATGGCTGAACTCGCTCTCATAGATGCTATGGTCTTCCAGGAGGTTCTCACAGCATCATATCAAGATGTACCAACCCTCAGTAAAATTCTATCTCAGAGACCCATCAAGCAGGGATTAATAGATGCTTGGAGGAAAATTCTAAAGAAGAATTATGCACCAATATTCGAGCTTGGCTTATCGATTCTTATTAAACTGCCTGCTAATCCCTTAGTCGAGGAAGCATTAGAAATCCTGATCAGAGAAGCTGAAGAGATAGCATCCTCAAGAGCACTGCTACGACACGATTTGATGGGACGAATATATCATAGGCTTTTGATGGCGGAGATAGCGAAGTATTACGCAACATACTACACTAGCGTCCCAGCAGCTTGGCTCTTAGCCAGACTAGTTTTAGATACCGAGAATCCGGCCTGGAATGTGGACTGGTCCAATATTGACAATATCTCTAAGTTTAAGATAGGAGACCTAGCTTGTGGCTCCGGAACCCTCCTCTCAGCCTCATATAGAGCCATACTTGATAAACACATCATAGAGTCGGCCTCTAAGGGGTTGACCCCGAATCTGGAGGGGCTACATCGCATTCTCATAGAGGAGGTTCTGTGGGGATTCGATGTCCTTACCTATGCTACACATCTGGCATTAACTGGATTATCACTCCACAATCCATCTGTGATCTTTCAAGACGCCAAAATCTATACACTTCCACTCACAGCCACTGGAGAGGACATCTATCTTGGGAGTATAGACTTCCTTAGAGATGCGAAGATAAGGGCGATGAAGACCTTCGTAGGGATTAGTATAGCACCTGAGAAGAGATCGATGGAGGCCGTTGAGGCCGTCCCCGTAGAACTCCCCAGGTTTAACCTAATCATAATGAACCCCCCTTTCACTCGAAGTGTAGGTGGCAACCTTCTATTTGGAGCCCTCCCACAGAAGGAGAGAAAGAAGCTCCAAAAGAAGCTATCAGAGATATTGGAGAAAGAGGGATTTAGAGGAATCGGACAGGCCGGGTTAGGAGCGGTCTTCATCGTTCTAAGCGATAAATATCTAGAGAATGAGGGGAGACTTGCACTCGTAGCCCCTAGAAGCTTGCTATCAGGCGTAGCATGGACGAAGATAAGGGAGCTCCTCCACGAAAATTACCATGTGGAATACATAATAACAAGTCATCAAGCCCCAAACGATTGGAACTTTAGTGAAAACACCGATCTAAGTGAGATTCTACTTGTGGCACGCAAATCCACAGAGAAGGATAGAACCATCATAGTGAATCTGTGGAGAAAGCCTGCAAATGAAATGGAAGCCATAATCATAGCAAGTCAACTCGTAGGTCTAAAGAGAGTATCAATAGGGCTCCACGATGTTCTAGAGAACACTAATGCATCACACTTCAACATCACGCTTGGAGGAAAGAAAATCGGCGAGGCCTATACTGTGACTCCAGATGCGATAAAGGAGACCATCACCACATGGGGGAGATTAGCACCCTTCGCCCAATCAGAACTCAATAGAATGGCATACTTCTATGTAAACAGTGGGACAGTTTACATCCCAGGTAGAGGGACTGAGGGGGTCATTCCCACAGTGAAACTTAAGTTCTGTGTTGAAACGATTGGTCCAGATGTTAGGCAGATACATAGCTCATTTAAGGCGGTAAATAGAGAGACACCATTTAACGCTCTATGGGATCATAAAAGCGAAGAAGTGAAGACGATTCGACTAGATGTTAATAAATGGCTTGAGCCTAAGCCTGGTAAAGCTGGTAGCGCTAAGAAACTCTGGGGTAAAAGCGGTAGATTGATGATAGTGGAACGTCTATGGCTGAATACCCATAGAATTACAGCAGCACTACTCTCAGTTAAAGCATTATCAAATATGTGGTGGCCCTTAAGACTTAAAAATGCTATCTCTAAGGATGAGAAAAAGATATCTAGAGATGAGCATGAGAAGGTTCAGGTCCTCTGGCTGAACACAACTCTCGGCATAATTGGCCTATTAGCATATAGACAAGATACTAGAGGAGCATGGATTAAGTTCAAGAAAAACATCTTAGAATATATACCTATACTTGATGTATCAAAAATCGAAAGAGAGCAAATTGATCTACTTCTATCAATTTACAATTCAATTAGTACAAAGGAACTTCCTTCATTTCCAGATCAATTTGAGAGGGCAGCATCTGGAGCTGGAATAAGATACGAATTAGATGAAGGGGTTTTAAATGCGATTGGTCTATCATTAGACCTAAAGCCACTATATCATTATCTCTCAAAGGAACCAATTATCTCTCTTAAATCATTATAAATCATTTATGAGACATCAACCTTTAGGCGAGGCCTCTTAGGAAACTCACCTTTCCCAGGTATGTCCCATCGAGCAGGTAGACCTCGAAGTCCTCTATGTCTACGGCTCCGGTTCTCAGCAGCGGCCCTAGGAGGCTTTTAGGGGACTCGGCATTTATGGGTAGTCCGCCTAAGAGGTCGTTGAAGGCTGGGAAGAGGATCATCTCTGGGTCTCCCACCTCGAAGCCGAGGCGCTCCTTGAAAACCTCCCTTGGGTCGCCCACAGCCTTCACGCCCATCTGGTTTAGGTATGCCTCCGCCAGCTTCGAGCCGTCGCAGCGGCCCTTAACCCACACTCGCTGTGATAGCCTCACACCGCTGGGGGTCCTCAGCAGAACCGTTGGATGGTTGTGTCCCATGAGTAGTAGGTCTGCCGTCAGCAGCTTTGGATAGGGCCAGGCGTGGCCGTGGATGACCGCCACCTTATAGCCGTCTTCGTCGAGGAGGAGGCCCCTGGAGGGGTGGATGGCGACGCCCTCTGGGAGGAGCTGCTGTAGATTGGCGTCGTGGTTTCCCCTTACGACGTCGACGGCCTCCACCTCCTCAAGCAGCCGAGAGAAGAACCTTGGGATTTCACGCCTCTCCTGGAAGGAGGTTATGGGGACGGCGTGCTTTATGTCGCCGAGGAGCACAACTCGGTTGGGTTTATGCTCCTCCACGAGGGAGAGGAGCTCCCCGAGGATTCGTTCAGCCTGATTTGGTAGGTTTATCCCCATCTTACTCAGCTCATGCTCCAACCCTATATGGAGGTCTGAGGCCATGAGGATCCGCTGTGAGGCCTCTAATAGAAGGGCTGGATGTGGGGAGAGCAGCCTGATCCTCAACCCCTTAACCCTCTCTAAACCAGAGATTTAAACCCCTTTGGAAAAAGGGTGAAAAGCCTTGAGGCTCTTATCCACGTGATGGATAGCCGAGGGGAGCTGAGGCTCCTGGAGGAGATCTGCGAGAGGGCTAAGGATAGGGGGGAGCTGGATGAGGAGGCTGTGAATAGGCTTAGGGAGGTCTTCGGGGAGCGCTTCGACAGGGCTTGGAGATTGGTGGGGGAGGGGCGTATAAAGCGCTACGTCTTCCAGCCTTCGGGAAGAACCATATGGATCGCCGTTGGGAAGGAGAGGGAGTATCTGCTCCTCCCCGATGCGGCCTACTGTAGCTGCGACGACTTCTACTATAGGGTTGTCGATGGGGAGGCTGCGCTCTGTTATCATCTCATCGCTCAGAGGTTGGCTGAGGCCCTGGGACGCTTCGAGGAGATATATGAGGGGGATGAATTCTATGATGACCTCATGGCTGAATGGCGGAGTCAGGCCCTGGAGGGTTAGGCTTTAAATCGCCCTCCACTATCTCTATGGGGATGACCCTCGGAGCCTTCTTCGACATCCTCTACGACCTCATCATAATCGTCGCCATATTGGCGTTGATCCTCGGCTTCATCCACCTCTACCTATCGAGGGGAGGGGAGTGAGAAGCTCCGAGGAGAGCGTGGAGGAGATCATCAGGAGGATTTTAGCCCTAAAACCAGAGCTGACGAGGGAGGCTGTGGAGAGACTCATAGATGAACAACGGGCGAGGGCTGCAGGCCTCTTAACAAGAGAGGCCGCCGCCCACCTGGTGGCCTCATCACTCGGCGTCGAGGGGGCCGGTGAGCCGATAGAGGCGAAGATGCGCATCGGCAACCTAACCTCAGGGCTGAACGACGTCTCCGTGACGGAGCGAGTGATCCACATCTATCCATTAAGGAGCTTTAAGCGGAGGGATGGAAGCGAGGGACGGGTTCTGAGACTGCTCCTCGGCGACTCGACGGGCGTTGTCTCCACAGTCTTCTGGGATGAGAAGGCTGAACAGCTGGAGAGGAGCGGCGTCAAGCCTGGAAAGATCATAAGGGTGCTCCACGGCTACACCCGTGAACGCTTCGGGGAGGTGGAGCTCAACGTCGGGAGGAGGAGCATGATCTACCTCGAACCCCTCGACGCAGTTGAGGAGGATTATCCACCACTTGAGAGCTTCTTCCAGCAGCCAGGTGAGATTAAACGAATCGGCCCCACCAATCTAACCGGCGTCGTCGTGGATCGAACGGCTCCCTCTATCTTCATCAGGGAGGATGGGAGTGAGGGGAGGGTGGCGAGGCTAACCCTCGCAGGCGGAGGTGGACGCATAACCCTCGTCCTCTGGGATGACTGGGTCGATAGACTCGGCGACGTGGAGGAGGGGACGAGGATCAGGGTTGTGAGGGGCAGAGTGAGGCGTAGGGTCGACGGCTCCCTGGAGGTTCACCTCACTGGAGACAGCGACGTCCAAATCCTGGAGCGAGGCGTCGAGGTGGAGAGGTGGATGAAGCTGAGAGACCTGAAGCCTGGAATGAGAGGCGTGGACATCGTCGCAAGGGTTGTGGAGATCGGAGATGTCAGGGAGTTCCAGAGGGGAGACGGCTCTAAAGGTCGAGTGGCGTCGCTGCTGCTGGAGGATGAAACCGGTCGAGTGCGAATGAGCCTCTGGGACGAGGAGGTGGAGCTCCTCGGGGAGATAGAGGAGGGGGATATACTCGCCATCACAAACGGCTACATCAGGGGAGGCCCTGGACCAATAAGCCTAAGCCTTGGATCACGGGGCAGGATCAAGGTGAATCCAGAGGGGGTGGAGCCACCTCCCCCTACGAGGGATGTCTGGAACATAGGTGAACTCAGGGAGGGGATGGAGAACGTCACCGTTGAGGGGGTGGTCATAGACGAGGCTGAGGTGAGGGAGGTGGAGACCGCCAGGGGGCCGGTGAGGGTGGCGAGCTTCCACATAGAGGATGACACCGGGAGGGCGAGGGTCTCCCTATGGAGGGAGCTGGCGGAGGAGGCTGAGACCCTGAAGCCTGGTACGCTGATCAGGATCGAGAACTGCCATGTGAGACCCCCCTTCAGAGATGAGGTGGAGCTCTCATCTGGGATGTTCACCAGGATCATAAGGCTGGATGAGGACGTAGACGCAGATGGAGCTTAGAGGAGACATTATGTCTCAAATATGGCAAATCTTATACGCATCGAGAACCCCTATCCACTGATGTCTTCTGAGATTGCGAAACCTGAGATTAAGGTGACACCGCCGGGGCCAAAGGCCCGGGAGATCGTTGAGAAGAGCCACAGCACCCTTGCGACAACAACTCAATGGCTCCCCCTGGTGATTAAACGGGGTAAAGGCGTCATCGTTGAGGATGTCGACGGCAACATATACTATGACTTCGCCGTCGGGGTCAGCGTCCTAAACCTCGGCCACAGCCATCCAGCCGTCGTCGAGGCCATAAAGCGTCAGGCGGAGCTCTACACCCACTTCGCCGGAACCGACTTCTACTATGAGCCCATGCTCAAGCTTGGGGAGAAGCTCAGGGAGATAACCCCAGGAAATTGGGGTAAGAAGGTCTACTTCGGAAACAGCGGGGCTGAGGCCATAGAGGCTGCGATAAAGATTCTGAGGTGGAGCACGAAGAGGAAGATGTTCATCGGCTTCATAGGGGCCTTCCACGGCAGAACCATGGGGGCCCTCAGCCTGACGGCGAGCAAGATCGTCCATAAAGACAGATTCTTCCCCACGATGCCAGGCGTCGTCCATATACCCTACCCCGACCCCTATAGGAATCCATGGAACATCGACGGCTACGAGGAGCCTGAGGAGCTGACGAAGGCCGTCATAAACTACCTCGAACACTACGTCCTGGAGCGCTTCCTACCGCCCTCGGAGGTGGCGGGAGTCTTCTTCGAGCCCCTACAGGGGGAGGGTGGATACGTGGTTCCGCCGAGGAACTTCTTCAAGGAGCTCAAGAAGCTCTGCGATGAGCATGGAATACTCCTCGTCGACGATGAGATTCAGGCGGGCATGGGTCGAACCGGGAGGATGTGGGGCATCGAACACTTCGATGTGGAGCCCGACATATTGACGGTGGCCAAGGCCCTTGGAGGTGGGATACCCATAGGGGCGACGGTCTTCAGGGCTGAGCTGGACTTCGGCGTTGAGGGCGCCCACGCCACCACCTTCGGCGGAAACCCCGTCGCATGTGCGGCGGCCCTCGCAGTCTTCGACGTGATCGAGAGGGAGAAGCTGCTGGAGAATGCTGCGAGGATGGGTGAATACCTCGGTAAGAGGCTGGAAGAGTTGAAGGAGAGGCATGAGGTCATCGGCGACGCCAGGGGACTTGGCCTCTTCAGGGCTATAGACATCGTTAAGGATAGAGCTACAAAGGAGCCTCACACGGAGCTGAGAAATGATATCGCCATGGAGGCCTTCAAGAGGGGATTGATCCTCTTACCCTGCGGTAAGTCAGCTATCAGGGTGATCCCGCCGCTGAATGTGAGGGCTGAGGAGATCGATGTCGCCGTGGAGATCCTGGAGGAGGCCTTTAAGGCGCTCCACGTTTAACCCTGCTTTTTATTAGACTGCTCCTCGCCTGGCTGGGCTTTGTGGAGGGTTATGCTTATCATCGAGATGTTCCTCTCGTTGCCAGCCTCATCCTTAAGGAAGTCGGTGCCGATCTCGATCTTCTCGATCTCCAGATCCTTGACGAAGACCCTCCGCAGCATCTCCACCACATCTACGGCTCGGCTGATATTCTTCCCCCTGGCCCTAACCTTTATCCTCGGCCTCCCGGCGTTGAAGAGGGTTATACAGGCAACTATATAGTTCATTATCGGCTTGCCACCCACTATGACTGTATCCCCCATTCCCTCAGCCATCTCAGACATCCTTCACACCTCCAGGCGGGAGAATAATCTAATTATGAGAATTGGGGCGCCTTAAATCCTTTTTCAACCCTGAAATCCGGGAGGGCTGAGGAGGGCCCTTTAGATTAGGAGGAGTAGGAGGATGGAGAGGATGAGGGATGTGGGGAGGAGGGCGAGCATCGCCCTCTTGAATAGGGAGAAGGAGGATTCGAGGATGTTGGCGAGGGATTCTAATCCCCCAACGCCGAGAATCCTCATCCCCTTTAGGGCTATCCTAATGTGCGAAGCCCCACCAGGCCTCATCGACTCCAATGCTCCTCTATAGGCGTCGATGATGTATTTGGTGAGGAGCTCCTCATCCATCTGCTCCCCTATCGTGTAGTAGCCCCTCGGCGTCAGACCTATGGCGTTGACGAGATGGGTATCGCTGGTCATCACCTCCCCCTCCACCATGCCCAGAGGCCTTAAGGCTTGGAGGATTCTCTCCCTCAACCCGGCCTTGAGGTTGTTTCCATCGAGGACGATGTAGCAGTAGGTCTCATCGTTCTCAAGGCGTAGAGTGAGGGTGGAGATGCCGAGGGGTCCCATACCCTCCTCCAGTCCCCACTCCCTGGGGATAACCCTATGGACGCCGAAGGTGAAGCGGAGTCTCTCAGCCTTTAGGGCCTTCTCCATCGCCTCCACCGCCGCCCTGTGGAGATTCTGGAGGTCTTCATCCGTCATCTCATCGGATTCTCCGAGGCTGTTGTGGGCGTCGACGACGATGGCCTTCAAACCCCTCCTCGAGGCCTCATCCTCTATCCGCTCCCTCAACTCATCTGGAAGGTCGTCGAAGCTCTTAGGGGAGAGGGTGAGGATTATGAGGGCTGCGTCGCCGAAGATCTGGCATAGGGCCGAGGCGGTGCGATGAATCACCCTCATCGGAGGCGTTATGGTCGTCGTATGCTCAGCTGGCGGAGGATGCGATAGGAGGGTCTCCACGGCTCTCTCAACCTCCCTCCGCCTCGTCAGATCCTTGTCATGGGTTGAGACTCCATGTGCGACGAGGGCTAAGCAGCCATATCGCTGCTGGAGGGCTTCTGAGATCATCTTCGGGAGGATGCTGCTGCCGATCTCCCTGAAGGGGCCTGGATGTATGTAGGGGGTGATGAGGGCGGCTTTGGGTTGTTCATCCTCGAGGATGTAGAGGGCGTCGATGTGGAGGGTTGAGGTCTCCCCGATTCGATCCATCTCCTCCTCAAGGGCGTCCCCTATTCCCTCAGTCCAGGCTAAGGCGAAGGCTCTTAAAAGGGGGAGAGCCCGCCCCTCTCGACTCACTATGAAGACTATGAGGGCTGCGGCGGCCATCAGGATCGCCGTGGATATAGAGGCACATACGAGGAAGAGGGGATCTAAGCATAGTATCCTATAGAGGATTAGGAGCGAGCCTATGGGTTGTAGGAGGATGGAGGGAATACCCTTGAGGGGTTTAGGTGGGAGGGAGAGGAGGACGAGACATCTCAGCGATGAGGATACGGCGATGAGAAGGAGGAGAATCCTAACGGGAAGCTCCAATCTACCCGTGAGGAGGGCTATGGGGACGATGATGATGAGGGAGGGATAGAGTAGGGCTGATGAGTAGGAGACTATGGAGAGCCTCCTAGGAGTGAGGAAGGGATCCCCCCTCATGAGGAGCATCCCCAATACGTCGGAGGCGATGAGGGGGGCTACAACCCCGAGGAGGGCTGTGGAGAGGGCGTGGG
The DNA here is from genome assembly GCA_964525955.1 of uncultured Candidatus Bathyarchaeia archaeon. Taxonomy (GTDB): domain Archaea; phylum Thermoproteota; class Bathyarchaeia; order TCS64; family B23; genus B23. The sequence continues at coordinate 13,218 of CAZGKJ010000024.1, forward strand.
GGAGGCTGCCGAGGCCGTAGAGGAGGATGAAGGCGGCTGAGATGGAGAGGGTTGGGGAGAGGAGGATTATTGAGAGCATAACCTCCATGGAGGGGAAGGTGAAGAGATATCGGTAGTATCTCAGAATCCTATTTGAAGCCCTTCTGCCACCCCACGCCTCCAACCCTCTCCAGAGACTCAACTTGAGATCAAGAGTGGGTGGAGCCCTCTTTAAAACTCTCTTTTTAAATGATGTGTGGAAACAGTGAGTGAGCCATCACGACGGCGACTATCAGGGCTATGGCTGCCGCCACAACGATCTCTGGACGAATCTTGAGGCCGTGAGCCTCATCCTGGAAGAACCTGATCAGGCCTGCGCTCGCCGCAGGCATGATACCTGACTCCCTACGCCTCCGACCCATCCCAACATACACTCCTTAATACCATTAAAAAGGGTTTGTGGAAAAATCGGAGAGGCCCAGAGGCCTAATAGCGCCTACGGCCTCTCCTGCTCCGTCTATCTCTGAAGCTCTCCCCGCCTCGATCGGAGCTCCTCCAATACTCGAAGCGCTTAGATGAGAGATTGTTGTCGAGATTGACCTCCCCTATGGGGGACTCCTCCATCACCTCGAAGCTGCCGAAGCGTCCGAGAGCCAGACGCATGGAGCCCCTGAAGAGGTTGATGTAGGCGTTCCTAATGCTTAGGGTCTGCCCCACCTCAACCTGGTCGATGGCGTCGTCCCATAGGGTGAGATAGATGCTGCCGGTCTCATCGCCGACGAGGGCCTCAGCCACTCTATGGGTTGAGCGGTCGATCCTCGATGAGACCTCACGTGGCTCTGTTATCGACACAACCTTGACGATGGTGTAGATGCGCCTCGAGTATCGGTTTAGATCCCCGATCTTTACGGGGGCTTGCTCCTCCTCCTCATATGCCGCCAAGCTTATACCTCTGCTCGTTTTGAGTGAAGAGCGCTCACCGTGGATATAAAGGTTGTGATGTCACCTCAGGAACTCCGTGAGGTCTATCTGCCTCTTAGTCGGCTTCTCCCCCCTCTCCACGGCGGCCTCGGAGAATAGAAGCTTAAGCTCATCGAGGATGAGGCTTATCCTCTGGGCATAATAGTTGTCCAAGCCATATCGCTCCACCAATTTCCTCGCTGGCTCAATATACTTCTCTATTCCACCCCTATGAACCGTAGGGGTCAGCGGCCCCCCACAGCGTGTGCAGACCCCCTTTAGAGGTGGCCGCCTAAACTTCGCATTACACTTCACACATCTAAACTTCTGGCTGGTGTAGGCTCTGAGGTTGCCGATTATGTCCTTTAGGAAGTGGCTTGTGAGAATTCTCTCCGCCACAACCTTGACGTCCACAGCCTTGATCTTCTCAGCCAACTCCAATTGACTCTCCAGCTTCTCAGTCATCGCTCTGAGACTTGTGTAGGCCCCATGATGCGATGCATGATTGATGTTGGAGCAGTCCTCCGTAAACCTGAAGCCCTCAACCTGCGCCTCTGTTCCAAGTCGATGCCCTATGGTCTCGATCAACGGCTCATAGAGGCTTGGAGGAGCCCTCTTCCCCGCCAGTCTATAAAGCTCAGGTGGATATCTCGGCATGACATCGACGTTGTGAGCCTCCTTATCCACCTCTCCGGGGTTGATGGTCGATATGATGAAGAGGGGTGCATCCATTAGGCCTCCAATCTGCTCTGGGAGATACTCCCTGGAGAAGTTCAATAGGGGGTCGAGGGCCAGCATCACCGCATCCTCATCGCCGTCGCAGTTCCTCCTCTTAGCCGCATGCCATAGTGGATGCGCATAGCAGACCCTCGTCTTCGTGTAGCCTATGATCCTGCCGAGGACGGCTGCAGACGTATGCGGAGCGAGGCCGAGTATCAGATGCCCAATCAAGTCTTCTCTACTCTCAACCTTGTAGTAGGGTTCAAGGCCATACACCTTTGTGAGGAGGTCGTCGATGAACTTGGAGACCTTCACCAGATAGTCTCCACACTCCTCGGGGAGGATGATGTCCTGAACCTTCAACTCCAAAAGCTGATAGGGGGACTCAAGGGGTTTGCCGTCGATGTCATGGGTATATCCAAGCTCCCTCAACCTCTCGATGGAGGTGTCGATCTCTATGGGCTTGAAGTGGGTGAGGGGGGCGTCGGTGATATCAAAGCGGATGGTTCCATCCCTGAATGTCGACAGATCATATTGGGCTCTGAGAATCAGCTTCTCCAGGGGCTCAGGCTGACGATGGGCGTTCATCAGCCTCTTCACCCCCTTAATCCTCGGCGGCCTCCCACCTCCAACACGCTTCAAGGCCTTATCGACGA
>CAZGKJ010000025.1:0-4001 GCA_964525955.1 uncultured Candidatus Bathyarchaeia archaeon
GCAGCGTCAGGGCGATTCCCATAACCCTGGTGAGGTTAAACTTCAAAAATCGAGCGATGATGCCCCCCTCCCCCCTATCGGAGAAGGTCCAGTAGTTGTTCCAGATGAAGTTATTCACTATGGCAACCTCAGCGCTTATCCCCCCCGAGACAAGATAGTAGAGGCCTACAACCTCTGTTAGAAGCCAGATCACAGCCTCGTTGACGAGGAGGCCGCTGAGACCTACGGCCACAAATCTCAAGGCCCTACCAAACTCCCCAGACTCGAAGAAGAGCCTGAGGAGAAGCCTGAGGAATCTCCACATCTCCCCCAGGCCAAGCTTGCTCCTCCCCATCCGGCGATCAATGAAGGTTATCGGCACCTCAACTATCTCGAAGCCCATCCCCTGAGCGACGCTGAGAACCTCCACCTGAAACTCATAGCCCACACCTCCCACCTCAGGGAGGACAGCCCTAACGACATCGGCCCCATAGCATCTATAGCCAGTCGTCGAATCCAGGCTGGAAACCCCAGCGAGGAGACGGGCGAGGAAGTTGGCGCCCCATGAGACCAGCCGCCTATAAAGACCCCAGCCAACTATACGGCCTCCATCAAAATATCGACTGCCCAAAACGATTCGATGGGGGGAGGCCTCTCCAAGAAGCCTGGGGAGCTCCATGGGGTCATGGGAGAGATCGGCGTCCATCGTCACCAGAAGCTCAGCACCCAACTCCAGGCCCTTCTTAAGGCCGTCTCTAAGGGCTGAACCCAAGCCCAGCTTGGCTCCCCTCTCCATGAGGGTGACATTCCCATAACGCCTCGAGGCCTCCTCCACGATCTCGATCGTTCCATCGGTGCTCCCATCATCTACGACGACTATATGGAGGTCTAAATCAAGAGACTCCAATTTCTCCAATAGTTCGCCGATCGTCCCAGCCTCATTGTAGGTGGGGATGACGACGCAGATCTTGGGCATCTGACTAAAAGGGTGAGGAGAACTCTATAAGTGGTTTAGGGGATAGAAATCCATCTCACTGATCCGAGAGGGTGTCTCATCCATGAAAATCTTATCTTGTATCCTCCATCCTCCTTAAGGGTGCGGAGGGTCTTCCTGTTTTTAATCTTGATGGTTACGGTATTATCGCTCCAGATTCTCGTTAATAGGGGAAGTTGGGAGGTCTGTTCCTGCTGTTATCTCACCGATGTGGAGCCTGAGGATTTGATGCATAGGCGCTTCGATGTAGTCATCTTGGAGATGGAGGATTTGACATCCTCAACGGTGGAGGCGTTGAGGGGGAATGTCATCTACTGTTGGCCTATGTGAATCTGGGATATGCCGAGGATTGGAGGCCCTATTGGTCTGAGGTCTCCGGTGAGAGCTGGATTCATGAATCTACGGAGTATGAGGGGGAGCATTTCATCGAGTTTTGGCATCCGAGGTGGAGGGATGTCATCCTAAGGCTCATCGATGAGGCTTATAGGCTTGGCTTTGAGGGGGTTCTCCTCGACAACCTGGATGCCTCCACAATTCTCCTGGATCTAAACTTCACATGGTGTAGGGGGGTCGACACGGAGGAGTTGATGATTCAGTTGGTGGAGAACATATCCCAGGCCGTCGAGGAGAGATATAGCCCCGATTTCCAGCTCTACGTCAATATTGGGTCCGCCTTGAGGCTTCTAAGGGATGGACGCCTCCTCTCCTCCATCGATGGCGTGTTGAGGGAGGAGCTGTGGCACATCTATAGGGATGGCGTAAGCGTCGAGGCTTCGAGGGAGGAGGTGGAGGAGGCGTTGAGATGGCTGAGGGAGGCGAGGTGGAGTGGGAAGATGGTTTTGGTCTCGGACCCCATAGAAGATGGGGATGAGGCCAGGGAGTTCATCGCCAGATGCCGTGAAGAGGGCTTCAAGCCCATACCACAGCCAATCTGGGCCTGGGACTACAGCGAGCCGCCGCCCAGATCATGGTGTAGATGGAGGAAAGACCAAGATGACGGGAGGTAGGAAAAATCATTTAACAGATGTGAAAAGCAAAAGAGGGGCTTAAGACCTAAATTAAGAATCGTGGTTGTAGAGGTCTCCCTAATGGCCGCAGCCCTCTTCAACCTGGAACGCCATCACCTGGTTGAGAGGTCTCCGCGGAGTCGACTCCTCGACGTCGTCGACGACATGCTCGGCGTCAACGCCCAGGGTATTCTCAACGCCTATTTAAGCCTATGGAGTAGAATAAAGAGGTTATCTCCTAACCATCTGGACGAGGCGCTCTATGATAGGAGGGAGCTGGTGAAGACGTGGCTTATGAGGAACACCGTGCATATAGTCTCCTCCAGGTTGCTACCCCTCTATCGTAGGGCGCTTCTGACGGCTCTCTTGGAGAGATGGAATAGATGGGCGATGAGGGTTGGAGCTAAGGCGGAGGTGGATGAGTGGAGGCCGCTCTATCAGAGGGTGCTGAGACTTCTCGACGATGGGCCGCTCACCATCAGGGAGATGCTCACCCTCCTAGGATGGGGAAAGGCCGATCGCCTCCTCCTCAACAGGGTGGTGAGGGAGATGAGCCTCATGGGGATGCTATGCCATGCAGGGGCTTTGGGGCCTTGGTATCATGCTGCTGAGTATCGATTCGCCCGCATAGATCGCTGGCTTAAGCCGATCCCACTCCAGATCTCCGAGGAGGAGGCGGGGAGGGAGCTGGCGAGGAGATATCTAAGGGCGTATGGCCCCGCCTCCCCTAGGGATTTCGCTTATTGGTCGGGTATGAGGGTGAGGGAAGCCAGGGAGATCTTCGAATCCCTCAACCTGATGGAGGTCGAGGTGGAGGGGGAGAGGCTTCTACTACTCGATGAGGATGTCGATCCACTGCTTGAGGCCTCGGAGGGTGAGGGCGCTGTGAGGTTGCTCCCCGCCTTCGACTCCCTCATCATGGGTCATAGGGATAAGAGACGTCTAATTCCTCCAAGATATAAATCCAGAATATTCCTCCCAAGGGGAGATGTGGCCGCCACGCTTCTATTAGGTCATCGCATAGGGGGAACATGGAGCTTGAAGAAACAGCGAGGAAACCGATGGCTTCTCACCCTCTCACCCTTCAGACCCCTAACGAGGGGGGAGAGGGAGGGGATAGAGGGCGAGATAGAGAGGCTTAGAGGCTTCACGGGTTTCGAGATAGAGGTTCAGTGGCGGCAGTCGAAGGAGCACTCCTAAATCCATTATGTTAGTGGGGTGGATGGATTAGGGCTGAGACGCCTATTATTAGGGCTGTGTAGAAGGTGAGGATGAGGAGTGTCTCCCTCCCCGTCTCGGGCCGCTCCTTCCTGATGAGGATTCTCGATGGAAGCCCGATCCAGTTGGAGACCCGTCTTGGGAGGGGGAGCATGAAGGGTGTTGAGGCTTGATATTCGACGTATCTCCCACCCAGCTTCTTCCTCATCTCAGCCTCCTCCATCAGGGCTGATGCCGTGATGGTTAGGGCCATGATGAGCCATGGGAGGGAGGGGGCTGGATAGTATCCTCCTCTAACGGGGGTGAAGATGAAGCGGTCGTAGATTAGGAGGCCGTAGCTCCAGATTAGGAGGCCGAGATACTGTGGATGCCTCGAATATCGATACATCCAGAAATCTATGAGGTCTCTTCCGATGAGCCTCCCATAGAGCCAGGTCTGGGAGCCAAGGAATAGGGTTGCGGAGCCGAGGGAGATGAGTAGATTGAAGATGAATCGATCGACTTGGCGGGGGATCAGGGAGGCGGAGAGGAGGCTGAGCAACACCCTGAGGGGGATGTAGGGGAGGTAGACTGCATCGGCGACATCGAGGAGCTCCCCAAAGAGTTTGGGGCGATTGATCCAGGGGGCTGGGATAAGCTCCATTAGGGGGAGCCAGACAACTCTGAGGACGCAGAGGCCTGCGAGGAAGAACATCGTAGATGCGAAGTAGCTGAATGTGGGGAGGTAGAGGGCGATGGAGCCGAGGGCTGAAAGCCTAAACCATCTGAGGAGGAAGCCGAGTATGATGAGGAGGAGGAAGAGG
>CAZGKJ010000025.1:4101-15448 GCA_964525955.1 uncultured Candidatus Bathyarchaeia archaeon
TGAAAGCCTAAACCATCTGAGGAGGAAGCCGAGTATGATGAGGAGGAGGAAGAGGATGAAGCAGAGATAGCCAAAAGGCCTCAAGGCCTCTATGGCTGCCTCAGCCTCAACCCAGTTAAGGCCGTAATCCGGAATCCATCCGAGGAGAAGCCTGTGAAGCCTATGGGGGAGGATGAGGGTGGAGTATAGGAGGGCGCCTACGAAGATGGCTGAAAGCACAGAGGCCGCCGTCAACTTCGAGTAGTCGAGGGGCTGAGGACTCATCGAATGGAGAGGGAATTGGGGAGTAAATAATTCCATGGATTAGAACAGCGCCCATAACCCCTTTTAAATCTCCACAACATTTTCTCATCGATGAGAGATGGCTAAGGGCTTCAAGCTTGAGGGGGTCATACCGGCGCTTGTCACCCCCTTCGACGAGCATGAGGAGTTCAACGAGGAGGCCTTTAGGGGCCTCATCGATTGGCTAATAGAGAGGGGAGTCACCGGCGTCGTCCCCTGCGGGACAACTGGGGAGTTCTCCATGATGACCAGGGATGAGCGTCGAAGGGTTCTGGAGGTCTGCGTCGATCAGGTGAATGGCCGTGTCCCGGTTATAGCTGGAACAGGCTGGACGGCTACGAAGCTTGTCATCGAAGAGACCCAATATGCGAAGGATGTTGGGGCCGATGCGGCTCTCATCGTCAACCCCTACTACCTTAAGCCTAAGGGTGGGAAGGGCATTTATGACCACTATCTAGCCATCGCCGAGGCGGTTGACTTCCCCATAGTCCTCTACAATATCCCCTCCTGCACTGGTCAGTATATCCCATGGCAGGTCGTCGAGGACTTGGCTGAGATCGACAACATCGTAGGCCTGAAGGATTCCAGCGGCGACCTGAAGTATCTCATGTCCGTGTTGGAGAAGGTGGGCGACAAGATCGATGTCGTCGTCGGCTGGGATGAGGTTGTGCTCCCAGCCCTCTCAGCCGGTGCAAAGGGAATGATCCTCGCCAGCGCCAACGTCATCCCCCACATCTGGCTCGAAATCTACGAGAAGGCGAAGAAGGGAGACCTGGAGGGGGCGAGGGCCATCCATAGGCGCATCCAGAAGTTCCTTAGGCATATAGTCTCCTCAGGCGCCCTCGGGGTGAAGGCCTGCCTAAACTACATGGGCCTCAACGTCGGCAAAACCCGTAGACCGTTGATAATGGGGGACACCCTAACCTATGAGCTACGGGAGGAGCTCCGAATAGAGCTGGAGAAGCTTGGCCTCATACCTAAGAAGCCCATAGCCTTCGAGATAGTCCCCGAGAAGCCCCTCATGGAGCGCTTCTACGCCGTAGGTGTGACCCCTGAGGAGATCAAGCAGTTCCATCTGAGAACCGGTGAGGCCCTCGTAGGCGATGGAGCTGAGGTGGCCCACATAGACCTCCTAATAGGCAGGGTGGACGGCCCCGTCGGCAGAGCCTATGCAGAAGTTCTGTCGAGGCTTGTAGAGAAGCAAGAGGCGGTTCAGGTAATCTTGGAGCCTGGGATGGCTGTGAAGCCGCCCACAATCATCGTCCCAACGGTTCCGGTTAGAAGCCTCAGACAGGCGAGCATGGTCTACGGCCCAGCGCAGGCTGGCGTCGCAAAGGCCGTGGCGAAGAGCGTTGAGGATGGAATACTCCCCGCAACGGATGAATTGGCCATCATAGCCAAGGTCTTCGTCCACCCAACAGCGACCGATAGGCATAGGGTTTTCATCAACAACTTCAAGGCTATGCGCCACGCCATCAGGAAGGCGATGGAGGGGAGGCCGACGCCGGAGGAGACGACGGAGCACGCCGAGAACGCCAGACACCCCTTCAGGGAGAGCCTATAACCCCCTTTTTATCATCAAAGCAGCCCTCTCAAAGGTAATATGACGGCCACCGTCGCATCAGCTCCAGCCCCTTATTCCTATATGAATGGGGGCGGCTTCTAAACTTCACCCCACTCGGCATTATTTTAACCCTCGATTTGAAAGGGGGAGTTGATGGGTTATAGGGAGCTGGTGGAGTGGCTCTTCAGCCTTAGGCGACTCGGCTCCAAGCCTAGGTTGAAGCGGATAAGTCACCTACTCAGCGAGCTGGGAGACCCCCATAGGGCCTTCAAGGCGATCCACGTCACCGGAACCAGCGGTAAGGGATCGACGACGGCTATGGCCGCCTCGATCCTCCACGCCGCCGGATATAGGGTTGGCATGTATACATCTCCTCACCTCTCCAGCTTCACCGAGAGGATCGTCGTAGATGGTCAGCCTATCGGGGTGGGGGATATCGTCAGGCTTATCGAATCCCTCAGACCCATCGCCGAGGGGATGGCCTCCAAACCGGATTTGGGTCATCCAACATTCTTCGAGCTCTCCACGGCTATGGCCTTCAAGTACTTCGAGGAGCGTGGAGTCGATTACGCGGTTGTGGAGGTGGGGATGGGTGGGAGACTCGACGCCACAAACGTCATCGAAGCCGAGGTGGCCGTCATCACCAACGTCAGCCTCGAGCACACAAAGTATCTCGGCGACACCATCATCGAGATCGCCAGGGAGAAGGCCGGCATCATAAAACCCGGGTCGACGCTCATCACGGCCGTTGAGCAGCCTGAGGTTCTGGAGCTCCTGGAGGGGATATGCCATGATCGGGATGCTGAGATGTATGTCGTCGATAGGGACATCAGGTATCGCCGTCTCCGCCACAGCCTTGAGGGGCAGTGGTTCAACCTCCAGGGACTTATGGGGAGCTATCGGGAGCTCTTCATCCCCCTCCTCGGAGGGCATCAGCTGAGGAACGCCTCCTGCGCCGTCGGAGCCGTGGAGGCTCTAAGCCTCCATGGGGCCGAGGTACCCCCAGAGGCTGTGAGGGAGGGTTTGGGGAAGGCTCGATGGCCTGGGAGACTTGAGGTGGTTCAGCGTAAACCCTTAACGATCCTCGACTGCGCCAAAGACCCGAGGGCGATGGAGAATCTCGCAGCGGTTCTACGGGAGGATTTCAGCTATGACAGGCTCATCGCCGTCGTCAGCATCTCCAGAGATAAGGATATACCAAGAATGATCAGGGCTCTGGCATCTGTGGCGTCCCACTTCATCATCACGAGGCATGGGGTTATGGGGAGGGCTGAAGAGCCGGAGGCTATAGCCGTGGAGGTGGAGCGATGCTCGAAGCCCTATGAGATCGTTGAGGATGTGAGGTCGGCTGTTAGGAGAGCCTTAGAGATGGCTGGGGGCGACGACCTCATCCTGGTGACGGGCTCCGTCTTCACCGTCGGGGAGGCGAGATGCCTCTGGTTCAGGCCTCCTAACTGAGATTCGACGATAAGCCTTTTCCCAAGGCTATGAGAAAATCCTATTGGCGGGCGATGACAGGAAAGCCCCTCTGAGAGGGTGATGACGATCTTGAGTTTGGAGCCCGCCGCTCGGAAGCCTTTTCCCCATCCACTCCCATCTCTCATCGGCGGGTGATGAGGGGGTCGAGTTCTGCTGAGCTGTGATGAAGAACTCTTGACCCGAGCCCGCCTCAACTCCAAGTGGGGTAGGTTAGGTAGAGGATGAGGAAGGAGGAGAGTGGTATAGTCAGATTGTCATCTATCGGGCCGAACTCGAAGTGTTCTATGAAGGATGCGACGAGGGCTGAGACCACGCCCCAGAGGCCGAGCATATAGCCTATTGGGAGGCAGACGGCCATCATGGCGATGTTCCCCCACCAGGATTTCGTTCTACGCCTGAAGAGGAGGTTCCGCACAACGCCCGTGACGGCGTCCCCGAAGGACATGTAGAGGACGGGGATGACGCCTAACCTGAAGTCTCCGCCTGTTAGGAGCCATCCAGCTGTTATGGCCAAACCCCAGGCGATGCAGAAGTGCACCTCGAAGAGGTTTTCAGGCGTCTGAAACCATGTTAGGAGCTCCCCCCTCCAGTGGGGTATGTAGAGGAGGGCTGCGAGGATGAGGCTCATAGATAGGGGTATGAGGGGGGTGGAGAATAGGTGGGGGACGAGTAGGGCTATGAGGCCGCCTGCGAGGATATGTATTATCTTCCTATTGAAGTATATGGCCACGCCGTGGCTTAGACCCCTCCCCCTCATCAGGCCGTAGAGCCATCTCGTCAGGGGGAACGAGACGAAGATCACCCAGGTTAGAAGGATGAGGGCGTAGAGAACCTCTCCGAGGATCGGATCCATCTCCAATAGAGAGTTTTAAAATATTTAAAAGGTTAATCCCCTTTAAGAGCCCTCTCCAGCTCCCCTATCGCATTCTCAACCCCTATGGCCTCGACGTAGGGGCCGAACCTCGGGCCCTGAGGCTCGCCGATGAGGATGAGGTATAGGGTGCGGAAGAATCTCCTCGGCGAGAGGCTTAGGCTCCGGGCCACCTTGAAGACGGCGCTCTGATAATCGTCTGCATCCCTCCCCCTCCTCAGCTCCTCTATTAGCATCCGAACGGCCTCAGCCTCCTCCTCTGAGAGCTCCACCGGCTTCCTAACCGGCTCCTCAAAGTCTCTAACCCAGTTCAACGCATATCTGATCCGCTCCTCTAAGCCTCTATCCCCCTCCCTCAGGTATCCATATTCGCTCAGCTTCTCCCTGATATACTCCGCTTCACGCCCCTCAGGGGCTACCCTGGCGAGGTTCACCAGCAGTCTATAGGGTATGTGAACACTCGGCTCCTCCGGGGGTTTGAGGAGCCAGCAGTATTCGTAGAGGCCTCTCAGCTTAGCCCTCTCCTTCAAATCCTCAACCTTAACCCTTCCGAAGTATATGTCCTCCAGCCTATCCAGCTCATCCATGTAGACTGGTATATCCTCGACGCCTACACTCCTCGTTCCAATGAATCTCTTCAACAGCAGTAGGTTGAGGGACTGCGGTGAGCCATACCTGAACCAGACCTGAGGCGTGAAGACGTTTCCAGCGGACTTAGATATCTTCCTCCCACCCTTATCGAGGAACATCTCATATTGGACATGCATCGGGGGCTCATGGTTCAATATCTCCCTGCAGATTCGGTCATTCACCTTCACGGAGTCCGCTATATCCTTCCCATAGGCCTCGAATCTTATGTCGAGGGCCCTCCACCTCGCTGCGAACTCCACCTTCCAGCTTAGCTTCCCCTCCCCAGCCGTGACGTCGACCTCGCCCTCGTAGCCGCATCCCTCCAGCCATCTCCCCTTCACCTCCATCCCCTCGCAGCGGTAAAGAACCTTACGCTCATCAGGTAGATACCTATAGGCGTTGGTGGTGTAGATGCGTCCACAGTTCTCGCAGACGGGGAAGTATGGGAGGGAGTTCAGGAACTTCGTCTGCCCGATCTCCTCGTAGATGATTCTCCCCGCCCTCTCGGCTTTCTCCATTATCTCTATGATCTCCCTGTTGAGCAGTCCCTCCCTGTAGACCCTTGTGCCGGACATGAAGCGATACTCGACTCCTATGATGTCTAAGGCCTCGAGGAGGAGCGATGACATATGGTCTCCGAAGCTTTCATGGCATCCTCCGAAGGGGTCTGGGATGTCTGAGACGGGGTATCCAAGCCATCTCTCCAGCTCCTTTGGAAGTCCAGCTGGAACCTTTCTTAGGCCATCCTTGTCGTCGGAGAAGGCGATGTACTCAGCCTTATATCCCTGCTCCTCCAGGGCGAGGGCGATGACGTAATTCCTTATGCAGTCGCCGAGGCTTCCTATGTGGGGGAAACCTGAGGCTCCGAGTCCGCTCTCAGTTCTTATCAGGTCTAGGCTCCTACCAAGCTTGAGCTCCCTCTCTATGAGCTCCTTAGCCGCCTTATCATACCAGGTTCCATGCCCTATGATCTCTGGTGGGGAGACCATCACGACTACTCTCCTACAGCCCCCTTATAAAGTGGCGGATAAGCCTATAACGGCATCGACCTATCTCCTCTTGATGGAGGAGAGGCGCCCCCTCTTCACATACAGCCTCCTCATAATCCTCGTCCTGATCCAGCTCTACCTCTCCATCCTCCCAGGGGATGAAGCCCTAAGGCTCTATGAGACATATTCGCTGATCCCAGCTATGCTTCTAAGGGGTCTACACCTCGAGGCCGTCGTCGCCCATATGTTCCTCCATGGTGGATGGCTTCACCTCGCCCTCAACTCCATAGCCCTGCTTGGGGCTGGGGGGATAGTTGAGAGGGAGCTTGGAGCTTTGAGATGCGCCGCCATCTACCTCTCCTCGGGCATGGTCTCCGGCTTGATTCACGTCCTCCTATACCCCAGCTCTGATGTCCCCCTCGTCGGCGCCTCCGGAGCCATCTTCGGCTTGATCGCCGTCCTCTTCCTCCTCATGCCCTTCAAGATCACCTATATCCTCTTCATCCCCCTCCCATCCTTCCTCGTGGGCGTCATCCTCTCCATAGCCGAGTTCTCAGCCCTCTGGCTGGGCGTTGAGGGCGTTGTGGCTCACGATGTCCATGTAGCCGGCCTCATCTACGGCTCCATCTGCGCCTTCCTCATCGACTCTAAGAGGGCTTTGAGGGGTCTATTGGTGGCCGTTGCGACGGTTATACTGCTTTACCTCCTCGCCTGGAGGCTTGGCCTCCTAACGCTCCTACCTCATGGATTCTAACTCCCTACTCCAACGGGTGATCCTCCTCAGCTTCTCCGTCAGCCTCAGCCAGTAGGAGAGCTTCCCCCTCAACTCCTCCATCCTCTCTATATGCCTCTTAAACTCCCTCAATCCGCCGTCTATACGTCTAAGCCTCCTCTCATGTTCGAGGAGCATCTTCAGGATCAGAGCCCTATCCAGCTCACCCCCATCCATCAGGAGCTCTAATTCGTCGATCATGATAAGTGGAGTGTAACCGATCTGAGCCGTCGGCCATGACAGTTTATCTATAGGTCTTCTCCCTCCTCCCCCTCCTCGTCAGCTCTATCCATCTAATCGGCATCCTCTCCACCCTCCTCCTAAGCTGGCTGAGGAATCCCCTTGGATCCCTGGGCGATAGGAGATAGGCCTCATCCCCCCTCGTCAATAGGAGGACGACTATCTCATCGGAGTTCGTATAATCCCTCAGCTTATATCCCGCCTCCCTCAGAAGGGTTACGGAGGATTTAGCATATTCAACGGCCCTACCTGGAATTCTATCCAGCTTCTCCCTCCTGATGTAGACCTCAGACCTCTCTATGGAGGAGTAGGGGATGAGAATCTCCCCTCTCGGAAACCTCCTAACCACAACCCCCTCACCACTCAACCTATATGAGCTGCTGTATATCGGCGCCCTAAGGAGGAGTAGAAGCATGACTGAGAGGGTGAGGAGAAAGAGGGCGAGGTCTCCGAGGAAGCTCTCTGAGAGCGGTGGAATCTCAGCCTCAAGCTTAGCCACCATGGAGTAGAGGGTTAAGGCAAGGATGGGGATGTTGAAGATGGGGAGGATTAGGCCTACGATACGCCTCCTACGGCTTAGGGGGAGGGCCTCCACCTCCACGTCATCGCCGAGCGGCATCATATAGCATGGTGATTAGAGCTTTAAATAGGGGCGTCCACTCAACGAGGAGGGCCACCCTCGAATGGAGGTATGGGTGCTCAGACTCGGCCATAGACCCCATAGGGATCAGAGGATAACAACCCACGTTATGCTGGCGGCGAGGGCCTTCGGAGCGAGGGGAGCCCTATACACAGGGGTGCGGGATACGTCTATGGAGCGGTCGGTTAGGGGGGTGGTGGAGAACTGGGGCGGCCCCTTCGAGCTTCGATACGTTGAGAGCTGGCGTAGGGCCATAGGGGATTGGAGGAGGTGGGGTGGGAAGGTTATCCACCTAACCATGTATGGCCTTCCGGTTCAGGGGGTCATCGACGAGATCAGGGCTGATCCCTCGCCGAAGCTCATCGTCGTCGGCGGCGCAAAGGTTCCAGGGGAGCTCTACGGCGAGGCGGATTGGAACGTCGCCGTCACCAATCAGCCCCACTCCGAGGTTAGCGCCTTAGCCGTCTTTCTCCACATACTCTTCAAGGGCCGTGAATTGGAGCTTGAGTTCGAGGACGCCAAGCTGAGGGTTATACCCCAGGAGAGGGGGAAAAGAGTTGAACGCCTCGCTTAACTTAAAGGGGCTGAGGGACTAAAAATATTAGAGGTCGATGTTTGGAGGCGTCGATGAGGAGAAACTCTTAGAGGTGGCTCGAATCATAGGCGGCGAGGAGGGCGTCGAGATAATAAAGGCCCTCGGGGAGCAGGATGACCTAACCGTTGAGGAGATCTCCGAGCGGACGGGCATCCAGATAAACACGGTGAGGAAGCTCCTATACAAATTCTATAATCATCGAATCGTCGCCTCCAGGAGGTTTAGGGACCCCGAGACGGGGTGGTTCATATTCCAGTGGCGTCTCCAACCAGACCTCGTGGAGGCCTTCATACAGGGGATGAAGAAGAAGATTTTGAAGAAGCTGCGGGAGCGCCTCGAATATGAGGAGAGCCACGACTTCTACCACTGCGGAGGGGAGAGCTGCCGGAGGCTTACCTTCGAGGAGGCGATGGAGTCGGTATTCCGCTGCCCTAAATGCGGTGAACCCCTAAAACCCTTCGACAACACCCCCCACAAGGAGTTTCTAAGACGTAAGATAAGGGAGCTGGAGGAGGAGCTTGGATGAAGCTGCCGAGCAGGGATGAGGCCATAAAGCTTATGAGGGAAGCAGGATGCAGCGAGGGGGTCATAAGGCATTGTCGAAGCGTGACGAGGGTGGCTCTGAGGATCGCTGAGAGGCTGAGGGAGAGGGGATACGACATCGATCTGAGGCTCATAGAGATCGGAGGCCTCCTCCACGACCTTGGGAGGGCCAAGACCCATGGCGTGGAACATGGAGCTGTAGGGGGTCAGATGGCGAGGGAGATGGGCCTCCCAGAACCCCTTGCGAGGATAATTGAACGCCACGTGGGAGCGGGGATCAGCAGGGATGAGGCAAAGCGGTTAGGCCTTCCAGATCGAAGCTACATACCGGAAACCCTCGAGGAGAAGGTGGTCGCCTACGCCGACAAGTTGATAGCGGGTGAACGGGAGATACCCTTCGAGGAAACCCTAAACAGATTCAGGGAGGAGCTGGGGGAAAACCACCCAGCGATAGGGAGGATGAAAAAACTTCAACGGGAAATGATGGAACTGCTCGGCGAAGCTATAAAGGGGAGGAAGCAGTAAACTCACAGGGCCGGTCGTCTAGCCTGGCTGGGACGCCGCCCTTACGAGGCGGAGGTCGCCGGTTCAAATCCGGCCCGGCCCACTCCCTAAGCCTCTCAGCTTAAAGGGTGGCGGAGGAGGGGATCCGTTATAAGTGGTAGCCACTTATAAGGCGTCACGTGATCACTCTAAGGGCCTCTGGTTTGAATTGTTGCAGGGCCTCTAACAGGGTTTCATACTCCTTCTTTCCGCTTATATCGACCTTGATCTCGTCCCCGAAGCGTCTCATGATCTTCAGGTGTCCACCCCTTATTCTCCCAGGCTTCTTAAGCTCTATGTAGGTTACATCATCCCTATAGACCTCGAAGTCCTTCCCCTTCTCTATCTCTGCGAGAGTCTTCTTCATCTCCTCCAATGACATCTTCGTGGCTATGAGGCCGCCTATGATTCCTCCGAAGGCGAATCCTAAACCGCTCATCAACGCCTTCTTCCTCGCCTTCACCCCTATGATCCTCCTATCGGTGACGTAGACTCCATAGCCTCTGAGGAATCCCCTCTTCATATTCGCACTTGTGACTCCTCCAAGGATTCTCTCATAGGCTGGGGGCTGAGCCGCCATTGGTGGCTGATACTGGGGCTGGGCCGGAGTCGGCATACGCCTCTCGGTGAGGTTGTATCCGCAGTTTGGGCAGAACCTATCCGTGGGCTCGACGGGGCTTCCGCAGTTTGGGCAATACTTCACCCCATCACCTCTAAGATGATCGAGGTGAGGATGTCAAGATAATTTCATCGATGATGCGACGACTACCTATCTTCCGCAAGTCTTCTTAACTCGCTTAGGAGCTCCTCCATCGACTCGATGGGCTTCTCCAGCCTCTCCACCAGCTCCTCGGCTGATCTGCCGTCGATCCTGACGTCCCTCAATCTCTCCATCAGCTCCTCCGGATTTAGGGGGAATGTGGCATCCCTCAGCCTTCTGATGACGTCCATGGCCCATCCGACGCCGAGGGCTTCAAGCTCCCCCTCCTTTATGAAGACGCCTCGTTCTCGTTTCATCTTTTCATAGGCCATCTTAGCTATGCCGCCGGCTATGTGTTCATCCACCTTCTCTATCTCCCCCTCCAGGTAGCGTCTAACAGCCTCTACGTCGGAGCGGAGTATGTTCTTCACCGTCTGCTCCGTTATGCCGAGGGTCTCAGCGATCTCCCTACCCGTCTTCAACATCTCCTCCTTCAATAGGATGACGTAGGCAGCCTCAGCGAGCGATGGAAGCCACGTCAATCGACCATACTCCACCAGCCTCCTTAGCCCCCCAAGGATTCTGAGGCATTCATGGAAGAGGTTCTCAGCCATCTGATCGATGTCTCTCTTAGCCACTGGACCCCTAATGACTTCCATTTTAACTCCTCCTCTCGATGAATTCGGATAGGGGGGAGATAATCCTTATCGTCCCAGCCTCGGTTATCTCGAAGACCCAGGCTCTGGCGTCATGCCCCGTTAAGCGGCATCCGTCGATCCTTATGGTCCTCAAAACCGATCCGACGGGGAGGCCGTAGAGCTTTGATTTCCAGGCGTTGTCGATGAGAACCTTATCCAAGACGATGCTCCCATCGACGATGTGAGCCACGGCCAGGCCGCCGGCAGCCTCCGCCGTGTCGGAGGCCTGAGCTGAACGCTTCTGGGAAATGAATATACCCGTCTGCCTCCACCTCTTCAGGAAGTTGAAGAACATCCTGACGATCTGCCTCGCCATAACCTCCCTATGCTCATAGAGGCCCGTTATGCTGTCGATGACGACGTTCCTCGTCCCCTTCTCCCTGATGGCATAGGCCATCGTATCCATCAGGGATTTGGGATCCTCTCGGAGCTCATCGCTTTGGGAGGCGTCGATGACGACGATGTTCCTCTCAACCCTCTCGAAGTCGGCTCCGAGGTAGGATGCCTTAGCCCTCATCGAGGTGTAGAGGAAGCTTGCCGGGGACTCGACGGTGATGTAGAGCACCTTATAGCCTGCATCAGCCTGCTTCAGGGCGAACTGCTCTGCGAGGACGCTCTTACCGCTGTCGGGAACCCCCGTGATGTTCAGCACTGAGAGGTAGGGTATGCCTCCGAGGGGCTTCTTCACGAAGCGTCCATCCTCCTCAACGATCTTCCAGAACATCTCATCCAGCTTAGTCCCCGTGCTGACTCCGAAGAGCTTTGGAGCCTCCCCCTCCAGCTCCCCCAGCTCCCTAAAGG
>CAZGKJ010000026.1:0-14640 GCA_964525955.1 uncultured Candidatus Bathyarchaeia archaeon
GGAACAAGAGCCCAGACGCCGAGGAGAAGTTCAAGGAGATATCTGAGGCCTATGCTGTGCTGTCAGACCCCGAGAAGCGTAGACAATACGACATGTATGGCTATGAGGGCATACAGACCCGCTACACGGCTGAGGACATCTTCAACAGAACCATCTTCAGGGACATCTTCACGGAGTTCGGCTTCGACTTCGAAGACCTGTTCAACAGATTCTTCAGGGACTTCACAGTCACCTTCCAACGGGGCGCCCCAACACCTGAGAGGGGGAGGGACATAGAGACCGAGATAGAGGTAACCCTCGAGCAGGCGGCCTATGGAGGGGAGGTTGAGATAAACATCCCAAGGATGAGACGCTGTCCAAGATGTGGAGGGTCGGGGGCTGAGCCCGATAAGGGTATGGTGACCTGCCCAATCTGCGGGGGGAGGGGGAGGATCGAGGAGCGCAGGATAACAGGCTTCACCCAGATGATCCGGATAACGACCTGCGATGGATGCGGTGGTAGGGGGGTCATACCCGCAGAGCCATGCGGTGAGTGTAAGGGACTCGGCCTCGTCGAGCGTAGAGCCAAGATAAGGGTGAAGATTCCCCCAGGCATAGAGGATGGATCGAGGCTTGTTCTAAGGGGTGAGGGGGATGAGGGACGCTTCGGAGGGCCTCCAGGAGACCTATATGTCACCGTCAGGGTTAAGCCTCATCCAAAGTTGGAGAGGAGGGGTTTGGACGTCATCTATGAGGCTGAGGTCCCATATCCCAAGGCAGTCCTCGGCGGCGAGATAAGGGTGCCGACGCTGAGGGGTGAGTGGAAAATCGAGATTCCACCTGGAACCGAGTCGGGCTCCATAATCAGGCTTAGGGGACTCGGGATAAGAAGCCCCTACGGCGTCGGAGACCAATTGGTGAGGATTAAGATCAAGGTGCCTAAGACCCTCACACCTCGGATGAGGAAGCTGATAGAGGAGTTGGCGAGATTGATGGATGAGTCCTAACGCCTCCTATCTATGATCTCATAGAGTTCAGGCCCAGTCCCTATGAGGGTGACGGGGATGCAGAGCTCCCTCTCTATGCGCTCTACGAACTCCCTCGCCTCAGGTGCGAGCTCCCCATAGCTCCTCACACCCTTACACTCTGGGTATAGGATGTCGAGCTTCGTCAGAGCTATCTGCGTCGCACCGTTGAGCATCACAGCCCTCCTCGCCAGATCGAAGTTGAAGGGGGCGGCTCGACGCTGGCGTCCCGTGACGGTTCCATACTCATCCCAGCCTCTACGCCTCGCCTCCTCGGGGCTGATCTCACCTGGAAGCTCCCCAGCTCCAACCCTCGTGACGTAGGCCTTAAGGACGAGGACGACCTCATCAACCCTCGTGGGCCCTATGCCCACGTCGGAGCAGGCTGCTGAGGCGCAGACATCCTTCGACGTTGTGTAGGGATATGTGCCATGGTAGAGGCTGATGAAGGTTCCCTGAGTCCCCTCCACTATGACATTTCCGCCTCTGTCTAAGGCCTCATTCACCTCTAAGGGGACATCCGTCAGAAATCTCTGGAGCTCCGGCAGGTCTCGGGCAACCCTCACCCTCCTGAGAGCCCTGTCGGCGTTGCAAGGCCCTGTTCCGGTTCCGGTGGTCTGAATCTTCTCCTTCAGATGCCCCTTCCGGTCTCGCTCTATATGCTCAGGCTCTATGATGGCGCATTGGGGGTCTAATCCGAATCGATCTTCGACGCCGAGCCTCTCTATCTCGCTTAGGAGAACCCTTGGATCGACGACGACCCCTGGGCCGATGAGCAGCCTTGTGGAGGGGTTTACGAAGCCGCTGGGAACCATCCTCAGCTTATAGGTCTCACCCCCATAGACTACGGTGTGCCCTGCGTTGGGTCCGACGCCTGCCCTGACGCAGATGTCAGCCTCATCGGCTACCGAGAGATATGAGACGATCTTACCCTTCCCACAGTCTCCGAAGAAGCCGTCCACAACGACCGTGCAGACCATAGGCCTCAGCAAACCTTCAACCCTATTAGATTTAAGCCTGACTCACGGAGGATAGCCTACGAGATTCAAGAGGAATTACGATACGGCGTCGAGATAAGGTGGAACAGCGGAACCGGAGGATTCGTAGAGGCCGATGAGGAGGATCTGGAGCTTCTGAGGCGATGCGCCGAGTTGCCGTCAGATACTGCCACATCACCAGATCCCTGGAGGAGGCTATACCCCTCAATGTGAAGCTGGAGGTGAGGAGGGTCAGTAAGTTTTTCCCTGGGAACCCCAATTAATATCGATGAGCCTTGCCCAACATCGGCATCCTCGTCGTTGGAAACGAGATCCTCGATGGACTGGTTCTGGATACCAACAGTCACTGGCTTATAAATCAGCTTAAGGCCTTGAGGATGCCCGTCATAGAGCGTATAACTGTGAGGGATGAGGTCTCCGAGATCGCTAAGGCCTTGAGGAGGCTGCTGGAGGATGGATGCGACATCATCTTCACCACCGGAGGCCTTGGGCCGACACATGACGACAAGACCCTTAGGGGGGTGGCGGAGGCCTTTGGTCTCCCCCTGGAGCTTAATGAGGAGGCCCTCGCCATCGTGGAGCGTCAATATAGGACGCTTCATGAGCTCGGATATGTGAAGAGAGCCGAGTTGACGGAGGCTCGACGTAAGATGGCCATACTGCCCAGGGGGGCGAGGCCCCTCGACAATAGGATAGGTGGAGCTCCAGCCGTCCTATTGGAGGTTAGGGGCTCCTGGATCATCTGCCTACCAGGTGTGCCAAAGGAGTTGAAGTGGATCTTCGAGAATGAGGTCATCCCGCTGCTTAGGAGGCGTGTGAAGGGAGCCTTCGCTGAGAGGGTTATAAGGCTTCTCAGGGGGGATGAATCCACCATAGCACCCGTATTGGAGGAGGTTATGGCTGAGGTTCCAGGCGTCTATGTGAAGTCTATGGTGAGGCCCCACGGGGAGGGAGGCATAAGGCTGTGGGTCTCAGCCTGGGGGGAGAGCCAAAGCGAGGTTGAGGCCCTGGTGGAGGAGGCCTCTAAGAGGCTTATCGAGAGGCTGGGCGGATCCCTGGGGGAGATTCCCCATGGTTGAGTGCTGGTTCCCCTATGGAGAGACGGAGGTCCATGTCTCCATACCCCTTAGAGAATTCCTTGGGGTTGTGGAGCCTAAGATAGGGGAGGTTGTGAGGGATGTCGAGGCAGCCGTGAGGGAGGTTGCTGAGAGACCCCTCAGCTGCGAGCCTCTAAGCGAGATGTCTGAGGCCTCAACCATCTCAATAGGCGTCGATGGAGGCCTCCCCCCGAAGGCTATCATCCAAGCCCTATCAGGCTTACTGGATGTCATAGAGGCTGAGAGGGGATTGGAGGGAGTCTCTATCATCATCGGACTCGGCCTCAGAACGAGGGGAGGCGGGAGACTCCTGGAGCTCATCAGGAGAAGCCTTCCAAGAGGCGTGGAGCTTAGGATTCATACAGCTCAATCGGAGGTGGAGGAGCTGGGGAGAACCAGGAGGGGGAACACCGTAGAGGTGTCTAAACCCCTCATCGAGGGGGAGGTGAGAATACTCATCAGCCAATTCCACCCCGACCCCCTATCAGGGTTTAAGGGGCCCCACACGGCTCTGATTCCCCAGCTATCAGGCTTCAAGGCCATAGAGATGAGTAGGAGCCTATACCACCAGGGTTCAACGGGGCTGGGGGTCGTCGAAGACAACCCCATCCTGATGGACTCCTGGGACGCCTTGAGGCTGATGGGTGTTGACGCATCGCTGATTCTCGTCACAGATCATAGGGGAGGCGTCGTCGACACCCTATATGGCGAGGCTGAAGCAGTTTGGGATAAGGCCCTAAACGACTATGGGGACATCTACTCCGTGGAGGTTGAGTCGGCTGACATCTACATCCTCAGCCCAGGTGGAGGCCGCTTCGACTTCGACCTCTACCACTCCCTCTGGGCCCTTAGGGCCTTGAGGAAGCCTAAGAGGGGTGGGAGGATAATCCTCGTAGCCGAGTGTGGAGAGGGGCTTGGAGCACCTGGACTCTCAAAGCTCTCCGGGGTTGAGAGGCTCAGCGAGTTGAGGAGGAGATATATGCTGGGTGGGGAGGTTCTCCACCTATTGAGGAGCCTCCAGAGGTCTATGAGGATTCAACTCGTCTCCGCCCTGCCAAGGCATCTCGCTGAGCCCCTCACCCTCACCGTCTATGGGGCTGTCAACGACGCCTATGAGGATGCCGGTAGGGGTCGAGTGGCGGTCATACCCTATGCGCTTTCCATCACACCTTAGATGGGTGTGATGAAGACGAAGGTGAGGATTATCATGGCGACGTAGAGGAGGGCGAGGAGCTTCCTCGATAGGCTGAGGGGTGAGACCTCATCGAGGGGCGCCCCACCCTCACCTCTGGTCCACATCATGAAGAGGGCGAGCATGATTGCCATGAGGAAATACCCAGCGACGAGGAGGATGAAGATGCCGATGATGGAGACCTTCCTATGGAGCTCCCTTCCGAGGAGGGCTCGACAGATGTGGCCGCCGTCGAGCTGCCAGCTTGGTATGAGATTGATGAAGGTGACGATGCAGCCGACCCAGGCTGCGAAGGCGATGGGGTGGAGTATCAGAACCATACCCCTCGGAGTGGGCTTCAAAAACTGAGCCAGAAGCGATAGGAGGAGGGGGAAGGGGATACCCCTAATCCTCACACCTGGGAAGCGTATAGACCACTCCAAGACCTCATCGGCTGGGACGATGAAGGAGAGCTTCAGGCCTATGACGGCGACGATGAGGGATACCAGCAGCCCCACGGCTGGCCCGCTGAAGCCTATGTCGAAGAGGTCATCCCTATTCGTCGGAGGCTCCCTCTGGGTTATGATGGCCCCGAAGGTGCCGCCCATCCCGGGGGGAGCTGGAATGAAGAAGGGCATCGACGTCTTCACACCCCTATAGACCGCCGCCAACTTATGGCCGAGCTCATGGAGGCCGAAGATGGAGAGGATTGCTGAGGTGAAGAGGAGGGCGTTGAGATAGGCCGGGACACCAGGCATGAGAATCCTCGTCAAGACGGGGTTGCTACTCCTCATGTAGCCGTCTATGAAGACCGTCGCAGCCGTAGCCGCCAGAAGTAACATGTTGATTCTATAGCTCTCCCCCTCCATGGGTCTCCTAAACAGGGTTATTGCATACCTATCGATGTGGGGTCTGAGTTTAGGTATGTAGCCGAGGGGTTTGAGCTCACCGACGAGGCTTCTGAAGGACTCCTTTAGGCGCAGCCCCTCATCTCCGATGCCCCTCGGGGAGACGATGTAGGTGGGGAGACCCATCTCAAGATATTTGTCGTGGACCTCGAAGTATGCCTCAACGGCCTCGTCGACGGGTGGCTCTGCGACGTAGTAGCTCAATCTGAGCCTATTAGAGGCTGTCACCTCTTAAACGCTTCGTAGGGTTTAAATCGATGCTGAATCACCTATGGGCTGGGCTTGGCCTCGGATTTCAGCATCCGATGCTTCAGGGTTGAGGACCTCGATAGGGTGATGTCCATAAACCTCGAATGCCTCCCGGAGAACTACTCCACCTACTTCTACATCGACCTCCATAGACGGTTTCCGAAGACCTTCCTCGTCGCCGAGGTCGACGGCGAGATCCAAGGATATATCATGTGCAGGATAGAGAGGGGCCTCTCCAAGCTCCATACTTTCAGGCCGATGAAGCTCTGCCACGTCGTCTCCATAGCCGTCCGAAGGCCCTATAGGCGTAGGGGTATCGCAACGGCTCTGATGCTGGAGGCCATGAGGAATGGCCGGGAGGAGTATGGGGCCGGTGAATGCTACCTGGAGGTGAGGGTGAGCAATGAGCCTGCGATAAGGCTCTATGAGAAGCTGGGCTTCGTCAAGGTCGGCCTTAGAAGGGGATACTACCTCGACGGTGAGGACGCCTGGATTATGGCGCTCCCCCTCGATGGGTTTGATGGGAAGATATTTTAGCATCGAATCCACCTTTCCCATGGGAGAGATGGATCAGGCTAACCTCTTCGCCCTCGGCCTACTCGCCTTCTCCTTCATAGTCTTCTACTGGTTTGCGAAGTTCACAGCTAAGCTCATCAGGCAGCACTACGACATCTACAGCCTCCTCTACGCCCTTGAGGAGGCGGAGAAGAGGAAGGGGGAGGAGGAGTAGCTATATATACTGTAGAAGGGAGTCGGGATGCGCCCTCTTCAGCCTCCAGTATCTGAGGCATAGCCTCCATAGGACGAGTATGCCCACAAGCCATAGGAGGGCCGTCCCAGGGACGCCGAGCATGAGGGGTGGAGGCCTAACCCCTGGAGGTGTCAACCGATAGAACCAGAGGTGGAGGCAGTAGAAGAAGAGGGGAACCCTTCCAAAGGAGATGATGAAATCCCTCACACGCCCAGCGAATCCACCTCGATCCTGGAGCACTAAGCCTAAAGCCAGCATTAGGGTCATCCCCCCGAGTGTCCAGAGGAGGAAGGCGAGGCTCGGCGGATACTTAGCCATGTAGAGCCAATCCATCGCCGTCCAACCCAATCTTGGGAGGATGTTCCCATAGCCGTTCAACCATCTAACCAGAAGCCAGAGTATATGCGCCAAGACTCCTACGCCGATGAGTCTGAGGGTTAAGGCCCTTGGATCGGAGCGATGTCTCAGCAGATAGACGCCGAAGCACCATCCGAGGCCCATGACGCCGAGCCAGGGTATGATGGGGTAGAGGCCGACGTAGGGATACCAGTCGAAGCTGGCGTCGTGGATTATCACCCTCAGATACCTCGCCCATGGCTCGGCTGGAAGCCATTCGAGGTTGATGTAGGTATGCAGCAGTATCATCGCCAGCGATGTCGCCAGGATCAGGGGTGTGGGCAGAAACCTATAGACGCTGAAGATGATGAAGCAGCTCCCTATACAGGCCAACACCCCGAAGTATGTGGGTGGGGTGCCGAAGGCGGGTGAGACTACGAAGGCCTCCAGGAGCAGAAGCACGCCGCCTCGCTTAATCATCCGTAGGCTTATCTCCCTCTGACTCTGACCCCTCTCAAGTCTTCGGGCCGTCGAAAGCGCCAGGGCTGTCCCGGCGAGGAAGATGAAGGTTGGGGCGCAGTAGTGGGTTATGAACCTAAGAAGGAATTGGGTGAAGTTTGGGAAGGGTGGTCTACGCCCCATGAGGCCCTCTCCACCCCTATGCCCAGGGTTCCAGAAGAGGGAGGCGTGATCCCAGGCCATGAGTAGCATCACTATGCCCCTGGCGAAGTCTATGAAGGGGAGCCTCCTATAGCCCGTTGAGGCCGATGGCATCGCAATCAAGGTTTTAAATAAAGATAAGGTATTTAGCTCTCCCCCTCCTTTCTCAGCGGATGAAGAGGGGCCTCATCCCCTGGAGGGAGGTGAGGACATGGGAGTGCACAGCCTGCGGACGCTGCTGCATAGGTTACAGGGTTCCGCTGAAGATGGATGAGTATATCAGGATAACGAAGCTCTACGGCTACGACGTAGTCGAGGTTGGTATGGGGAAGGTCTATCTGAAGAGGGGGCCGGATAATCGATGTGTTTTCCTCAGACCCATCCTGGGCAGATGGGTCTGCACACTGCAGTCGATGAAGCCCCTCGCCTGCAAGCTCTATCCGTTCAGAATCTATATGAGGCCCATCTACAGCCGTGAAGACGGCTCAGCCTACAATTATAGGGGTAAGACCCTCCACATCTATCTCGACCCCCACTGCGAGGGCATCAAACCTGGAAGGCCGAGTGAACACTTCGTTAGGCATATACTCCCCGAGGTCGTCGAGATCGGGTTGGGTTTGAGGTGGAAGCAGCGCTACACGACCTCAAGGCGAATACACTGGCCCCTCTAAACGTGAACAAGGATGTGAAATCCAGGGGAAATCGGCGGATTATGGAGCTCCACCTCATAAGAGGAGTTTAAATCGGACTCCCCTGGGATAGACCCCCTCCCTCTATGGGAAAGGAATTAAGTTGGACGGCCCTATCCATCTGGATATGAGGGCCGCCCTCTACTACAACAATCGGGATATACGGGTCGTTGAGATGCCCCTGCCCCGCATAGGTGCTGGGGAGCTCCTTATGCGAGTTGAGGCCTGTGGTATCTGCGGCAGCGACGTTATGGAGTGGTATAGGGTGCCTAAGGCTCCGAGGGTTTTGGGGCATGAGGCCGTCGGCCTCGTCGAGGAGGTCGGCGAGGGGGTTGAGGGCTTCGAGGTCGGAGACCGAATCTTCGTATCGCATCACGTCCCCTGCAACACCTGTCGAAGATGCCTCAGGGGTGAGCATACGACCTGTGAGACGCTGCATAGAACCAACATCGATCCCGGAGGCTTCGCCGAGTATGCGAGGGTGCCGAGCATAAACGTCGACAGGGGCGTCTTCAAGCTCCCCCCTGAGGTCTCACTCCTCGACGGCGTCCTCATAGAGCCTTTGGGCTGCGTCGTAAGGGGTCAGAGGAGGCTCGGCCTTGAGCCCGGGGACTCGGTTCTCATAATCGGAAGCGGGGTTGCTGGGATACTTCACATACAGTTGGCGAGGGTTAGGGGTGCAGGCCCCATCATGGCTGCGGATATAAATGAGTATAGGATGAGGGCTGCCGAGCGTTTCGGGGCCGATGTCATCCTCGATGCGAGGAGGCCTCTCCCCCAGCAGGTTAGGGAGGCAAATGATGGGCGTTTAGCCGATAGGGTGATCGTCTGTACAGCAGCCCTCGAAGCGATTAAGGCTGCACCTCTCTGCGTCGAGGATGGGGGGCGCATCCTATACTTCGCCCCGACGCCGCCAGGGGTGGAGCTCCCCCTCGACTTCAACGACTTCTGGATGAGGCAGCTGACAATGACCAGCAGCTATGCGGCTGCGCCAGCCGATCTATCGACGGCGATTGATCTCATCAGATATGGGCGGGTGGAGGCTGAGGAGATGATTACGCATCGACTTCCCCTGGATCGAATAGCTGAGGGCTTCAGATTGGTGGAGAGGGCCGGTGAGTCCCTGAAGGTGGTCATCGAGCCCCATCAACATGGCTCATAGACGACGTCGAGCCCCCAGCTCTCAGCCCTATATAGCGGATGGGCGAGGCAGAAGTCGACTCCCCTAAGCATCTCAGTCCAATCCATCTCCTGAGGCCTAGCCCCAGGCCTCAGGGGCATCCACATCAGGTGGAGGGTGAAGCAGATGTCTCTCCGCTTAACCCTATGCCTAAGCCTCCTATGGTCCATGGATTTGAAGCCGAGATACTCCATCTGCCACAGCTTCATCCAGGGGCTGTGATGCCCCTCGAGGGCGATGGTGGCCACACCCTCAGCTTCTCCGATGCCTCTAAGCATCCTCTCCATGAGGAGTTTCCCAAGCCTCCTCCCTCCGGCCCTCCTCAAAACCCATATACAGTTCATCACCCAGATATCCCTCCCCCTAATCGGGTAGCCTGATGCCTCGGCGGGTGCATACTCGATCTGGCCGACGGCGTCTCCGTTGAGGAGGAGAATCTCCTTCCTCAAGCCCCCTGGAATCGCCCTCTTCAGATATTCACCCCGCCTCCTATATCGTCTATATGGCATGGGGGAGATGCACTTCCATAGGTAGCGTTCAAACTCCGGTCTATGAACCACATCCACTATCTCGATCATATCGCCCTCAGCCATCCCTGATCGAGATTCCCAGTTTAATCTATAATTTTTCATTGTTAGCCTCACTGGAGGAGGGGTGTGAGCGCCATATATGCCCCAGCCAGTATCAAGATGTAGGCAGTTATCCTGGACATCCAGCCGCTTAGACCTCTAACCCTATCGATGAGGTAGTGCTTCGAGTAGGAGACGGCGAGGGATAGGGGGATGAAGAGGAATGCGCATCCGAGGGCGTAGAAGCCGTAGAGGGGCGCCACCCCTTGGAGGCCTGCACCTGCTGAGGTGAAGACGAGGAGGATGAAGACGGGGAGTGAGCAGCCGAGGGAGGAGAATGCATAGACGACGCCGAAGAGATAGAAGGATAACAGCCCCCCAGCCTCAGGGGGAGCTGGATGAGGCAGAATCGAGAGGGTGACCCCTCCCCTCCAGTAGGTTAAGACGCCTAATAGGATTAGTATGAAACCGAAAATGGGGTTGAGAATCCTCCGGCTCAGCGGTGCGAAGCCGAGGGCGAGGGATGGGGCTATACCCATGAGGGTGTAGACCGATAGGAAGCCGAGGAGCGTTGTGAGGGCGAGAGTCAAACCACCTCTTAGGCGGCCGGCCTCAACGGCGTTGAGGTAATATGCGATGTAGGAGGGGAGCAGAGGCAGGGAGCAGGGTGATAGGGGGGAGAGGACGCCGGCTGTGAAGGCGAGTAGAAACCTTGCGAGATCCAACCTATCCACCCAGCTGCTGGATGATGAGCTTCAACTTATCATAGGGTGTGTAGGCACCCCGATATCTGATGACGCCCTCATCGTCGACGACTATGACCATGGGGACATAGGTGACCTTATATAGGATGCCCGCCTCGGGGGAGTGGCCGTAGAACCAGGTGATGCCCATCTGCTTCACCCATTCGCCGCTCGGCCTCTCGGAGGGGTCGACGTCGATGGAGACGAGGTAGACACCCTCCCCGAGTTCGGCGGCCAACTTCCTGAAGGCCTCTATCTGCTTAGTGCAGTAGGGGCACCACATCGTCGAGAACTCGATGACTACGATCTCACCCCTATGCTCCGAGAGCCTGAAGGTGGAGCCGTCGATGCCGGTGACCGTAAAGTCTGGAGCCCTCATCCCGACGTAGACCCCCTCCTCTATACGCTCAGCCCTCGGCCTCATGATGAGGTAGAGGCCTCCCCCAGCGGCAGCGGCGATGATGATGATGGCGACGGCGATGTAGATGCCCCTCCTCATCCCATCACCTCGAAGGTGGGGTCACCGCTCCTCCACTGGATAGGCGACGGCTATGGCTGTTCTAATACCCCTGAAAGCGGTGGGATAGTCCTCGAAGGTCATCCTTATGGCTCTGCCATCAACCCTCTCAGCGTAGGGGATTAGGGAAGCGACGTCAGCCATCGTCGATGTGACGAATCTCATCCTCACCTCAACCGGCTCATCAACCCTGAAGGGCTTGAACTCCCCGAGTGCCTTTAGGGCCTCTGAGGCCTTCTCCCTAATCAGCCTCCTCGCCTTAGCTGGATGTAGGCATCTCGCAGCATAGCGGCTGACACCCCACTTCACGACTGCGCCTCGGATGTTCGGCACCAGCCTCCTAGCCTCCTCGACGACGGCCTGGTCTCCCGAGATGAAGATGGAGGGAACCCCATGCCACCCTGCGAGGGCTGCATTGAGGCCGAACTCCCCCATCTCAACGCCGTTGATGTAGATGGCGTCGACAACCCTTCCAGAGATGGTGTGGCATAGGACTCCCCGCTCGGTTCCCTTCATGGAGTGGTAGCCGACGTAGAGGGCTGCGTCGAAGCTTTCGTCTATTCCCTCCATCATCATCCATGGCCTTGGGGAGCCCCTGATGAGCACGGCGGCCTCATGAACCTCCTCCGGTGGGAGGTTGCTCATACGTCCATGGGAGTCGGCGACCACAACCTCATCGGCTCCGGCCTCAAGGACTCCCTCTATGGCGGCGTTTAGGTCGCCGACCATCAGCCTCCTACAGGCCTCATATTCCTGCGGCCTCCTTCTAAAGTCAACCTGGCTCCAGTCGACGATGCCGCTGATACCCTCCATATCGATGGAGATGTAAACCTTCAAAGCTCCCAGATATAGAGGCATCTAACCATGATATAAGCTCAGCCCTTACCCCTTGGAGGCTTGTAGAGTATTGGAGCTCCACAGTATATGCAGAGCTGGGTCTTGGGAACCAGATGTCCACAGCGCTTGCAGACTACGAGTATGTCGAGGCCGTCGCCCTTCAACTCTCCCTTTGCCCTCTCATCCCCTTTTAAAAGGTATGCGAACCCTCTCTATGATGGGGGATGGGTGAAAGTGGCTGTTAGACCAATCTTCGATCCAGGCGTCGGGAGGCCCATGAGGGTGGCCTGCTTCATGTCAGGCTCCGGAACCAACACCAGGAAGATCATCGAGCGCTCCCTCGAGGCCGATGCGAGATATGAGGTGGCCCTCATCTTCACGGATGTCCGAGACGACCGCCTCGATAAGAGCGGGGAGAAACGCTGTAGGGCCCTGGATATAGCGGAGGAGTATGGAATACCCTATGAGTGTATAGACATCCTCGACTTCTATAGGAGCCATGGCCATAGAACAAAGCGGGACCTGTCGCTTAGACCCCTATACGATGAGGAGGTGGCGAGGCTGATAGAGCCCTATGGCATAGACGTCATCGCCCTCGCCGGATATATGAGCATAATCACGAAACCCCTCCTCGACAGGTATCCTGGTAGGATCGTGAATGTCCACCCCGCAGACCTCTCCATAATGGAGGATGGTAAGCGTAAATACGTCGGCCTCCACGCCGTTAGGGATGCCATACTCGCAGGGGAGCGATACCTCTACTCAACGACCCACGTGGTGAGGGAGAAGGTGGATTACGGCGAGATATTGGTGAGATCAAAACCTGTCCCCGTCATCCTCCCCGAGGGCGTATCCCTCGAAGACCTAAGAGAAGATAAGGAGCTTCTAAGGAGGGTTGTTAGGGAGAACCAGAACAGGTTGAAGGAGCAGGGCGACTGGGTCATCTATCCCTTGACGCTTCAGATGATCGCCGAGGGGCGCATAGCCCTCAACGGCAGGGGAGGAGTCTACATAGACGGCGTCTATATGCCCCATGGATTGAGGCTCTAAAAAGGGGGATTAGATCAGCCCCCTCTCCCTGAGGAAGCGTCCGATGACGTCCTCCAGATCCGGCTTCGTCGTCTCCCTCAGCTCGAAGGAGACGTGGACGACGGGCTTGTTCAGCTTCAGGAATCTCTCCAGATGGCTTGGCGTCCCGAGGACGACGGCGTCGCAATCCACAGCGTTGATGGAGGCCTCAAGCTCCCTCATCTGCTCACGGCCATAACCCATGGAGGGGAGAACCTCCCTAAGCTGCCTATACTCATCATAGACCGCCTTAAGGGAGCCTACGGCGTAGGGTCTGGGATCGACGATCTCAGCGGCCTTAAACTTCTCAGCGGCCACATATCCGGCTGCATAGCCGAGGCCTCCATGGGTGACCGTGGGCCCATCCTCGACGACGAGGACACGCTTACCCTCTACGAGCTCCGGCCTATCAACCGATATGACGGATTCAGCCTCGATGATGGGCGCCTCCGGATTCAACTTTCTGAGATTCCCCTCAACCGCCTCAATCGACTCCCTATCGGCGACGTTCACCTTGTTAACTATGAAGACGTCGGCCATCATCGCATTAGCCGTCCCCGGATACGACCTCAACTCATGCCCCGGCCTTAGGGGGTCTGCGACGACGATGTGGAAATCTGGCCTGTAGAAGGGGAGGTCGTTGTTTCCTCCATCCCAGACGATGATGTCACCCTCATCCTCAGCCCTTCTGAGGATGCGTTCATAGTCGACTCCTGCGTATAGGGGGACCCCCAGCCTTATGATGGGTTCATACTCCTCCCTCTCCTCGATGGTGCACTCATATCGGTCGAGGTCCTCAAAGCCTCCGAATCTCTGAACAGCCTGCTTAGCGAGGTCTCCGTAGGGCATTGGATGCCTCACTGCGACGGGCTTTAGGCCCTTTGACAGCAGTATGCGTAGAACCCTCCTGGTGACTGTGCTCTTCCCCGCTCCGGTTCTGACGGCGCAGATGGAGATGACGGGACGCTTAGATTTCAGCATCGTTGAGGATGGGCCGAGGAGCATGAAGTCGGCTCCGAGGGCCAAAATCCATGAGGCCTTCTCCATCACGTCGTCGTATAGGAGGTCGCTGTAGGAGAGGACTGCAAGCTCAACTCCCTTCTCCCTTATCAGCCCTGGGAGCTCCTCCTCTGGGAGTATCGGTATACCCTCTGGGTATCGCTCACCAGCCAGCTCCGGCGGATAGATTCGACCTGCGATGTTTGGAAGCTGGGCAGCTGTGAAGGCTACGACCTCGTATTGGGGGTTGTCCCTGAAGTAGACGTTGAAGTTGTGGAAGTCCCTTCCCGCTGCGCCGAGGATGACTACTCTCCGAGCCATCATGCACTAATTGGTGCAGAGGGGGATAAATTTTGTTATATTTAGGACATTATTGCCCTCGGAGCTCGAGGCTGAGCTGGCATCTGGATGCATAAGCATCAAAGCCCTCCTTAGTTGTCCATATCCGATTTGGCTCCGAACTGTGACCTCTATTTGGGAGGGCTCTGGAGATAAATCCTTTATCATCATGGCGATTAGGATTCAACATGACTCCTAAGAGGGCGTTGGTGAGGGAGCCTGGAGCCACCTATCCAAGATGCATATCATCGCATCCGTTGAGGCATACCATAAACGTTGAGAGGGCTAGAAGGCAGCATGCCGAATACTGCAGGGTTTTGGAGGAGTTGGGCCTCGAGATCATCAGGCTGCCACGGGATGATGATCATCCGGACTCGTGCTTCGTTGAGGATAACGCCGTCGTCCATGGGGGGCTAGCCCTCATCTGCAGAATGGCTAAGCCCAGCCGTAGGGGTGAGGAGACTGCGGTGGAGGAGGTGTTGAGGCAGTATATGCCTGTGAAGCGGGCTGAGCCTCCAGCCACCA
>CAZGKJ010000027.1:0-14473 GCA_964525955.1 uncultured Candidatus Bathyarchaeia archaeon
TCACCCCATTATGGACGACGGCCACAACGCCGCCGCAGTCGACGTGGGGATGCGCATTAACCATCGTCGGAGCCCCATGCGTCGCCCACCTCGTATGACCCACCCCGATGACGCCGGGCATCTCGTCGAAGCCAAGCCTCTCAGCCACCTCATCGATCTTCCCGGCATCCCTCCTGATGTGGAGAACGCCATCCTCAAGGGTGGCGACTCCGACGGAGTCATATCCCCTATATTCAAGCCTCTTGAGGCCGCTGTGTATGACCTTGGCAGCTGAGCCCTGCTTTAAGACGCAGCCAAAAATACCACACAAGTTTACCCCCCACCACTAATTGTGAATAAATATTTAAAAATCTCTAGGCTTAAAGGAGAGGCAATTATCTTGTTTTGAAGTTTTGAACCTTGGACGGGAAAAATTATTAATAATGCATAAAAGAACAAATCTCTCCTCCATATTAAAATATATGTCTAGTTGTTTTCTTCCTCAAGTTCAAGCATTACATCGATAAGCTTTAGAGCTGTCTTCTTCCAAGACAGTTTTTTAGCAAAGTTATATCCATTCTTTACTATAGTTTTTAAAAACTCAGGATTTTCAATAGCCCATATGATCTTTTCAGCCATTTTATTAGGTTCAGGCTCTACCTTTATGGCTCTGGTGTAATCCGCAACACCTGTTTTAAAGAAAATAGGCGTACAAATGACGGGTACTTGACAGGCATAAGCTTCAACAATTGTAAGACCCCATCCCTCTTCACCTGTAGAGGGGAAGACACATAGATCTGCGGTGTTGTAATATCTCACTAATTCCCTTTCTGTTACAGCAATATGAAAGTAAGTTCCTGGGGGAGCCATCTTCACAAGAGTTGAGAAATAAAAATACTCTCTTTTTGGTAAATGTCCTACAAAATGCAGCTCGGTCTCTGGATATCTCTTTTTTATTATTTTAAAAGCAGATAAAAGGATATTTTGTCCTTTATTAGGTGCAAAGCGTCCTACATGTAATATTTTAAAGCCTTCATGAGGAATGGGATTTGGCTTGAATCTCTCCAAGTCTATGCCTTCAGGTATGAGGACGATCTTCTCCTCAGACACCTTTAGGTATCTTTGAAGATCTCTAGCCGTTAGGGTGGAGGGGACTACGATCCTCTTCGCTCTCCGTACTGTTTTGCGTAGAAGTAGAACTCTAAGGGCGTGTTTAATCCTATGTCTCCTAGCCCATTCGGAGTAAAAGAGACCTACATCATGGATTATGAGGACAATAGGATCTTTCATTAGGAGAGGAGAGAACTCAGCCCAGTAACCATTTACGATCGTGAAATCCCTTTCTAGGCACCGAGCTACAAGACCTGAGAAAGTAGAGAAAAGGGACGAGGATAAAATAGGTATATATCCAGTTGGTATCCTTATGTGAAAATTTTGAAGGTCATTTCTCTGTTTCGATATCGTGATGACGTTATTGCCTAACTCCAAGAGATGCTTTGTTATTTCATATATGTAGCGTTCTGCTCCACCCCGTGTCTCAGTAAACCACGACCTCGAAATAATGGTGAGTTCCATATTATTCCTCTAGGTTTTGTTTATTAAGGCTACTTTATGAATATTTTTTTGTGACATTAAGAAATCTATATTTAGCTTATGTAAAACCTAAACAAATAATTTCAAGGGGTGATTATCAAACCATTTAGAGTCCATATTTCGGTTCATATGTTGCTAAAACTCTAGAAATATTACAATTATTTCTAGGTGAAGTTATCATAATCATAAAAATATTTATTTCCATAAACTTATAGCAATTCAGTATTTTTCTTCTATTAATCTTTTGATGAGTTTGTATATGTCAACAGGATCTCTAGGAATAAAGGGAGGATTTATGTTAAGACTCCAGAAGGCCCTCATAGAGTGATTTCCTGTAACTCCATCTTCTGAGGGCATCATACCATGATCTGAGATTATAAGAAAGGCTGACTTAACTGACTTAACCATTCTCTGCAGCTTTAAAGCTAAATCATTTAATATCATATAGGCTTGTTGAACTTTCTCTAAATGTTTGATATAATGAATGTGACCTATAAGGTCTGCGAGGTCAAAGTAAGTCATGAAGAGACTCCAATTCTTAGTCTTCAAGAGGGTGATCGTTTTATCTACTCGCTCTTGGTGGATCCGCCATATCTCCTGTTCGTATTCCTTGATGGAACGGAGGGCCGCAAGACTCAGCCTACGGTGGAGTTCTGTAGGTTCATTATAACATGGGATGTTCACGGCTACGCTATTCTCAATCTCGTCGAAGATCGTTGGATAGTTTAGGTCTTGACTGGAGACTATTCTCGGCTTAATACCAAGTCTCCAGAGGACACGTCGCTTACCCCTTATCCATTTAAAAGGTGGTAGCCATCTTAATCGATTTAAGATCGAGCTATATTTCCACCACTCTGAGATTCCATGTTCAGAAGGGGCTTTCCCAGTTATTATTGAAGCCCATACCGGCGGGGAATAGGGAACACCGTGTCTACAATACTCTTCTGAGATAAGATAGAAGCCATGGTATTTTTGCTTCAAAGATCTGAGATCCCATCTATTCACTAATTCGTATTCGAGGCCATCTAAGGCGAGTACAAAGACCTTCAAAGCTTTACACCTCTGATGCGGATAGTTTCGCAGAGGAGGTTAAAGAAAACAAGGACGAGGATTCGGAGGGGTCTAGGAAGGAGGCTTGCCGGAGAGTACTCACTTTTAGGGATAAAACCAGCTTTGAGGAGTTCAAAATGGATTTTAACATAGTGATAAAGGTTAAGATGAGATGGATCAGCTCTTGCATTTTTAGAAAGAAAGTTTGGGATTGCAATGTATATCATACCCTTTCTTTTCATCGTTCGGTATGCTTCCTTTAAAAAGTTAGATGGATTTCTTAAATGTTCAATAATGTGACTAGCAAAAATAACTTCAAATATATGGGATCTAAAGGGTAGTCTCTCTGCATCAGCTCTTATGAAATTGGGTATCCCTCTAATAGGCTCAATGTCTAGATTGACATCCAGAGGAATTATTGGCTCATAGAAAGGATACGTGCCACCACCACAACCTACGTTTAGACCCAGGCCTCGAATCCTCAATCAATTACCCCCTGTTTCAATTGGTTCTATTCGAAGTATTTTTGGTCTATAATGCCACCTTACAATGTAAATAATTCTATAGGTTTTTCCTATCGTAAAGTTGTATGGATCTTCGATATCGAAGATCTTTCTATCCTCACCAAAGCTAAGGATGTGGACGGTCCCGTCATAATAGGCATAGTCAAATACTGTGACAACCCAGGTTTCGGTTCTGGGCCTTAAACAATAATATAAGGAATAGGAGTATAGTGAGAGAATAAATAGGGCTGAGATGATGGTGGCTGCCGATTCCCTCTCCATCTTGTAAAAGCAAGATTCTAGGACCTTAATTGTTTATCGGCGATCTCAAGAACTGCCTCTGCTAGGGCCTTCGTGCCACTCCTCAGCTTTGGACCTTCCCCCCTCTTAGCCTCCTCTATCGCCTCTAAGAGTCCTCTAGGCGTTGGTTCTTTTAGGAGGGGAGCGCTAAGCTTCTCAG
Organism: uncultured Candidatus Bathyarchaeia archaeon; assembly: GCA_964525955.1. Lineage (GTDB taxonomy): Archaea > Thermoproteota > Bathyarchaeia > TCS64 > B23 > B23. The sequence goes on from CAZGKJ010000027.1 coordinate 3,586, forward strand.
CAAAGAGTCTCACATCCTCTGGATTTGCCGCTCTCGCCCACTTTGGATAGCCTACGATGACGAGGGGTTTTTGGTATGCCGCTGCTTCCATGGGAGTGGCCCCTGGAGGTGAGACGACGACTCTAGCTCCAGCTATCAGCTCCTCGAAGTGGGAGGTGTAGTCGATGACCCTCCAGTTCGGATGTCTCTCTCTATAAGGCTTTGGGTCTATTCGCCCTGTCTGGAGGATCACCTCCTCTAGGCCGCTGGCCGATGCGGCGTCGAAGAGCTCTCGGTAGCCGTAGGTTCCACCGGAGATGAGGATGTAGCCCCCATCCCAGGGCTCCAGCCTCCTCTTGGGCAGCAGGGGGCCGAAGACGACGCCCTTTAGGAATCTGGTTTGCTCCTCCCACTGGAGGGCTGTGAGGGCAGCGAAGTGCTGGAGGAGTCTCGCCGTCCTGGAGGGCCCCGTGAATTTCACCCTGCTCTCGATGTTGACGAGGGGGATGCCCCTCGTCCAGGCTATGAGGGCTGGGGGGACGCAGAAGTTCCCCCCAGTGCTCACGGCGACCTCCACTCCCCTCGGGATTCTCTTAATGGCCTCGTAGAAGGCCTTGAGCAGCCTCAACGTGAATCCCCATGTCGGCGTTGTGGGATGCCTCGGCCTCGTAAGGGTGTCTACGACGCCGTATCGCTCTAATTGGGGTGTGAGGGGGTCGTCCCTTGGGGCGAGGAAGTATAGCTCCGTTTTCCCCCTCAACTCCTCTGCGATTATCTTCGCCGTAGCGGTGTGTCCTCCGCCCCCTGCGAGGATGAGGATCAAGGTTAACCCCCTAAGATTAGGAAGGAGCCTATGCAGATGAGGGCTTCGAGGGCTATGAGGATCAGCGTTACCTCCCACTCCTTGAAGCGGCCCAGCCTCATAACTATATGGGTTAGCCCCCTGATCTCTCCCTTATAGATGAGTGTTCCATCGGGTTGTAGTATGCCGTAGCTCTCAGCCTTGAAGGCTGAGGCCGCTTTAAGGAAGGCCTCTATGATCCATGGGGTGAAGCAAAGGATGGCGAAGCGCTCCATGTTCCCTATGATTGTTGAGGCGGCGCAGACGGCTCCGATGGTGTAGTTTAGGTCTCCTGGGAATATCCTCGCTGGATACCAGTTGTATCTCAGAAAGGCCAGTAGGGCTGAGGCGAAGGTTAGGCTGAGCAGTGCAGCCGCCTCCTGATGGTTTAGTAGGGCGTAGAGGCCGAGGGCTATGTGGAGCACCGCCCCCATTCCTGCTTCGAGGCCGTTGAAGCCTGCGAGGAAGTTGGTGGCGTTTGAGCAGCATAGCACCCCTATTGGGATTAGGAGCAGTGGATAAAGCAGGCCGAGCTCCACTCTCCCTATGATGGGGAGGGTCATACGGCTGACACCTGCGTTGACGGCTACGAGGGGTATGGCCGCTGGGAGGGGGATGAGGAAGTAGAGCCAGGCTGGCAATCCCCGCCGCTTCAACTTCTCGAAGCCCTCCTCCCCCTCCCTCCCGCCGGTTAGGGATGTGAGGACATCGAAGATTCCTATGAGGGTGATGATGAGGGTGGTGCTGAGGGCTGCGAGGATGTCGATGAGCTCGGGGAAGCCGCCGGTGAGGAAGATTCTTAGGCCGATGTATAGGAAGGTGCCTCCGAGAAGCCCTGCGATGACGGCTGGCCCACCCATCTCGGCTACCCTCCGCCTATCGGCCTTCATCACGTCGACGCCCACTATCCCGGCGGTCTCGAGGAACTCTATGAGCCGAGGAGTCAATATGTAGGTGGCTGTGAAGGATAGCAGCATGGAGGCTGCGAGGTAGGTGGCTCTCACCCCTTATAGGCCCCCATCGAGATTCCCCAACCATCCTTTTATCCCTTTAGCCTCTGATCAAAGGTGTTGAACCCCCTCATCGTCGACGCCCTCGGCAGCGGTAGAGGCGGCAGAAGGGCGACCTTAGACGCCATAGGGGCGGGTCCGAGGGCTGTTGCAGGGGTTTTAGAGAGGAGGGGGTTTAGGCCGAGGATCGTCACAGCCGAGGATTTCCTCGAGGGCCTCATCGATCTAAGCGGGTTTGACCTGATGCTGATCAGCGCCATGACCGTTGATCAGCCGACGGTTAGGCGTATAGCCTCGAGGTGGAGGAGGTCTAATCCTGAGAGCCTCCTCATCCTTGGAGGTCCTATTGCTTCTGATCCATGGGTTCTGCTGAGGGTTGGAGCCGATGTAGCTGTGATTGGGGAGGGGGAGAAAACCCTTGAGGAGCTCCTCAATCTGCTGTCTGAGGATCGTCTCCAGGATGGGCTGAGCGATGTGAGGGGAGTCGCCTATAGGATGGGGGATATGGTTAGGGTTAACCTCCTCAGACCGGTGATGAGTAGGGTTGAATACGACTCATATAGGCCTTCGACGAGGGTTATAGTTGATTATCCCCTCTATTATGCTGCGAGGGTCTACGTAGAGGTTTTGAGGGGTTGCAGCAACTATTATAGGCCTCTCATAGAGGGCTGCACTCGCTGTGATAGATGCAGGAGTGGAAGCCTCACAGAGCGATACGACTGCCCCGTGGGTATACCTCCTGGATGCGGCTACTGCTCGGTTCCAAGCCTCTATGGGCCTCCGAGGAGTAGGTCCGTTAGCCATATCCTTGGGGAGGTTGAGGAGCTCCTGGAGCTTGGTGTGAGGCGTATAGTTCTAAGCGCCCCAGACATCCTCGACTACGGTAGAGACCTCCTCGTGGAGCCTGAGCCGTTGACAGACCCCAGGGAGCCTGAGCCAAACTACGACGCCCTCGAGGAGCTCCTCGCAGCTCTCACAGACCTCAGAGCCATAAGGCGGGGTGAGGCTTCGATAATGGCTGAGAACATCAAGCCCTCCCTGGTGACGGAGAGGGCTGCGAGGCTGCTTGGCCGATACCTCAAGGGGACGCCCATCAACATAGGCTTTGAGACGGGGTCGGAGAGCCACAGCCGATTCCTCGGCAGGCCCTCAACTCCCAGGGAGTGCCTCATCGCCATCAGGAGGCTGAGGAGGGCTGGCCTAAGGCCTCAGGTCTACTTCATCCACGGCCTACCAGGTCAGAGCGCCGATACGGTGAACTCAACCATAAAGGCTGTGGAGGCCTCAGTTGAAGCCGGAGCCGATTGGATCATACTCTACAGGTTTATGCCCCTACCAATGTCAGCCTTCGCCGATATGCCGAGAGCCCCACCCGCCATGAGAGACCCCCTGAGCAAGAGGCTGAGGGAGGCTGTCTCAAAGGCGAATAGGGGGCTGAAGAGACGATGGATAGGGCGGAGGCTGAAGGCAATCGTCGACGGCAGATACGTGAAGGATAGGAGATTCCACGTCGCCTACCCCATGCCTCATGGTCCAGTTATCCTGCTGAAGGGAGTGGATGGATTTGAGGGGAGGATGGTGGAGGTTGAAGTCACATCGATCACAACAGAGAGATTGATGATGGGGATAGTAACAAAGAGGTGAGATAATCTAAAAGACCGCCGCAGATTCCAGATTCACGAAGTAGGCCGCAAAACTTATATGAACTTTTCTAAAGATATCAAACCAGAATCCCCAGGAAAGGGGTCAGAATCTCACAAAGAGAATTGAAAGCGATAGTAATGATAGTGTGGTATATTGAGATAACATTTCTGAATCTCATAAAGAGAATTGAGAGTTTTTAAATCCTAAAATATGTTCCCTCTCCCATTTATCGGAATCTCACAAAGAGAGTTGGAGGGGTGTAGGGGTTTCTCAGTGCATAATATAGCCTGTTGAGTCTGAGAATCTAAGAGAATTCCCCGCTATAAGTGGTGGCCACTTATAAAGGAATCCACAAAGAGAAAAAGGGCTAAACGATGATGAACAATTCCAGAGAACCATAAAAGGGTAAAGCAAAAGCATCCTAATGATACAAAGCGTCATAGATTCGGGTTCCTCAGCCCCACTCCTCTGCAGCTTATCCTTGCGGGTTCTCCGAGTTTCCCCTCAACCCTAAACTCCACACCTGTGATGATGCGGGCGAGCTCCATCGCCGTCGCCGTGTGGAGTGTCAGCCTGGTCGTGGTGAAGGTGGATTCACCCTCGGCGAGGGAGCACCAGAGGATGAGGTTGTCAGCCGTATGGAGGTCGACAGCCATCCCCGTCCTCAGCTGCTCCATCAAAGACTCAGCCGCCTCGAGGCCGACTCTTTCGGCTCTTTTACCCTTCTCGCCGAGGGCGTCGGCCCCGAGATAGCAGGGATTCTCAGTCTCAGCCCAGAGGGTTATGTAGCTTCCAGGTGAGAGGGGCTGCTCACGGCCGCTCAGAATTCTCCACTCGATCTCAGCCTCAAATCCGGCTTCCCTCAGGGCTTGGAGAGCCGATTTGGCCTGTCTCCCAGCCACATGGCTTGGGAGTCTTCCGCAGACGGATACGCCTCGAATCAGCTCAACCCTGCCAGGGCTCTCCACCTTCAGGGGTGTAAGCCTAAAAACCGGTTCGATGAGGGCGTCGACGATTCCCCCACCCCTTGGGTAGAAGCCTTCCCTCAATATGCGGAGCTCCCCCCTGAAGCCCATAGCTCTCAGGGCTCTCCATACAACCTCCCTCATCGTCATCGTTGGGGGAGCCCACTTTACGGCTGTCCCACCTCTAATTCTCAGCTCAACCGTTGAGTCGGCGAAGGCGGCGACGGGTGCGACGCACTGCAGTAGGAGGCTTATGCTACCGGCTGTTCCGATGTCGAAGCTGTAGGAGCCTCCCCTCGCGCTTCCAGGCTTAAACTCTATCTCCGTTGAGCCTATTCTCAGACCCTTCACATCGCCTCGGCATATCTCCGCTACGGCCTTCACCGCTGTGAGGTGCTGAGCCTTCAACCCAGGTGGGCTTCGACCACCCCTGATGCGTCTAACCCTTATTGGTATGCCCATCACCGCGCTGTATGTGACGGCCATCCTCAATAGCTGTCCTCCACCCTCCATCATGGAGCCATCTATCTCGATCAGGGTTCGACACCTCCACCGCAGAATCTCGTTATGTATTCGACGGCCACCTCACCGGCCTTCCGGAGCGTCTCGGAGTCTATGCCTGGAACCCCGCAGACGAGGATGAGTATCCCAGTGGTCTGGAGGGTGATCTTCGATGAGTCTGCATCCCTATAGGGGTAGAGGGCGAGGAGCTTCTCATCATCCGCTATCACGGGTTCACCCCCCTTCAGGATCCTCGGCCTCTCCATCCCTATGCCGAGGAACTCCTCCCCGGGTTCAGCCTCCCTCATGTAGGGCTCCCCCACAACTCGTTCTCCGTCGAAGGCTGCGAGGGCGATGAGGGTTTCGAGGGAGGCGATGTTGTAGGCGTCGACAGCCGTATTGATTCTGGGGAGGTCTCTGCCATGGAGCACACGCCTAAGCAGGGCCTCGGCGGCGGGCCTCGTCTTCGTTGGGTCGAGGCCCAGCCTCCAGAAGAAGTCCCTATAGGCCCTGATGATGGGATGCCTCCTCACCTCATCGAGGCTCCACCGCATCCTCACCCGTTTAATGATCTCGGACTTCAACTCCTCAAGCTGAGGATTCGTCTCCTCAACCCTCACATCCCTCAGCCCTATTAGATGGGCTTGAAGCCCTGGGAATCGACCCTGGAGGGATGGCTCTATCCTCAGCGGATGGATCATCTCCCCTCCACCCTATCGCTCCTGGCGAGATCTCTGATCCTCCCAACGCCATCTATCTCCATCAGGTATTCATAGACCTTCTCTGGGACGAGGTCTCTCCAATCCTCCCCCATGAGGATTCTTCTCCTGATCTCCGTAGCCTCGTAGCGTTCCCGCTCATAGAGCTCTATGCCTCTCACCTCGTAGCCTGCCTCCAGCATCAATCTCCTGGTGAGGGGTTGATTCGTATAGACGACGTCGAATCTCGGCGTCTGAGACTCCACCATGGAGACCCAGACCGTATGCGCAGGGGCGTCGGGTATGGGTATCAACATATATCTGCCTCTATCTATGCCCTCTGCGTCGAGGGCTCTCCTGATCATCTCTATGCGCTCACCGGCTGTGAAGGGGTTTTCGAGCTCATGGCTCATCTGGGCGCTTCCGACGACGATGATGAGCTCATCAACCTCCTCCAAGATGCGCTTCACCGCATATAGATGCCCCTTATGGAAGGGCTGAAATCTACCTATGAAGACCCCCCTCCTCATCTCCAACTCTCAACGTTTGAGGGGGCTTTAACGTTATCCCTCAGCCTCGGCCTCCAGCGCCCTCCTCCTCTTCACCGCCCTCGTGATGTAGCCCGCAACCCTATTCCTCAATCGCTTAGAGATTTCGAGATTCAGCTCTATGAGGAACCTCTTATTCGCCTCGAAGTCGTCGGTGAAGGCGTCTGGATATCTCTCCATGAGCTCCTGGGAAATCCGCTTAACAAGCTCCGTCCTCACCTTACCCAACCCGCTCCAGAGAGTAGGGAGGTTTAAATGCTTTAAGTGTTATCATCCCCATTAAATCAATCAGAGTCGGAAAAGGAGAATTTAATCGAGACAGCCATGAAAAGGGGCGGAAGAATTAAATATCCATCAAATAGAGTGAGAAACGAAGGATGGCCATGCGTAGGATAATAAAGATAGCCCCAATGCATAAATTGATTAAAAGGGCTGGCGCCGCAAGGGTGAGCGAGGAGAGCGCCATCGCCCTAAGCGAGATACTGGAGGAGGTCGGCCTGAAGGTGGCGAAGGAGGCCATAGACTTCGCCCGCCACGCCGGAAGGAAGACCGTTAAGGCGAGAGACATAAAAATCGCAGCTGAGAAGATGCTCGAGAAGGTGCTGGGGAGATAGCGGCGCAGGTAGCCGAATATGAAGAGGCTCCGATATAACGTAGTGGTGGTCGGCGCAGGCCCCTCCGGAGGATCAGCCGCAAGGGCGGCGGCGGAGAGGGGGGCATCCGTCCTCCTACTCGAGGAGCATAAGGAGATAGGCCTCCCAATACAATGCGCCGAGGGCCTAAGCGAGAGGGGTCTAAGGGATGCGGGGCTGAAGCCGACAAGTGAGGTTGTAAGTCAACGAATAACAGGCGTGAAGGTCTACGCCCCAAACGGCAGATACATCTCCCTCAGGGGCTCGGATTGGGTTGGATATACCATAAATCGAGACGTATTCGACAGGATGCTCGCTGAGAGGGCCGTCGACGCCGGAGCGGAGTTGATGACGGGGACGAGGGTGAGAACCGTATATAGGGAGAATGGAGCCGTCAGGGGGGTCTACGCAACCCAGGGTGATAGGACGCTGAAGATCGAGGCCGACATAGTCATCGGGGCCGACGGCTTCGCCTCGACGGTGAGGAGGAGCAGCGGCCTCGGAAGATGGTATCCCGACGTCATAACCTGCGCCGAGTTCAGGCTCGGCAACCTAAGCCTCGATGAGCCCGAGGTCAACGAGTTCTACTTCGGCTGGGAGGTGGCTCCAGGCGGATATGCATGGGTCTTCCCCAAATCCAGCGAGGTGGCGAACGTAGGCCTCGGCGTGGGGAGACATCATAAGGAGCCGCCCATCCTCTACCTCAAACGCTTCATCAAGGCGGATCCAAGGTTTAGGGATGCTGAGATCCTCATGGTGATGGGAGGTGTAACACCCGTCTCCGGAGTCCTTAAGCGCATCGTTGATGACGGCGTGATGCTCGTCGGAGATGCGGCTGGGGAGCTTATACCCTGCACAGGCGCCGGAGTCCACTCTGGGGTTGTCGCCGGTCGATTGGCTGGGGAGGTGGCGGCTGAGGCATCTCTGGAGGGGGATGTCTCGGCGGGGAGGTTGGAGGAGTATGTCAAGCGCTTCGACGCCGAGTGGGGTAAGCGTATAAGGGACAGCCGTAGGGTTGTGGAGATGCTCTATAGATTCAGCGACGACGACCTAAACCTCCTCGCAGAGGTTCTCACGGGGGATGAGATCGTCGCCCTCGCCAACGGCATAGATGTCTCAAGGGTTCTGGCGAGGGTTCTCAGGAGGGCTCCCCTCAAGGTTGCGAGGCTGATAACGGCCTATCTGAGGGGAGGCAGGTAAAGCTTTATATCCCAACTCTTTTCTTCTCATCTAAGCTCTCTTGGGAGACTGATCAATGGAGGTGGATGGATTTGGCCTATATGACTGGTAGACCGATATTGATTCTGAAGGAGGGGACGAGGCGGAGCAGAGGCCGTGAGGCTCGGAGGTCCAACATGCTGGCGGCCCGAATCATAGCTGAGGCCCTTAAGTCAACCCTTGGGCCGAGGGGTATGGATAAGATGCTCATCGACAGCCTCGGAGACATAACTGTGACCAACGATGGGGCGACTATCCTCGACGAGATCGATGTGGAGCATCCGGCGGCTAAGATGATGAAGGAGGTGGCTAAGGCTCAGGATGATGAGGTTGGAGACGGAACCACGACGGCCGTCGTCCTAGCCGGAGAGCTGCTGAAGGAGGCTGAGGAGCTCCTCGAGCAGAATATCCACCCCTCCATAATCGTCGATGGATATAGGAAGGCGGCTGAGAAGGCCTTGGAGGCCTTGGAGAAGGCCGCCATAGACGTCGACCTCGACGACAGGGAGACTCTGATGAAGATAGTCGCAACGGCGATGAGGAGTAAGGCTGTGTCGCTCGCCAGGGAGCATCTCGGCAACATAGCCATCGACGCCGTGAAGCAGATCGTCGAGGAGAGGGACGGAGAGATCGTTGCAGACGTCGACAACATCCAGATCATAAAGAAGGAGGGCAAGAGCCTCGAGGAGTCGGAGCTGGTGAGGGGAATCATCATCGACAAGGAGGTTGTCCACCCAGGGATGCCGAGGAGAATCGAGAACGCCAGGATAGCCCTGATCAACTGCCCCCTCGAGATAGAGAAGACGGAGTTCGACGCTGAGATCAGGATCAGGAGTCCAGATGCCATCAAGGCCTTCCTCGATCAGGAGACCGAGATGCTCAGGAAGATGGTGGAGCGAATAAAGAGCGCTGGAGCCAACGTCGTCTTCTGCCAGAAGGGTATCGACGACATAGCGCAGCACTTCCTCGCAAAGGAGGGAATCCTCGCCGTCAGGAGGGTGAAGAAGAGCGACATGGAGAAGCTCTCAAGGGCTACAGGCGGAAAGATCATCACAAACCTCGCAGACCTGAAGGGGGAGGACCTCGGCAGAGCTGAGCTCGTCGAGGAGAGGAAGGTCGGCGAGGATAAGATGGTCTTCGTCGAGGGCTGCAAAGACCCAAAGTCGGTCTCCATACTAATCCGAGCTGGCTTGGAGAGGATGATGGATGAGGCTGAGAGGACGATGAACGACGCCCTATACGTAGTCTCAGATATCTTCGAGCTTCCAAAGATGGTTCCTGGAGGCGGAGCCATAGAGATGGAGATGGCTAAGGCCGTTAGGGCCTATGCCAGACAGGTTGGAGGCCGTGAGCAATTGGCCATCGAGGCCTTCGCCGACGCCTTGGAGGTCATACCCAAGACCCTCGCCGAGAACGCTGGACACGACGTAATAGACACCATGGTTGCCCTGAGGGCGGCGCATGAGAAAGAAGACGGATTCGCCATGGGCGTCAACGTCTATGAGGGAGGCATCGCCGACATGCTGGAGAAGGGCGTATTGGAGCCGATGGCCGTGAAGATGCAGGTAATCAAATCAGCAGTCGAGGTGGCCTCGATGATACTGAGGATCGACGATGTCGTCGCAGCCAGCCCACATAAGGAGGAGGAGAAGGGTGGAGAGACCGAGTCGATGGAGTATTAACCCACACTCTTTTGACCATGAAATTTAAATCCCAGCTATCTTCACAACTCTAATGGGCTCCGGTGGTCTAGTCCGGTCAAGGATACGGGCCTCTCGAGCCTGGGGTCGGGGGTTCAAATCCCCCCCGGAGCACCATAATATGCGTTTAAATCTCTTCTTATGCTGGGTTCATTTTGGCCTTGGAGGGCTTTAATATTCATGGTAAGGTTCGAAGGCTTGAGAATGCTTTTAGGACTATTAGGATTCAGAGTTTATTCTGCCCGAGAATAAGGGGTTTTGTGTTGACGCCTCTAGCTTTTTCCGGGTCTCTATGAGCCAACTGAGCCTACCATCTGATTAAGTCTCCCCTTCTTCTGGGCTAACTTCGTTATACCCCTGGCTGGGCTAATTAAATGCATAGATGAGTTTAAGAGAAAAATCGTAACCCTTATATAAAGTGTTAATTTTTAAAAATACAAGCACGTTTAGTAGGTGAAAAGCTTGGAAGAGAAAAAGAAAAGAGGCGGGAAAAAGGTAGATTCTAAAGGTATTTTAGAAATAAAATCCTCTTTACAAGAAGATTTACATAGGATAGCGGATTTTACTACAAGGTTTTCTTCAGTTATCCAGAAAGTAACAAAAGGTTTAGAAAATCTTAGAGAGAGCATCATAAGGTCAATGGAAGGAATAAGAGTTGCATCTAGAAGCTTTGAAGAAATTGATAGAAAATTGGCTCAATTACAAAAAGTTCACATTGAATTATCTTATATACCTCAACTTATGGAAGCTTTAAATGAAGCAAAAGAGAATGCTGAAAAAATTATTAAGACAATAGGAGATCTTACAAACTTGGAAAATATTACATTACTAAGGGGTATATCTCATCAATCAAATGGAGTAATAGACAGCTTATGTAGATATATAACATTTCTAGAAAATGAACTAAAAAATAAAGAAAGAGAATTAGCTGAAAAGGAAATAACTATAAAAGAATTAAAAGAAGTAATTAAGTATTTAGAAAAAACTAAAAAGGAATTAATAAGATACATAGTATAATTTCTTAATTAAAAATTTTTTGTTAATAATTTAGAAACGAAATAAAAAGGTAATAAATTTAAAATAGAAGACTAAGGTGTAAATAAAGTTAACATTAATTCAATAAAAATAAATCTCCCACAATATCGCATGAAA
>CAZGKJ010000028.1:0-14358 GCA_964525955.1 uncultured Candidatus Bathyarchaeia archaeon
CATTCCATATACGGGTTCTCGTATACATCGGCATATTTGGGTCTTGGGATATCTCATCGAGGAGGTCTATGGCGTTCGCCGCACGGGCAGCAGGGGTCAGGCTCTCATCCAGCAGTATCTCCGATGCCTTACGGGCCGTCCGGCGGATGTTCCTCGGCGTTGTGTGATCCTCGGCCACCCTGTTCAGGATGGCCATCGCCTGTTGAAGCCTCTGCATATACTCCTCCATCTTATCGCTCATCTCTAACCCTCCTCTCGTTTAGAAGCTCTCTAATTCTAACGTGGAGTTGTGGTAAAAAGCATTTCCCAGCTATCCATCGAGGTATTCGGGGAGCGCTGAGACGCTCTCAACGACCTCCTCAACGCCCTCAGCCCTCCACCCCTCCCTATCCATCCACCCCGTCAGGACGGCTATGAACCTCACCGAGGCCCCCTCGGCGCAGGTGGAGTCTATGGGGTGATCGCCGACGAAGACGATCTCGTCGACTTCCAGCCCAAGTCGCTCAGCTGCCTCCATCAGGGCCTCGGGATTTGGCTTAGGCTTCTCCACGTTATCCCTCGTTAAGACGACATCTATGAGCTCGAGGAGGCCAACCTTACGTAGAGCCTCGACGGCGTAGGCCTGATGCCCTCGGGTTAGAACCGCAAGCTTCAACCCCATCCCCCTAAGCCTCTCCAGGGCCTCCCTAACCCCCTCTATCGGCTGAACCGTGGGTAGGGCCTCCAGCTCAGCCTCATCCATCACCTCCTCCACCTCCCTCAGGGCTCTACGCCTCACCTCATCGTCGACGCCCATCCGACTCCAAGCCTCCTCAGCCATCCTGAGATTCTCAACCGTCGTCTTCTCAGGGCTTAGGAGCTCCTTCGGGACGCCGTATCGGGTGAGAACCTCAATCATCCTCCTCTTCATCCCCTTGAAGTCCACCGAGGACCTGACAAGGGTGCCGTCGAGGTCGAAGACCACACCCCTAATCACCACGTCTCCCAATCCTCCACCTCCTAATCCTCGCTGTTATTATCCTCTCGGTTGAGAAGATCCTCGTCGTTATATGGAGGATGGTGAGGGTGAAGATGGTCATATATGTGACGGCTGTGAGTACGGGGATGTATCTATCGAGGAAGATCGCCTTTGAGGCGATGACGGCGTGGGTGTAGGGGATTATGAGCATCAGCCATCTTAGACCACCTGGAAGCATGTCGACGTCTGTGAACATCAGGATGATGAAGGGTATCATCATCGGTATGTAGATCAACCCCACGAGGCTCTGGGCGCTTCTAACATCCTCTGCGAAGACGGCTATGGAGAGGGATGATGCGAGGGAGAGGAGGAGGGTGAGGAAGATCACCGCTCCGAGGAGGGCTAAGCCGAGGGGGGAGAGCCTGAACCCAGCCTCCCTAAGGGTCTCCATGGTGAGTTGAGGGATGAAGCCGAGGGTTGACTTCATATAGTATGAGAAGCCTATCATGTAGGAGATGGCTCCCGCTATCGCTATTAGGATGGAGCCGCAGAGCTTGCCAGCGAGGATCGTCATCCTCCCAACGGGCAACGTCATCAGGGTCTCAAGGGTCTTCTGCTCCTTCTCCAGCGCTATACTCGTGGCGGCCATTTGAATAGCGAAGACGTTCATCATCATGATCATCACCGGCAGCATGAGGTTCTGGGACATGATGACCCCGAAGATCGCCTGTGGAGGGATGTCGAGGACGACACCCCTCATGATCGATGCATAGGAGATGGAGATCGGCCTCCTAACGGCCTCTGGCTGGAGCTCCTCTCCAGCCTCCTCCAGGATCCTCCTGATCCTCTTAAGGCTGCACTCCTCGCCGTAGATCATGAGAAGCTGCTCGACGGATGATGCCTTGCCGGTCTCGGCCATGTTGAGTCGTCTCAGATGTGCATAGAGTCTCAGCATACATCTCTCCCCAGAGGCCATCTTCTCTGAGTATCCATCTGGTATGTAGAGGAGGATCGATGAGTCGACCTCCATAAACCTCCTGAGAGCCTCATCGAGATTCTCAGCCTCTATGATGGAAACCTCGTTATCCTTCGAGAGGAATGCTATGAGCTCCTGGGATGCTGGCCCTCCATCCTCGTTGTATACCGCTATGGCCATACGTCTAACCGCCCTGCTTACGGATCTCTGGGAAACCCTGATCGCCGAGCCCATCGCTGGGAAGAGTATGAGTGGCATCACGATTATTCCGAGGAGTATCTTCGGGTCTCTGAGGAGCTCTTTAACCTCCTTTGATATGAGGGTGAGGAGTGCCTTAGCCACGTCCAGTCGCCTCCATGAAGACCTCCTCAAGGTTCTCCGCTCCATAGCTCTCCTTCAGCTCCCCTGGGCTTCCCTCCTCTATGATTACTCCTCCATCTATCAGGGCGACCCTGTCGCAGAGATATTCAACTTCAAGCATGTTGTGGCTTGACAGCAGTATGGTTGTCCCCCTCTCCTCCGCATAGTCCTTTATCAGCCTCCTCACCTCGTAGGCGTAGATGACGTCGAGTCCCGAAGTCGGCTCGTCGAGGATGGCTAATCTAGGTGAGACCATCAACGCCCCGGCGAGGAGAAGCCTCCTAACCATCCCCCTGCTATAGGTCTTGATCCTATCCCTCAGCCTCTCCCCCAACCCTGATATGCGTCCACCCTCCTCCACCATCTCCTCGACGTCCTCGGAGTAGAGGGAGGCGATGAAGCGTAGATACTCCTCCCCAGAGAGATTTCTATACGCCCCAGCCTCCTCGGGGAGATAGCTGATCACCTGTCTAACCTCGTCTGCTCTCCTCTCAACGTCGAGGCCGAAGACCTTCGCCACGCCCCCCGTCGGTTTAAGTAGCGTCGCTATTATCCTCAGCGTCGTAGTCTTCCCAGCCCCATTAGGCCCTATGAGGCCGAAGACCTCCCCCTCCTCAACGTTGAAGCTGCATCCCCTTAGAGCCTCAAAATCCCCGAATCTCTTAATCAGTCCCTCAACCTCTACAGCCCTCATATCTTCCCCTCCCCTTAACAGCCTTTGAAGACTCCAGTATCCGGACACTCCTCCTCACGAGGCTCCAATAGGTGTAGAAGGCCATCCAAGCCATCGTTGGGGGAAGGATGAAGATGAGCATCTTCCTATGGAAGATGAGGACATATATGTTGACGAGGATGCATAGGGCGATGTTGATTAATAGAGACCTCCTCTGCCACCCATATCTCGATATAACCTCTATGGCCTGAAGGGCTTTATAACCCTCCTCAGTCAACGCATATCTACCAAACTCATCGACATCGACGAGTCCATCCAGCTTCTTTAGGTGGAAGTCGAGATGACCCCACTCCTAACTCCAAGCCTCCTCTTAAGGTCGCTGAATCTCATAGGCTTCTCCTCCAGCGCCCTAAGAATCCTGATGCGTAGGGGGTGTGAGACAGCCTCGAAGACATCCTCAGAGTTCATCGGTATCACCTCCCCCTCAACCAATATATTCCTATCAATCTAGACCTGAGGTCAACAATCCTAGACCGGCTTTCAACCCTGGCCGCCTTTCTTCTTAAAGGGTTGATGGATACCTTTAATTCCCCTCCCGAGAGGTGATGGATGGGTGATCTCTTGAGGGCTGATGTATTGGTGAGGGGAGGAAAGATCATAACCTCCTCCGGCCTCGTCGAGGCCTCCATAGCCATCGAGGACGGCGTCATAGTCTCCATAGCTAAGGAGAGCCACGTCCCAGAGGCTGATAGGGTGATAGACGCCGAGGGGCTGCTCATCCTACCAGGCATGGTTGATATGCACGTCCACTTCAGAGACCCAGGCCACCCGGAGAGGGAGGACTTCGAATCTGGGAGCAGGGCCGCAGCGGCTGGGGGAGTCACAACGGTGGGTGAGATGCCCAATACGGTTCCACCCGTGGTCACAGCCGAGGCCTTCAGGGAGAAGGTTCGCATAGGAAGCGGCAAATCCGTTGTGGACTTCGCCCTGATAGCTGGGGCTGGAGAGGTCTCAGCTGAAGAGCTGAGGGCGATGGCTGAGGAGGGGGCAGCCGCCTATAAGACCTTCATGACCTCCAGGTTCAGGGAGCTATACGCATCTGATGGGCAGATGCTGGAGAACTTCCAGGTAATCGCCCAGCTTGATAGGCCATGCCTCATCCACGCCGAGGATGGGGACATAGTTGAGAGGTGGAGGAGGAGGGCGAGGGAGGAGGGGCGTGGAGATCCCCTGGCTCACGCTGAGTATAGGCCTGCCATCGCAGAGGTGGAGGCCGCCTGGAGGGTTATCCAACTCGCCTCCTGGGCCGGAGTTCACCTCCACATCTGCCACATCTCAGCCTCGGGGGTTATAGACGCCCTGAGATGGGCGAAGTCTCAGGGGTTGAGGGTCAGCGGTGAGACCTGCCCCCACTACCTCTTCCTAACGGCCGAAGACCTCAAGAGGCTTGGACCCTATGCGAAGACGGATCCACCGCTGAGGGGCGGCGAGGATCGGAGGAGACTTTGGGAGGCGCTGCGAGACGGCGTCATAGATGTGGTGGCCAGCGATCACGCCCCTTACACGGAGGAGGAGAAGGAGAGGGGTTGGAGCGACATCTTTGAAGCCCCCTCAGGGGGGATAGGCGTCGAGACGACGCTTCCACTGATGCTGGACGCCGTAAATCGAGGCCTCATATCTCTGCGGAGGCTTGTGGAGGTCTTCGCCGAGAATCCTGCGAGGCTTCTGGGAGTCTATCCGAGGAAGGGTGTTATAGCCGTCGGCTCCGATGGAGACCTCGTCCTCGTCGACCTTAAGGGGGAGTTCGAGATCAGGGGTGGCCAACTCCACTCGAGGCAGAGGAGAACCCCCTTCGAGGGCTATAGGGGGAGGGGAAAACCGGTGAAGACAATTCTCAGAGGTGAGGTGATCATGGAGGATGGGGAGGTGACGGCTCCGAGGGGCTATGGAGTCTTCCTACCCCGAAGGGGGTGAGCCTCAACCGGTTTACGCCTAACCTCAGAGCCACAGTAGGGGCATAGGCCGTCGGGGGGAGGAGTCTCAAAAACCCTTCGACATCCAGGGCAGTATAGGAGCCATCTGAATTGCCTCCTAATACCCCTCGTGGTCAACCCCCGATAGCCTATGCCGAGGGCCTCAGCCATATTCTGAATAGAATAGTCGTCGGAGACGATCTCAACTTCGCCGAGGGATTTGAGCTCCAGGGCGAGGGCTAAAACCTCCTTATCCGCATCGCTGAGGGCTGATGCCTCTCCAAGCTCGATGGATGATGCCTCCACATCGTCGAGGAATCTCCCCTCCGGCGCCTTAACCCTGAGTCTACCCCTCTCCAGGATGGAGCTCAACCTAATCATCGAGACTCCGCTCGCTTTCACCTCATTTAAGATGGAGGGCGGAGTGTAGACCTCATACCCCTCCGGAGGCTGGAAGCCTGAGATGAGGGCTGAGGCGTCTAGGATGAGTATCCTCTTATCCCCCAGGGTTAAGCCTCCTCCTCAACCTTCTATAGAAGGAGTTGAATCTGATGAAGCTCGCCCTATGGGGGGAAGCCCAAACCTCAACCGTCGATCCAGGGGCTAGATTCATCTGGAAGCGGCCGTCGACCATCGCGACGGCTCCAGCCCTCGGCCTCTTAACCTCCATCAGGATATGGCTGCTTGAGGGGAGGACGATGCTTCTGAAGTAGCTGTAGGGTGAGATGGCTGTGAGGATCATCGCCTCCACCCCGGGCGCAAGTATGGAGCCTCCGGCTGAGAGGTTGTAGGCCGTCGAACCGGTGGGCGTCGCCACCATCACGCCGTCCGCCTCGATGGTGAGGAGATGGACGCCGTCGATGTAGATCTCCATCTCAGCCATCTTAGAGGGCGTCGACGTGGCCACGAGCACCTCGTTTAGGCTGTCTGGCAGCTCTTGATCACCGCATCTGGAGGAGAGCTTTAGACATCTCTCCACCCTGTAATCTCCCCTCAATATACGCTCGATGGCCTCCTCCACCTCTTCGGGTCTCACCTCGGCGAGGAAGCTTTTACGCCCCATATCGACGCCGAGAATGGGAGTCGATGGATTCCTCAACCCCATCGCCGCCCTCAATATGGTTCCATCGCCTCCGACGACGATGAGGATGTCTACATCCATCTCGCCTAGGGGGGTGGCCTCCACCCCTAGGGCATCGGCGGTCTCCTCCTCCACGAGGGTCTCGATGCCCCTAGACTCAAGGTGGCTTAGGGTTCTCCTCGCCACCTCCAGGGCCTCTCGGAGATCCATCCTTGAGATAAGGCCGAATCTCATCCTCCCTACCTCGTTGACCAGCCATACTTCCCTATGAGAGGCACGTAGGCCACCTTCATCAGCTTCCTCCTCTGAATCCTACCCCTCTCATCCTTCTCGAGGAGCACGAGATCCTGGCCGAAGAGGCTGTTGGGACTCCCCACAGGAGCCATCAATCTCCCAGGGGAGGCCAACTGCTCTATGAGTGGAGGGGGGATATCTGGGCAGGAGGCCGTTATACAGATGGCATCGTAGGGGGCTTCAGGGGGATAGCCCAGCGAGCCGTCGCCGAGGATTAGGATGACCTTATCATACCCCGTCCGTTTGAGGTTCTCCCTCGCAAAGCGGTAGGTGACGGGGTTGATCTCTATGGAGACCACGAGGCCGTCTGGGGCGACGAGCTCCCAGGCGAGGGCGGCTCCATAACCCGATCCGGCTCCAACCTCCAGCACCCTATCCCCCCTCTTCAACTGGAGGGGCTCATAGAAGACGGGATACATATAGGGGGCTGAGATCGTCTGACGGCCGTCTCCTGGTATGGGGAAGGGCTGATCGACGTAGGCATACTCGACGTAGGCGGGATCCATGAACTCCTCCCTCGGAACCCTGAGCATCGCCCTCGCCATCGCCTCAGTTTTTATGTAGCCGAGCCTCCTATATCTCTGAACCATCCTTCGACGCTGCTCCTCGAAGCTGGGCATCAAGAGAGATAGGGGCTGACCCTATAAAGGGTTAGTTTATAACCCCCTCCCTCCGGAGCTCCTCTATCTCCCCGTCGCCGTAGCCGAGGAGGCTTCTCAAAACCTCCTCCGTGTGCTCTCCAAGCTGTGGAGCCGGACTCCTTATCTCAGCCCTGAAGCCGCTCATCTTAACTGGGAATCCTGGAAGCCTAACCTCTCCAGCTGTTGGATGCCTTATGGCTTTGATGATGCCCCTCGCCTTCACCTGCTCATTCTCTATGGTCTCATTGATCTGCAGTATCGGGGCCACGGGGACTTCGGCCTCGACGAGGGCGTCAACCACCTCCTGAACAGTCCTCTCGGCGACCCACCTCTCAAGCTGCTCCCTCGACTCTATGGATTCGACGCCCATCGCCCTGCATAGGCGTTCCCTCATTCTGGGGTCGGCTCCGATGTAGACCCATCCATCCTTAGCCTTGAACATGTCGAAGGTGGATAGGACGTGATACTCCTTCCTGATCTGCCATGGGAGCTTACCCGTCGTCGTATACTGCGTTATGCTGACACCGGTCTGGGCGATCATGCAGTCCAGCTGGGCGACGTCGATGAGCTGCCCCTCTCCTGTTCGGTCTCTATGTCTAAGGGCTGCGAGGATGGAGATGACGGCCCAAAGCCCGGGGTCGAGGTCTCCATGCCACTCCGCAGGCCTGATCGGAGGCCCCTCGGGGTCGATGATGTCCCCGGTCAGCCTATACCATCCACTCATGGCTGAGCCCATGGGGGCGAAGCTGGGCCTCTTAGAGTAGGGGCCTGAGAGGCCGAAGCCGCTTAGGCTGGCGTAGATGATGCGTGGATTCACCCTCTTAACATCCTCGTAGCCTAAGCCCAGCTTCTCCATTGTCCCCGGCTTGAAGTTCTCGACGAGGACGTCGCTCCTCTTAGCCAGCTCGAGGGTGATCTCACGTCCCTTAGGATGCTTGAGGTTGAGGACGATCCCCTTCTTATTCCTGTTGAAGTAGAGGAAGACGGGGCTTACACCTCCGACCAGTGGAGGATAGAACCTCGCCACCTCCCCCCAGGGCGGCTCAACCTTTATAACCTCAGCCCCCAGATCGGCGAGGACCATGGTGCAGTAGGGGCCGAAGTAGACGTGGGTGAAGTCGAGAACTCGGATATCGTCGAGGGGACCCATAACCCTTCCCACGCCTCACCCGATGGGGGAGATAAATCTTACGGGTTTAGAGCCTCGGCGATGAGGGGCGCCACCGACACCCTTGATAGGCTGCCTGGAACGCTGTCTGTTCCCACCACCTCCTCAACGCCAGCGGATTTAATCAGCTCTAAGGCGTTCCCCCTCAACAGTAGATGCGTCACCCCGGCATAGACCCTCGCCGCCCCCATCTCCTTTAGGATTCTCGCAGCGTTGGCCGTCGTCCTCCCCGTGCTTATGATGTCGTCGATTATGATGACGTCTCGACCCCTGACCGACAGCTCCTTGGCGTAGGTCTTTATCTCACCCGTATATCGGTCTCTCTCCTTTTTGAGGCTGTCATACTCGGCTTCGATCACCTCGGCGGCGTATCTCACCCTCTCTAAGGCCATCTCCTCATCGTCTGGGGCGAGGATGAGGGGGTCTTTCAACCCTCTATCGGCGAAGTATCTCGCCAGCTCCCCAGCCGCCGTGAGGTTGTAGGCTGGAATCCTATATCGCTCCAAGACCTTCATGCTGTGGACATCAACCGTGTATAGGGCGTCCGCCCCAACCCCCTCCAGTAGATGTCTCACCAGATCTGAGGTTAGGCATTCGCCGTCGAGGTATCTCTCATCCTGCCTACTATATGCGAGATAGGGGATGAACAGAGTTATCTTCGAGGCCCCCAGATCCCTCGCCGTATATGTCATTGCGAGGAGCTCCATTAGATGCTCATCCTGAGGGGGGTAGAGGCTCTGAACTATGAGGAGCTCCTCCCCAGCTATCGGCTGTAGATACCTGAAGTAGAACTCCCCGTCGGGGAACCTCTTCGTCGACGCCTCTATCAGCTCGAGGCCGAGGGCCTCAGCCACCCTCCTGCCAAGCTCCATGGAGCTTGGCCCACCCACCACCTTCATCTCACATCTCAACCTCGATGGATGTATAAAGCCTTAACCAGCCCTCCAGAGCCTGTCGCCGACGTAGTGTAGATTCTCCACCACCCTCCCCCGCTTAAGGGTCTTCAACTCCCCTGAGTCGAAGAGGGCTCTCCCAACGGCCAACGCCTTGCCATGCCTCTCATCCCTCACGACGACGATCTCTCCGGCCTTGAATTCGCCCCTTACATCGACTACGCCTGGAGCCATAACGTCAGCCCCATTACAGATGTGGGGGATGGCCCCCATATCGACGACGATGGAGGGAAGGGCGTCGAGGATCGGCGACCTCAGCGTCGGTATGAGGACTCCATCTCTCCTCGCCATTATTATGGAGTCTCCCGCCAGGTAGACGATGGTTCCATCCTCCATCTCCGCCTCCTCAAGCGCCTCCACCTCCGGAAGCAGGATTCCAGCCTCCTCCCTAAGCCTCTTGATATCCCTCCTCCTCAGCCTATGCCTATTCCTAAGCCTCATAGACGCCCCTTTAGGCATCAATTCAGATAGGATACGGTAAAGATATTAAGTTGAGGCGTTGTTGATCATTCGAGGCGACTCCCTATAAAGGGGGATGAGATGAAGGGCGTGATGAACAGGCTTATAGGTAAGCGTGAGGGGGAGGGGGGTTCGAGGGAGATATATATCAAAGCCATCCCCCTCAGAGCCTACGAGGATGTAGACCTCATAAAGGCTGAGGTGAGGGCTGGAAACATCGTCATCACAAATGTGGCACCCCTCGCCAAGAGGAGCATAGAGGATGTGAAGAGGGCGATAAACGAGCTGAATGAATATACAAAGCTCATAGATGGTGACATAGCCAGACTTGGGGAGGAGAGGGTGATATTAACGCCGAAAACCGTGAGGATATGGAGGGGTAGAGAGCGCTAAGCCAGCCTCGAGGTCTCAAGAAGCCTCGGGGCGTAGACCTCCAAGCCCCTAAACCTTGATAGGGCCCTAACCATGCTCTCACATTTAGACTCCTCACCATGGACGATGAGAACCCTCTTAGGCGTAGGCCTGATACGCTTCACATAGCTCAATAGCTGACGTCGATCCGAGTGCCCTGAGAATCCCTCAACGGTGTAGACCTGCATCTCGACGTTGATCACCTCCAGCTTCCCCTCGCTGTTCATCGTCTGAACAGACCTCAAACCGGATTGTATGCGCCTCCCAAGGGTTCCAGCCACCTGATAGCTGACGAAGATAAGCGCATTCTCCTCCCAGGGCGCCAACCTCTTGAAATATTCGATGACGGGGCCACCCTCCATCATCCCAGCCGTCGCCAATATGATGCAGGGGCCTCCCTCGGCGATCTCATCCCTCATATCAGGCTGCTTCACCACGGTGAAGTAGTCCGACTCGAAGGGGTTTCGACCCTCCCTGAGAATCTGATCCTTGATCTCATTTGAGAGATAGTTTGGATAGGCGGTGTGGATTCCGGTGGCCTCGGAGATCATCCCCTCGATGTAGACCGGCACCTCTGTGAGCTCCCCCATCTCCATATACTTGTTTATGACCATCATGATCTCCTGAGCCCTGCCGACGGCTGGCACAGGTATCAGAACCTTCCCCCTCTTCAGGACGTGGTTGGCTATCTTCACGAACTCCGCCTCCGTCTCCACCCTTGGAGGAGCCACATCCTCCGGAGCTCCATAGGTGCTCTCCATGATGAGGGTCTCAACCCTCGGGAACTGCGTCGCAGCCGGCTGGAGGAGCTGTGTATAGCCGAATTTGAAGTCTCCCGTATAGACGATGTTGTGGAGACCCCTCCCTATGTGGAGGTGGACGATGGAGGAGCCGAGGATGTGACCCGCATTATGAAGCGTCAACCTCACATCCGGAGCGATATCCGTGACCTCCCCATAGCTCAATGGAATCGTGTGCAGTATCACCTTCCTTATGTCCTCCGGGCTGTAGGGGGTCACCCTCCCCTCCTTACTCATCACGTCGAGGTAGTCGCTCTGCAGCAGCACCATCAGGCTGGCCGTAGGCTTGGAGCAGTAGATGGGGCCGTCGTAGCCATATTTGAAGAGGTAGGGGAGGAAGCCGCAGTGGTCGAGATGTGCATGGGTTACGACCACTGCGTCGAGGCTTCTGAGGTCGAACTCCTCTACGTCGAGCCTGGGATATGCCTCGATGGGGTTGAGGGTGGCTGGATTTATGCCGCAGTCGAGGAGGATGCTGCTCTCCCTCGTCCTCACCAATATGGCTGACCGTCCAACCTGCCTGACGCCTCCGAGGAAGGTCACCCTCACATCGCCCGCCGGCTGGAACATTGGTCTGAAGATGACCTCCCCAACCTCCCTGAGGAAGCGTTCACGTTCACGGCTCTTCGAGTAGAGGAAGCCCCTGATCTGCTTAATCGTCAGCGATGGAATCGGCGGAGACCTGACAACCCTCGGACTCCAACGGGTTCTCTTAACGATCTCCAGGAGATGTGATCCACCTTTACCTATGGCGATGCCAGGCTTCTCCACCTCGAGGATGACCTCTCCGAGGGTTGGGTCGAAGTATATCTGAACTAGGCCTGCCTCCCTCGGTATGACCTCCCTTATAACCCTCTCAGCCTCCTCCTCCGGCACCCTAACCGAGGGATCTGAACGTATGACAACCCGCTTCTTTATGGAGCTCGCTATGTCGGCGACGATGTAGCTTCTCTCCATCAACATCTCAGGCCTATTCGTGTAGATGGCTATACGAGGCCCCTCGAACTCGATTCTGGTGATGCCGATCTCCTGTGGGATATTCTCAAGTATGGAAGTCCTGATCTCCGCGTAGGAGAGACCCTGAGATCTCTGAGCAGCCTTCATATCAACTCAGCAGGGCGCGTTTCTCCTCAGCCGTCAGCTCCCTGAAACCCTCCTTCGTGATGACTGCCACATCGAAGCTGTCTCCGCTCGCCACGTCTCGCTTCATAGCTGAGTCCACAGCTCTGACGACTATTGGAAGCATCTCATCGACGGTTCTCCCCTCTCTATACTGATCCTCCAGGACTCCGTAGGCGATGGGAGACCCCGATCCCGTTGAGACAACCCTCTCCTCCGTGACGCTTCCGAAGGGGTCGAGGGAGTAGATGTGGGGGCCGGATTCATCGAAGCCGGCTACAAGGGCTTGGAGGGGTAGAGGCATACCCTCCTCTCGGTTTGAGAAGAGGAGGTTTGACACCAATCGGGCGGCTGCTGAGATTGGCATGGGTCTGCCATTTTCCAGCTCGAAGAGGCGGGCGTTAGCCCTGAGTATCTCGACAACCCTCTGGGCTACGGCTACGCCCCCTGCTACGGTCATAGCCAGGCGGTCGGTTATCTTATAGACCTTCTTCGCCCTCTTGCTGGCGACGTAGGTTCCCATCGTCGCCCTGGTGTCAGTTGCCAGTATCACCCCATCGCTGCAGACGACTCCTACGGTCGTCGTCCCCCTCAAGGGCTCTAAGCGATGCATCCCTGCTCCCCAGAGGAATACTCTAAGATGATCTCCCAGAAGGAGGGTCATGTATCATAAAAGTGTGTTCTTTAAAAATCTTTCCCGTTAAACCCTTTTAACTCTAAGGGGTAGTTGTTTTAGCGAGGAGATTGAAGGAGACCCATAGAATAGAGCTGCCGAGGATCGTCCTCGTAGGAGCCGGAGTCCTAAACGATCTGGGGGAGATATGCGTAGAGCTGGGCTTCAAGAGGGCCCTCATCGTCTCTGGGAGGAAGACCTTCAAGGTGGCGGGTGAGAGGGCCGTCGAGATATTGAAGCGAAGCGGATTGGAGGTGGAGGCGACATCAGCCCTAAAGGCGGATCTCGACACCGTCCATAGGGTGGCTGGGGAGGCCTCCTCCATGGGCGCCGAGGTTGTTATAGGGGTCGGCGGGGGTAGGGTCATCGACGTCGCCAAGATGGCTGCGGCCAGAAGCCATATAGATTTCATCAGCGCCCCAACGACGGCCTCCCACGACGGTATAGCCAGCTCCCTCGCCTCCATCAAGGGTCTGGGGAGACCCTACTCGGTGAAGGCTGTGGCGCCCATAGCCGTTGTGGCTGACTCCCAGGTGATAGCCAGCGCCCCCTATAGATTGACGGCGAGCGGCTGCGGAGATGTCATAGCGAAGGTTGTAGCCGTCAGGGATTGGAGGCTCGCCCACGAGGTGAACGGCGAATACTACGGTGAATATGCCGCCAGCCTCGCTCTGATGAGCTCCAACCTGGTGATGAGGAGCTCCGAGCTTATCAGGGCGGGGGAGGAGGAGGGCATCAGAACCCTCATAGAGGCCTTGGTGAGCTGCGGCGTCGCCATGAGCATAGCGGGCAGCAGCAGGCCCTGCAGCGGCTCAGAGCATCTATTCAGCCACGCCTTAGATTTGATCGCCCCGAGGCCTGCTCTCCACGGCGAGCAGTGCGGCGTCGGAACGATAATGATGGCGAAGCTCCACGGCCTCAACTGGATGGAGATAAGGGAGAGGCTGAGGGCTGTGGGGGCTCCCACGACGGCTGAGGAGCTGGGCATAGAGCCGAGATACATCGTGGAGGCGTTGGTGAGGGCGAGGTGGATCAGGCCTGGACGCTATACGATACTCGATGAGGTGAAGCTCACATCCGAGGAAGCTAAGAGCCTGGCTGAGGAGTGTGGAGTCATCTAAAAAGGCTGAAAACCGATTGATTATAACTCCTTAACGTTTATATGGTTCTGCGCCCCACTCTTCATACGCCTCTCAAGGTGATTCTCCTTGAGCAGTATCCAATTGAAGGTGGCTGAGGCTAAACAGCAGAGAGACGTAGGGCGGGGAATCGCCAGGATAGACTCCGCAGCGATGAAGGCCATAGGGGTGACAGTCGGAGACGTCATCGAGATCATAGGGAAGAAGAGCACGGCGGCGAAGGCCTGGCCGGCATACCCAGAGGATCAGGGCCTCGGCCTAATAAGGATAGACGGCTTCATAAGGAAGAACTGCGGCGTCTCCATAAACGAGTTCGTCACTGTTAGAAAGGCGAATGTCTCCTATGCGAAGTCGGTGAAGCTCGCACCCGTAGATATACGGATCAGCGTCGACAGTGACTTCGTCAGATTCGTCAAGGATCGCCTCATCGATAGGCCCTGCACCAGGGGAGATACGATCCTGATAACAATGCTTGGCCACTCTGTTCCATTCACGGTGGTGAACACCAGGCCCGCCGGCATCGTCAAGATAGCCCCCACAACCGAGATCACGATCCTAAGCGAGCCTGTTCCAGAGCTTGAGATCACGACCCGAACAACCTATGAGGATATAGGGGGCCTCGATGAGGCCATCAGGCGGATAAGGGAGATGGTGGAGCTCCCCCTCAGGCATCCGGAGAT